>JBAYTD010000006.1:0-48335 GCA_041675805.1 Lysobacteraceae bacterium
GTGGGAGGGGAACGGCGGTCATCTACCGCCGTCCCCTATCCCGATTGGGCAAGTTGGTGATTGGTGATTGGCGACTGGGGCGCGTGCCGACGCGTGTCGTGTTCACGTCGATGTTCGCTTGAATGTGCCGAGCATCTTTGGGGCGTGGGGGGCTGAACCCTGTATCCGATTGGCTTCACTCGCCCGTTGATGCCTTGTGGCTTGGGTTTCGTCCGCCTCGGCGGCGGCCGAGTCACTTTCTCTTGAATGGCCAAGAGAAAGTAACCAAAGAGAAGGCCACCCCGGCACCGCGCATCGCCTTCGACAAGCGTCAAGGCCGGCATCCATCCGTGGAACGCCTACCTGCCCGCACATTAAAATGTGCGGGCGTTCGCCGGGACTTGATGTTCCGCCTGATGGCGAAACATCAAGTCCCGGCTCACCCCTGCGTTGCTCGGCAACCGGCGGCCGGCGCGTTCGAGCACAGCTCGACGTAGACGCGCAGCGGCCGAGCTCGCGCATCCATGGCCTCGAACATTCGCGCCTTTCCCGCCGCTTGCCTGCGCTACTCGGCGCGATGCAGGGGATTGCAGATCAAAAGCCGGAGCCAAAGCCGGTGGACCACAGGCTGTCGCGCTTCTGAAATGCCTTTCAACCTTCCTCACCCGTTCGCGCTGAGGTATCGAAGCGCCCGCCCAAACCTGCTGATCCTTCGATCAGTTCAGAGCAAAAACGCCTGCGGTGTATTGAAGTGTCCAGGCATGCGCTTCGATACCTCAGCGCGAACGGGTGAGGTGATTTCAAGCCTCTGTCGGCTCCACCGCTTCGCGGTTTGAGCCGACCTGCCCGAAACCGGCTTCGGCTTCGGCTTTGCCTTGCGCTCTTGTTTTTAGCTCTTTGCTCTTGCTCTTCGCTCTCACCACCTCGTCATCGCGTCGACTAGGCCACAACGCAAAGCCAGGCGAGTGAAGCCAGTCGGCACGGATTCAAACATCCAAAATGGTCGACCCCTTCAGCGTGCGACGCGGTTGCGACCGCTGCGCTTGGCGCGGTACATCGCCTTGTCGGCGGCGGCGAGCAGGTCTTCCAGGCGCGGCTGGCGGGCGATGTGGTCGCTGACCACGCCGATGCTGATGGTGACCATCGCCCAACTGGCGACCGGGGCGTGTTCGATGTCCAGTGCGGCGACCGCGCGGCGCAGGCGCTCGGCCAGTTCGAGGGCGGCATCGGTGTCGGCGTGGCGCATGAACACGGCAAATTCCTCACCGCCGAAGCGCGCCAGCAGGTCGTCGCCGCGCACTTCGGCCTGCATCGCCAGGGCGATGCGGCGCAGGCATTCGTCGCCGGCCAGATGGCCGAAGTGGTCGTTGTAGGCCTTGAAGTCGTCGATATCCAGCAGCAGCAGGGAGATCGCCTCGGCGCTGCCGGCACCGGCGTCGAGGGCGCGGCCCATGGTGTCGACCAGGTGGCGGTGGTTGGCGATGCCGGTCTTCGGATCGATGCGGGTCAGCGCCTCCAGTTCGCGGGTGCGCTGGTGGACCAGCCGCGCTTCGCGCTCGGCGCGCTGGCGGGCGAGGTGGCGCGCAGCCAGCCGCCCGAGCGCAAACAGCAGGCCGGGCAACAGCAGCGCCGCCAGCACCCAGGTGAGCGGTGAGCGGTAGAACGGCTGCGGATGGTCGATACGCAGCGCGGCGCGTTGCGTCGACCAGACGCCGTCGGCATTGCGCGCCTCGACCTCGAACACATGCTCGCCCCAGGGCATCACCGGATACAGCACCGATCGCTGGCTGCCGGCGTCGCTCCATTCCGACTGGCTGCCGAGACGGAAGCGGTAGCGCACCTTTTCCGGCGCGCCGAGGCTGGGCGCGCCGAAGCCGATGGCGATGTTGCGCGCTTCCGGCGACAGCCGCAGCGAAGCTGCCAGCGGCTGCGCCTGGCCGGCGACCGAGATCGATTCGATCAGCGGATGCAGCGGTCGGGCGATGGCGCGCAGTGCCCGGTCCGGGTCGATGCGTGTGGCCCCGGAAATCAGCGGAAACCACAGCCGCCCGCGACGGTCGCGATGACAGGCCGGCTGCGCGCCGCCATTGGTTTCGCTCGGCCGCAGGCCATCGCTGGCGGCCAGTCCGATGGCTTCCGGCGCGATGCCCTGGCGGGCGCGTGCCAGTTGCTCGATGCCGAGCACGGCGATGCCGCGGTTGCCGCTGCTCCACAGCCGACCGCGATGGTCGAACAGCAGGCAGGAGACGACATCGTCGAACAGGCCGTTGCCGGCGTGGTAATGGTGCACGCGGCGGTTGGCGACGTAGTTGAGGCCGCCGCCGTAGGTGCCGATCCAGGTGCCGCCGTCGGGCTCTTCCAGCACCGCGCGGGCGAGCCGGCTGGACAGCCCCTGCTCCACGCCCCAGCGCTCGACGATGCGTCGGTCCTGCACCCGCAGCACGCCGTGGTCGCCGCTCATCCACCAGCCGCCGGCACGCGCCGGGGTGATCTGGTTGATGGTGATGCCGTCCAGTGCCGGCATGGTCTCGACATCGAAGCCGCCGTCGCCGCGCTGGCGCACCAGATAGGTGGCGCGGCCGACCGCCGCCCAGTGGCGGCCATCCATGGCCGGATGGATTGCCCGCACCGGGTCCAGGCCGCCGAGCTGGACCTCGGCGACCAGTTCGCCGTCGGCGGTCAGCGCCTTCAGCCAGCCTTCCACCGTGCCGACCAGCAGGCCGCCGTCGTCGCCGACGTGGATCGACCACGGGCAGCCGGTATGCTGGCCGGTGCGCAGCGATACCGTGCGCACGCGGCCGTCGGCGCGGCGATGGCGCAGGCCGTCGCAGCTCATGCCCAGCCACTGGCCGCCGTTGCCGTCGCCGGCGATCGGCAGCACCGGCAGGTGCAGGCCGCTGTCGCGGTCGTTGAGCAGGGCCACCCGCGAGGGCTGGATGCGGAACAGGCCGCGCTGCGAACTGCCCAGCCACAGGTTGCCCTCGTTGTCGTTGAACACCGAGCGCACCGCGCCGACGTCCCAGTCGGCAAAGGGCAGCACCCGGCCTTCACTGTCGATGCGGTGCATGCGCCCGTCCAGTGCGCTGACCACGATGTCCTTGCCGTGGACGAACAACTTGACCGGCAGCATGTCGGCCGGCATGGCGGGGCCGGCCCGCCAGCCGCCGCTGTCCGGCGCATGGATCAGCAGGCCCGATGAGCGCCACAGCCAGATCTCCCCGTCATGGGAGAACATCGTCAACAGCGGCTCGGCGTCACCGGGAATCGGCATCGGCATCGGTGTCGCGCCGTGGCGGTCGAGCGCCCACAGCTCGTGGTCGTTGGCGACGAAGGTGCGGCCGCTGGCGTCCTGGACGACGTGGGAGACGTGCGAGCTCAGCGAATCGACGCGCCGCGCCTGCAGGCTGTCGAGGTCGATCAGGAACGCGCCGGAGGTGCTGTTCGCCAGCACCGTGCCGGCGTCGAGCAGCCACAGCGTGCGCACCTCGCAGGAAGCGCCGCAGACCGGCACATGGCGGAAACCGTCGTTGTCGAGCAGGCTGACCCCGGCGCCCTCGGTGCCGATCCACAGGCGCTCTTGCGGGTCCAGCAGCAGCGAGAGGATGCGGTCGCTGGCCGGGCCGCCGCTGGAGGTGCTGCGGAACACGCGGAACGCGCTGCCGTCGAAACGCGCCAGGCCGCCGAAGGTGGCCAGCCACAGGTAGCCGCGATGGTCCTGCACGATGGCGTTGACGCTGTTCTGCGGCAGCCCTTCCTCGCTGGTGAAACGGCGCAGCACATCGCCCTCGGACAGGGCGACCACGCGCTCCTCCGCAGTGCCTGCCAGGCAGGTCAGCAGCAATGCCAGGGACAGCAGTCGCGAGAGCATTCCGACTCGGCAGAAAGACGTTCCACCGATGCTACCGCAGCCACGCCGCGCGTGGAGGCGAAAAAGTCGCGTTGCGGCGGGGCGTTGCGCGGTCAGACTTCGGCGTAGCGGGTGGCGGCACCGATCCAGCGGCGGATCAGGGCGTCGACGGTGGCCGGGCTTTCCCGTTGCAGGCGCTCGCCGGCTTCGCGCAGCAGCGGCAGCAGGGTGGCGTCGCGGCCGAGGTCGGCGATGCGGAACTGGGCGAGGCCGGTCTGTCGGGTGCCGAGCAGCTCGCCCGGGCCGCGCAGTTCCAGATCCTTCTCGGCGATGACGAAGCCGTCGGTGGTCTGGCGCAGGATGTCCAGACGCTGCCGCGCCAGCATCGACAGCGGCGGCTGGTACAGCAGCGCGCAACTGGCCGACTGCGCGCCGCGCCCGACCCGGCCGCGCAACTGGTGCAGTTGCGACAGGCCCAGGCGCTCGGCGTTCTCGATCACCATCAGCGAGGCGTTGGGCACGTCGACGCCGACCTCGATCACCGTGGTGGCGACCAGCAAATCCAGTTCGCCGGCCTTGAAGGTGGCCATCGTGGCCTGCTTTTCCTTGCCCTTGAGGCGGCCGTGGGCGAGGCCGATGCGCAGTTCGGGCAAGCGTTCGCGCAGGTGCTCGAAGGTGGTCTGCGCCGCCTGTGCGGCACTGCGCGCGCCGGCCGCGGTTTCCTCGCTTTCCTCAATCAGGGTGCAGACCCAGTACGCCTGCCGGCCCTCGCCGCAGGCGACGCGGATGCGCTCGATCACCTCCTCGCGGCGGCCGGCGCTGATGGCTACCGTGCGCACCGGCGTGCGTCCCGGCGGCAGGGCGTCGATCACCGAGACATCCAGGTCGGCATAGGCGGTCATCGCCAGCGTGCGCGGGATCGGCGTCGCCGTCATCACCAACTGGTGCGGCGCGTGGCGACCGTGCTGGCCCTTGTCGCGCAGCGCCAGCCGCTGGTGCACGCCGAAACGGTGCTGCTCGTCGATGATGCACAGCGCCAACGCGGCAAAGCTCACGCCTTCCTGCATCAGCGCATGGGTGCCGACCACCAGCGGGCTGTCGCCGCCGGCGATCCGCGCCAGGGTCTGTTGGCGCGTCTTGCCGGTGACCTTGCCGGTCAGCCAGGCGGTGTCGATGTCGAGCGGTGCGAACCACTGGCTCAGGGTGGCGTGGTGCTGCTCGGCGAGCAGTTCGGTCGGTGCCATCAGGGCGACCTGGTGCCCGGCTTCGATGGCCTGCGCCGCCGCCAGTGCCGCGACCACGGTCTTGCCGGCACCGACATCGCCTTGCACCAGACGCAGCATCGGCGAGTCGCGACGCAGGTCGCGGCCGATCTCCTCCAGCACCCGCGCCTGCGCATCGGTCAGCGCGAACGGCAGACGCTGGCGCAGGCGGCGGGCGAGGTCGCCCGGGCCGTCCAGCGCCGGCGCGGACAGGGCCTGGATGGCGATGCGCTGGCGGCGCAGGCTCAGGTGGTGGGCCAGCAGTTCCTCCAGCGCCAGGCGTTTCTGCGCCGGATGCTGGCCGGCGCTGAGCAGGGCCAGGTCGGCATTCGCCGGCGGCCGATGCACGTAGCGCAGCGCGTCCGCCAGCGAGGGCAGGGACTGCCCGGCCAGCAGCCAGTCCGGCAGCAGTTCCAGCGCCGCCTCGGCAGCGTCCAGCCGCTCCAGTGCCTGGCCGATCAGGCGCGCCAGGGCGACGCCGCCGATGCCCTCGATGGCGGGATAGACCGGGTCCAGCCGATCACTGCGCACGGCCTGGTCGTCGGCGTCGAGGAAGCGATAGGCCGGGTGGATGATCTCCATCCCGAAGCCGGCCTCGCGCGGCGCGCCGTAGGCCGACAGCCGACGACCGACGCCGAACTGAGCCGCCTGATTGGCGCGGAAGTGGATGAAGCGCAGCGTCAACAGATCGCCCGCCGTATCGCGCAGGGCGACTTTCAGCATCGGCCGGAAGCGGAAGCCGCGCTCGACCGCCTCGACCACGCCTTCGACCAGGGCCGGCTGGCCGGCGACGAGTTCGGCGATGGCGGTGGTGCGGGTGCGGTCCTCGTAGCGCAGCGGCAGGTGGAACCAGAGATCCTGCAAGGTGCGATAGCCGCCCTTGGCCAGCGTCTCGCGCAGTTTCGGGCCGACGCCCTTGAAGCCGTCCAGCGTCTGCCCGGCGATGTCCTCGGCCGCCGACATCGTCAGCGGGTCATAGCCCGTCGCGGCAGGTGGGCGACTGTTTCACCGGCGCTCAGTCCAGCGTCAGGATGGCGTCCACCTCGACCTTGGCCCCGCGCGGCAGGGCCGCCACGCCGATGGTGGAACGGGCCGGGAACGGCGCGGCGAAGGTGCGTGCCATCACCTCGTTGACGGCGGCGAAGTCGCCGAGGTCGGTCAGGTAGATGCCGATCCGGGCGATCTTCTCCAGCGAGCCGCCGGCCGCCTCGCAGACCGCCTTCAGGTTGGCGAACACCTGCGTCGCCTGCGCCGCGACGTCGCCGGAGACCAGTTCCATCGTCGCCGGATCGAGCGGAATCTGGCCGGAGAGATAGACCGTGTCGCCATGGCGAACGGCCTGCGAATAGGGGCCGATGGCGGCCGGGGCGCGGTCGGTCTGGATCGGTTGCAAGGGCATGGCCGGATCATCTGAACGGGGATGGACGAGTGTAGCGGAAGGCGTCCGCCGGCGGTCGCCGCGTGTTTGCCATAATCGACGCTCGTTGCGCCGCCCGCAGGAGTTCGCATGCAGTCCCATCCCGGCCACGAGGCCGTGCCCGCCGAAGGCAGCTTCGTGGTGGCGATTTCCTCGCGTGCCCTGTTCGATCTCGAACACAGCCACCAGTTGTTCGAACGCGACGGCCTGGAAGCCTATGCCGACTTCCAGCGCGCCCAGGAGGACACCGTGCTGGAGCCGGGCATCGCCTTTCCGCTGGTGCGCAAGCTGCTGGCGCTGAACGCCCACGACCAGCCCGAACTGCCGCCGGTGGAGGTGATCCTGTTGTCGCGCAACTCGGCCGATACCGGCCTGCGCATCTTCAATTCCATCGAGCATCACGGCCTCGGCATCGTCCGCGCCGCCTTCACCAACGGGGCTGCGCCGTTTCCCTACATCCGGCCGTTCGGCGCGCACCTGTTCCTGTCCGCGCATCAGGAGGATGTCGCCAACGCCCTGGCGGCCGGTGCCGCCGCCGCCACCATCCTGCCCAGCAAGGCGGCGACGCGGAACAGCGAGCAACTGCGCATCGCCTTCGACGGCGACGCGGTGATCTTCGGCGACGAGTCCGAGCGCATTTCCGCCGAGGAAGGGCTGGAAGCCTTCGCCCGCAACGAGTCCGAGCGCTTCGCCGAGCCGCTGTCCGGCGGTCCGTTCCGTGGCGTGCTGTCCGCGTTGCACCGCATCCAGGCCGCCTTCCCGCCGGACAAGTCGCCGCTGCGCACCGCCCTGGTCACCGCCCGCTCCGCGCCGGCGCACAAGCGGGTCATCCTCACCCTGCGCGAATGGGGCGTGCGGCTGGACGAGGCGCTGTTTCTCGGTGGCCGCGACAAGGGGCCGTTTCTGGAAGCCTTCGGTGCCGACGTGTTCTTCGACGACTCGCAGCGCAACGTCGATTCCGCGCGCCGTCATGCGGTGGCGGGCGGGCATGTGCCGCATGGGCCGTTGAATCGCTGAATCGCTGAGTCGGTGAACCCGCAGACGCGAGCTCACGCCAGCGGACGAACTCCATCCGGCGGTTCGTCGCAATTCAGCGCAGCAAACGCCGGCAATATATGCAGACGACTCAGCGGCGCGACCGTCACGTCCAGTTCCCCGTCCATCCGCAGCCAGCGCAGCTCGGCGATTTCCGCCTGTGCCAGCGGCTCGCCGATCACCCGGCAACAATAGGCATCGGCACGGACCAGGCAGCCCGGCTCGTTGACGGCCGGGGCCTGGAACCGGCCCAGCCGGCGCACCGAGGCGGGGTCCGGTTCGACGCCCAGTTCCTCGCGCAGTTCGCGCGCCAGCGTCTGCAGGGGCACTTCGCCGGGCTCCTTCTTGCCGCCGGGCTGGATGAAGATCGCCGAGCCGCGCTTGCGCACCAGCAGCACTTCGCCGACGCCATTGACGATGACGGCGGCGACGGTGTGGAGGATCACGGGCGAGTCGGGCGGGCTCATGGCGGCGCGGGTCTTGCGACCAAGGTCGGGACCGGGACGGTCGGCAGGCAAGGGTACAATTGCCGGCTCGTCGCCAGCCACATCAAGCCGCCATGACCACGATCACGCAGGACGATCTCGTCCAGTCCATCGCGGACGCCTTGCAGTACATCAGCTATTACCACCCGGTCGACTACATCCGCAGCCTCGCCGCCGCCTACGAGCGCGAGGAATCGCCGGCAGCCAGGGACGCGATGGCGCAGATCCTGATCAACTCGCGCCTGTGCGCCGAGGGCCACCGCCCGATTTGCCAGGACACCGGCATCGTCACGGTATTTCTGGAAGTCGGCATGGACGTACGCTGGGAAGGCTTCACCGGCTCGCTGGAAGACGCCGTCAACGAAGGCGTGCGCCGCGCCTACGCGCATCCGGACAACAAATTGCGCGCCTCGGTGCTGGTCGATCCCGCCGGCACGCGCCGCAACACGAAGGACAACACGCCGGCCGTGGTCAACATGAAGATCGTCGCCGGCGACAAGGTCGATGTGATCGTCGCGGCCAAGGGTGGTGGCTCGGAGGCGAAATCGAAGTTCGCCATGCTCAATCCGTCCGACTCGGTCGTCGATTGGGTGATGAAGACGGTGCCGACGATGGGTGCCGGCTGGTGCCCGCCGGGCATGCTCGGCATCGGCATCGGCGGCACCGCCGAGAAGGCGATGCTGCTGGCCAAGGAATCGCTGATGGAGGCCATCGATATCCAGGAACTGGCCGTGCGCGGCCCATCCAACCGGATCGAGGAAATGCGCCTGGAGCTGTACGAAAAGGTCAACGCGCTGGGCATCGGCGCGCAGGGTCTGGGCGGCCTGACCACCGTGCTCGACATCAAGATCAAGGACTACCCGACCCACGCCGCCAACCTGCCGGTGGCGATGATTCCCAACTGCGCCGCCACCCGCCACGCGCACTTCACGCTGGATGGCAGCGGCCCGGTGGCGCTGGATCCGCCCTCGCTGGAAGACTGGCCGAAGCTCACCTACAACCCGCAGAACGCGCGCCGCGTCGATCTGGACTCGATCAGCCGCGAAGACGTGGCCAGCTTCAAGCCCGGCGAAGTGCTGCTGCTCAACGGCAAGATGCTTACCGGCCGCGATGCCGCACACAAGCGCATCGTCGACATGCTGAACAAGGGCGAGCCGCTGCCGGTCGACCTGCGCGGGCGCTTCATCTACTACGTCGGCCCGGTCGATCCGGTGCGCGACGAGGTCGTCGGCCCGGCCGGCCCGACCACCGCCACGCGCATGGACAAGTTCACCGAGCAGGTGCTCAGCGAAACCGGCCTGCTCGGCATGATCGGCAAGGCCGAGCGCGGCCCGGCGGCGCTGGAAGCGATCCGCAAGCACCAGTCGGTGTATCTGATGGCGGTCGGCGGCTCGGCCTATCTGGTGTCCAAGGCGATCCGCGCAGCGCGCGTGGTCGGCTTCGAGGATCTCGGCATGGAGGCGATCTACGAGTTCGAGGTCAAGGACATGCCGGTGACCGTTGCGGTGGACTCGCAGGGCGTGTCGGTACACGAAACCGGCCCGCGCGAATGGCAGGCGCGGATCGGCAAGATTCCGGTAGTGGTGGCCTGAGCGGTCGAGACTCGCCCGAGGCGGCGCGTCGCACCATCCTCGCGCCGCATCGACGGCGGCCGTGGCATGCTGATCGTCCCTCATCGGCCGGAACGTCCGTGCGCAAACGCTGTCGTCGCTGGTGGCTGCTGGGCGGCCTGTGCCTGATCTGGCTGGGCAGCGCGCTGTGGCAGGCGTACAAGCCGCTGCCGCCGGGCGTCGGCATCGAACGGCCCTGGCGCGCGGCCAGCGAGGTGTCCTTCCTCGCCGACCTCACGTATGTCGACGCCGCCGGCCAGCGCCACAGCGAACAGGCCATCTTCGACGCCGCCTTCGAGCTGATCGGCCAGGCGCGCCGGCTGGTGTTGCTGGACATGTTCCTGTTCAACGATTTCGCCGCCGCGCAGGGCGACGCCCATCGCCCGCTCAGCGCCGAGCTGACCGACGCGCTGCTCGCCCGCATGGCACAGGTGCCCGGACTGCGGGTGATCGTGCTGACCGACCCGATCAACACCGTCTACGGCGGCCTGCCGTCGGCGCATCTAGAGCGCCTGCGCGCCGCCGGGGCGCAGGTCGTCGTCACCGATCTTGCCGCGTTGCGCGCCTCCAACCCGGCTTGGTCCGGGCCGTGGGCGCTGTGCTGCGGCTGGCTGGGCAATGCCGACGAGGGCGGCTGGCTGCCCGATCCTTTCGCTGCCGGCAAGGTCACCCTGCGCAGTTGGCTGGCGTTGGCGAATTTCCGCGCCAATCACCGCAAGACCCTGGTCGCCGACCACGGTGATGACTGGGTCGCCCTGGTCACCTCGGCCAATCCGCACGACGCCAGCAGCGCCCATGGCAATGTCGCGCTGCGCTTTTCCGGCCCCGCCGCGCGCGACGTGATCGCCAGCGAGGCCGATGTCGCGGCGTTTTCCGGCGCGCCGCTGGCCGGCCTGCCGCTGGCGGATGAAACCGGCCCGGTCGATGGCCCGCGCCTGCGCGTATTGACCGAAGGGGCCATCGGACGCGCCCTGGTCGCCGGCATCGATGCCGCCAAGGCCGGCGAGGCGCTGGACGTGGCGGTGTTCTACCTTGCCGACCGCGATGTCGTCACCGCGCTGAAGGCGGCGCAGGCGCGCGGCGTCGCCCTGCGCGTGCTGCTCGATCCCAACGAGGACGCTTTCGGCCGCAAGAAGAACGGCGTGCCCAACCGGCAGGTCGCCGCCGAACTGGTCGCCGCCGGCGTGCCGGTGCGCTGGTGCGACACCCACGGCGAGCAATGCCACGCCAAATTGTTGCTGCATCGCGGCAGCGGCGAGGCGATGCTGATCGTCGGCTCGGCCAACTTCACCCGCCGCAACCTAGACGATCTCAACCTGGAAACCAGCGTGCAGTTCGTCGCCGCCGCGGATCACGCCGCCATCGGCGATGCCCTGCGCTGGTTCGACAGCCAATGGCACAACACGCCGCAGCGCTTCTACAGCATCGACTACGCGCACCACGCCGATGACGGCTTCCTGCGCCGCCTCTGGTACCGCGTTGGCGAGGCGGCGGGCCTGTCCACCTGGTGAAGCGAGCCGGCTGAACACGGCGCACACCGCCTGATCGACAGGCCCGCAACTGAGCGATACTGCGGCCCCCCCGACCATCCCGACGACAGCATGCGCGGATACTCGATTTCAGCTCCTGGAGCGGCCTGCTGACCACGCTGACCGGTCTGTTGCTGATGACCCTGCTGATGGTCGGCGTCCGCCTGGTCTTCATGCAGACCATGCAGCGCAAGCGCGAGCGCGAGAACCGGCAGATCAACGAGCGCCTGAAGACGCTGATCGCCGCCTACAAGACGCTGGGCGCGTCCTTCACCGGCGAACTGACCGTGGACCCCACGCACCTGCGCGACCTGCGCCGCGCCGCCGCCGACCAGACCCTGGACATCGACGCCGCCAGCACCGAACGCCGTCGCCGCACCCGCGATGCCGTCGAAGCGGCGCTGTCCGACGTGATCCTGCTGGGCACCGAGGAACAGGTCCGACTCGCCGCCAGCGCCGCCACCGACATGGTCGCCGGCCGCCACGTCGAAACCTCCGCCTTGGTCGCCTCCCTGCGCGACTTCATCCGCCAGGCCCTCGACCTGGACCCGGTGCCGAGCAGTCTGTCGATCCCCGAGCAAGGCCCGATGCGCGTCGTCATCAGCGGCGGCGGCAAACGCCCGACCGACCCCGGCAAACCCGCCGAACGCGGCGGCGGAGCAGGCGCAGCCGGCGGTGCCGGCATGGGAATGGGCATGGGCGTCGCCGCCGGCCGCAGCGCCGAATCAACCTCGCTGGATGTCGCGCCGTAGTTTGCTGCGGAGCGTGATGCAGCCGAAATCGCCGGGGGCTACGGAGTGGCACCCACGCTCGGGAAAGCAAGCATTTTCCTGATCACCCCCATCACTCGCCTGGCCTTTTCCTTCTCCCACCGAGGTGAGCAGGGCTTTCGAGCAGCAACGCTGCGAGCCTGCGAACGCCAGTCGGCATGCAAGCCGGCTGGCCGGGGCAGGTGGCCCGCAGGGACGGATGAGGGTTCGTCTGCAATGACGTTTTGCAGATTTATTCGGCCCATGCACAATTGTTGGGCCGCACGCTGGTCATTGCTCGTAGGTGCTTGATTGGTGATGCTGCCGACATCGCATCCGTCAAGATGCGGCTTGTTTGAGAAGTGCGATTACTGCAGTTGTGTTGATCTTTTCACCGTTCTTGAACTTGACATGACGCATATCCTTGCCGGTGCCCTCAAGGATCTTCCCAGGGTCATCCAACGATGCGCCTTGTTGAAAGCCTAGTGTGGCGTGATTTTGGTGCTCTGCAGGTAACAGAAGATGCCGCGTATGGTTGAATAGCATGGGCGGCTCCATTTGATCTCCTCAGTGATGTCAGGTCCGAGTGATTTCACCATACTGCGCAGTTCGGCGAATACGGTTTTCTGAGTGACTGGAACAGCGTTGAACCAATCGTCTACTTCGAGCGATGTCATAAAATCAATTCCTTTGTTAATATTGGAACTTCGTGTGGCCTAACAGCAGAATTAAGTCGTGTCGTGAAGTGGTGTCGGTTTGAATTGTTATCTCTCTCAATGGCCCGCCCACACTAAGAATGCTTCTAGCATTTCTGGGAGATTTGGCACGCCTCCTGCGGCTTCAAATTTGTCGGACTCTACCTTGCAGTGAAGCCAATCAGAATCGTCCTCTGAGTGGCCACGGAATATGGACTCAAAGTCCTTGTCTTGGAGCTCAGTATCGGCAAGGTCAACACTAAGTAACCAACCAGGGTTGTCTAGTGTGTCGATCTTGATGCCGTACGAGTGCTCCCAGTCGCCATCGCACTGAGCGGCGTACCAGTTCCGTAAGCGAGTCAGTTGATCCATGAGACCTAAGCCGTCGCTGGACGACAGCGCACGGTTTGAATGAAACACTTCCCCAGTGGTCGGCTTGAGTGATCGTTAGACCGGCCCCGACACATCTATGCGGTCGCCGGCTGTGGTGGGTGATGATATGACAAGGAACATCACGTCCGCATCCGAGCGATTAACGAACCGATGCTGCGTGTTGGGTGGGACATGAAGCCCTTGCCCAGCGACGAGCATGACTGAGTCGCTCTCGAATTCCATGGTCGCTACGCCGGAAATAACATAAAAGAACTGGCGTGCCCGCGTGTGGAAATGCGGAGCCTCACCCGAAAGCGGCGGCACACGTTCTTGGATCACGCTGAGCGTGGGGTCTTTAAGCAGATGCCAGCCATCACACACGCCACCCCATGTGTAGTGCTCCGCAGAGCCGATGTCTGAAATGCGGTGATCCATAGGCCGGTCTAACGCCTGAATTAAGCCGCGCCGCGAAGCGGCGTCGGCTTGAATGAATTGTTAGGCATCCGTCCATCGTCTCTCCATGATGACGTGATACTGGCCGGATCGAATGAGGGCGCTGTCGCGGTCCATAATTTTCATGCTTTCCTGTTCCACTTCCCCTTCAAGAAAGTTGGCGCTGGGGATCCGACCAAGCATCGCGTTGTGCAGTTTTATTACTTGGATGTGCGTGGAAGTTGCATAACAATGAATGTTGTTGAAAACGAATATAGGTGCGCCGTCAGTATCTACCGAACTGAAAAGTTTTGCTTTCTCAGAGAGTGTTTTAATGCTGTTGTATGTGGCAACAACGTAGGAGATCAACCCTATCTTGCCAAGTAAGCCGAGCTGTCCAGCATTGGCGTCGAAAACTGGGGTGGAAATTGCGAAGTCAACCGGCATGGGGCGACCGCTGATTTTCAATTCGCGCCTGTAGGTAGCCAATGCCGAGCCAAGACTCGCGCGCGTGATTTCAAGCTCTGCAATAAGGGCTGCCCTAAGTGCCGACTTTTTATGATTTGACATCCACAATGACGCGATGAGCTGCGTAACGACTCCACCGGCGAGAGCCAGAAATCCGGCTAGCAGTAGGGGGAGGATGATCTTTGGATCTTGCAGTACTTCCATGAGCCATCCAAGGATGCCTAACGCCTGAGTTAAGCCGCGTCGCGGAGCGACGTCGGCTTGAATGATTAGTTAGGCCGCATGCTAGCCGAACTCACGGCTATGGCAAGCGGCGACCCTGGTGTTTGGCGGCTACCAGCTCTACGACGCGAGCGAACTCAGCGTCTACCCCTCGAAGAAAGGCGGCGCAGTGAGAAGCCAGGTCGTGTGCCAGATGGCGGAACCCATCTAGCGGATCGTCCGAGAATCCCGGGTACTGACTCTGGCCGCGGTGCGCAACAATAGACATGTAATCGGCATGGTCTATGCACAGTTCTCCCATGCGATAGCTCACCAGACCAAGTGAGAAACGATAGTGCAGCTCAAGGGTCCGGTCGTCGCGGGAATACCAGCCGGACGCAAAGTCGCCGCCGGAGCTCGCGCCGGATGCACCGTGTCCCCACGTGAATCCGCACGGCAGCAAGATCGGGTCGATCAGTTCGCGACCGGCGCGCAAGATTTGTGGAGCGCGAAGTTCCATCCGATGCGGCCTAACGCCGTGTTAAGCGGCCGCTGCGCGACAGCGGTCCGGAAGAACGAAGCATATCCTCAGCGGTCCGCTTGAACACACAGTTGGGCGACTGACTAGAAGCCAGCATTGGGTAACTCCAGGATACGAGGAGGCTCATCTGAGAGCTCCCAGCCACCAGATACGCGACGGAAGACGGTACCGTAGTTTGCAGTGCCGTCATGCCGGTAGGCGGCCAAAATCTCGGTACCGGTGGCGTACCAACAGATGTAGTCGCTCGAGCGCTCCGCGGGGAGCAGTGCCCGCAGGTCAGCATCAAGCTCGGGGGCCAGCCGAACGAGGCCATACGGTTCGCCAAGGGCGCCCGCATACTGGAGCACGGCGCAAAATTCAACGTGGCTTCGCGAGGTCGCGCAGCCGGTAGCTAGCACGGACAGAAGTACCAGCACTGCATGACCTCTCATTCAGTTGCCCAACGCCGTGTTAAGCGGCCGCTGACCGACAGCGGTCCGGAAGAACCAAGCATATCCTCAGCGGTCCGCTTGAACACACAGTTAGAGGTCACCCGCCGCACGCAACGCTGTAAGGCTGGCGCGACCTTCAGTCGCCGGAAGCTCCGCGACCGGAATACCCGCGATCGAATCGAAGGGGGCAACCTCGAACCAGACCTCACCGTCTGCCGTGCGGTGGACAGCGCTCCACTGGGAATCACCGTGCGCGGTGCGGACGATTATCGGCTCACCATCGAGCGGGAAGTCTGCCGAGCACCACTCGCCAAGGCGATAAGGCGCAGTGTGGCTGCGCATCCCGGAAGTGCCGACAACCACCGCCTCGACCTCTATGGTCGCCTCGCCACACCCGCAGCTGTTCGAAATGCAGAGCAGCTCCGTGGAGTCAGCGGCGATTGGGCACCGTGGCTCGCAGCGGGCGTGCCCTTCCGGAAGCAGCACGATCTCGCTTACGCGACCCAGAACCACGATCTCTTCCCCGTGGACGGGGACAGCGGCCAATCCAAGCATCATCAAGCCAACCGCACGCATCAGGTGACCTCTAACGCTTGAATTAAGCCGCGCCGCGAAGCGGCGTCGGCTTGAATGAACTGTTAGGCCATGCCCCCACGCAGAATCCTAACCCGGACAATGCACCAAGCACCACGCCGGGCCACAGGTCTAGCCATGCGGGCAGCTGACGGTCCCACGAGAAGAGCCAGCCGATTGTGGCCAAGTGCAACATACCGGCGACAGCAGCGCCGACGATGACATTGAGCCAGCTAAGCCAGACGCGACCACGTAACCAGAGCACGTAGGGCAAGCCAAGCACGAGAACACCTGCGAGTGAGAACACCCCAACGATGAGCAGAAGCAGGCCAACTCCCCACCAATCATCAGCCGAAGAAGGCAGCGCTTGAGCAGCAGCCATTGAGTAGGCGAGCACCCCGATCGCTGGCGCTAGGGTTGCGCCGACAAGCCCCGCAATTAGTGGTCTGGAATGCTGAGGATGTTTCATCCAGGGCCTAACTACAATTAGGTGATAAAACGCTGTGTAATCCTGCAACCTAATCCACGATGCCGCACCGCGCCCAGGAAAAATCTGATCTTCGATCAAGTAGTTGTCGGATTCCGCTGCCTAATCCCACTGCCTAATCCGCCCGTATTTCCGGTTCAGGTGGTGACACGATGCGCGATCCTCGCACAGGGTGGGTGGGGCGGCAAGCGAGGTGGCGGGCGCATGTGTGGACGGTGCGTCCAGAGTTCTGCGCCCCTGGTCGGCCGGGCGTCAATCGTTGAGCAGGGCGGTGAGGGCGGCGATGCGGTCCTGGGTGCGTTGCTGGCGGATTTCGGCGTGGGCGGGGTTGTTGTCGCCGTCGCGCAGGAGGTCGTCGGCGGGCAGTTCGTCGAGGAAGCGGCTGGGTTGCAGGCGTTGCAGTTCGCCCCAGCGGCGGGCCTGGCGGGCGTGGCTCAGGGTGAGCAGGTGGCGGGCGCGGGTGATGCCGACGTAGAACAAGCGGCGTTCTTCGTCGAGACGGCCTTCCTCGATGCTGGCCTCGTGCGGCAGCAGGCCGTCTTCCAGGCCGACGATGAAGACGATGGGAAACTCCAGGCCTTTGGCGGCGTGCAGGCTCATCAGGCGGACGGCGTTGCCGGGTTCGCCGCGGTCGGCGTGGCTGATCAGGGCCAGTTGTGCGGCGAGGCTGTCGGGGCCGACGCCTTTGGCGCTGTCCAGCCAGTTGGCGAGTTCGTCGAGGTTGCCACGGCGGCGCTGGAAACTGGCCTCGTCCTTGCACTCTGCGCGCACGGCGGCGAGCAGGCCGCTGCGCTCGATGGTTTCCCGGCACAGTTCGGCGGGCGACAGTTTCTGCCCGCGCTGGCGCAGTTGCTCGATGAGGTCGGCAAACGCCATCAGGCCGCTGCCGGCGCGGGCCGTCAGTTGTTTGACCAGGCCGATCTGGCCGGCGGCGCGAGACAGCGGCAGGTGGGCGTGACGGGCGATTTCGGCCAGTTTGGCCAGCGTGGTGCTGCCGACCTCGCGCTTGGGCGCGGCGATGGCGCGCAGGAAGGCGGCGTCGTCGTCCGGGTTGGCGAGGACGCGCAGCCAGGCCAGGGCGTCCTTCACTTCGCCGCGATCCAGGAAGGCGGTGCCGCCGGTCAGGTGGTAGGGGATGCGTTGCAGTTGCAGCGCCTTTTCCAGCGCGCGCGATTGGTGGTTGCTGCGGAACAGGATGGCGAACTCGCCCCATTGGGCGCGGCGGGTGGTGTGCAGGAAATGGATTTCGGCGGCGACGCGCTCGGCTTCGTGCTCGTTGTCGCGGCACTGCCAGACGCGGATCGGCTCGCCCTCGCCGTGCTCGCTCCACAGTTTTTTCAGGTGCAGGTGCGGGTTGTTGGCGATCAGGGTATTGGCGGCGCGCAGGATGCGCCGGGTGCAGCGGTAGTTCTGCTCCAGCGCGATCAGCTTGAGCTGCGGATAGTCGACGCCGAGCTGGTTCAGGTTTTCCGGGTTGGCACCGCGCCAGGCGTAGATGGACTGGTCGTCGTCGCCGACGCAGGTGAGGGCACCGCGCGGGCCGGCCAGCAGGGTCAGCAGGCGGTACTGGGCGAGGTTGGTGTCCTGGTATTCGTCCACCAGGAGGTAGCGCAGGCGCTCGCGCCAGGCGGCGGCGCGGTCCGGATCGGCCTCCAGCAGGGCGACCGGAAGGCGGATCAGGTCGTCGAAGTCCACCGCGTTGAAGGCGGACAGGCGCGACTGGTATTGGGTGTAGGCGTCGGCGGCTTCGCGCTCGCGCGGGCTTTTCGCGGCGGCGGCGGCCTGCTCGGGCGACAGGCCCTGGTTCTTGGCCAGGGAGATCAGGCCGCGCAGGGCGTCGACGGCGTCGGGCTTGGCACCGCGCGGCAGCAGTTCGCGCAACAGGCCGGCGCTGTCGTCGCTGTCGAACACGGAAAAGCCGCGCCGCAGTCCGGCGGCCTCGGCTTCGATTTGCAGGAAACGCAGCCCCAGCGCATGGAAGGTGGTGACGGTGAGTTCGCCGGCGGCTTCGGCCGGCAGGCGCTTGCCGACGCGCTCGCGCATTTCCCGCGCCGCCTTGTTGGTGAAGGTGATGGCGGCGATGTGGCGCGCGGCCAGCCCCTGATGGGCGACCAGATGGGCGATCTTTTCGACGATGACGCGGGTCTTGCCGCTGCCGGCACCGGCCAGAACCAGCAGGGGACCGGCGCAGTAGCGCACGGCTTCGAGTTGCGGGGGGTTGAGCACGGCGATACGGCGGCGAAGCGGACGCGCATTCTACCCGGCGCGGCGCGCGGCGGCGGTCCGCGCCGGCAATCTGAACACGGTGTGAAATGAAGGATCGGGCATGACCTCCGTGACGGGCCGCCCGGCCGGGTCCGCTTTACCCTTGCCGATCAACCCTGAAGATGGATCGCCCGCCGCCATGATTCGAAAGTCCCTTCTCGCCCTGAGTCTTGCCGGTTGCGCGCTGCTCGCGACCGCGCCGGTCGCCGCCGCCGAGCCGCCCGATCCGCTGATCCTCAACAGCTCCGGCTTCCTCGACTATCACCCGGACATGCGCTATCGCCTGTTCGGCGTGCAGGCGCACCGCCGTGGCGACATCGGCCAGGCGATGAAGTATTTCCGCCGCGCCGCGCGCTATGCCGACAAGCCCTCGCAGGCGATGATCGCCGAGATGCTGTGGACCGGTGCCGAGGACGTCGCGCAGGACCGCGCCGCCGCCTATGCCTGGATGGACCTCGCCGCCGAGCGGCATTTCCGCATGATGCTGGCCAAGCGCGAGGCGTACTGGGCCGAGCTGACCGAGGCGGAGCGGGCGCGGGCGCTGGAACTGGGCGAGGCGCTGTATGCGGAGTACGGCGACCAGGCCGCCAAGCCGCGACTGGAAAGCAAGCTGCGCCAGGGCCGCAGCAAGGTCACCGGCAGCCGCACCGGCAGCGCCGGCAACCTGCAGATCACCCTGTTCACCGCCAACGGCATCGAGACCATCGACGGCTCCAAGTTCTACGACCGCAAGCTCTGGCACCCGGAGAAATACTGGGAGTGGCAGGACGAGGAGTGGAACTTCCACCAGGGCGTGGTCGATGTCGGCCCGATGATCCCGAGCGAGGACGCCGCCGAGGCGGACGCCGGCGACGGGGATTGATCGATCCGTCGCCGGGGCGGCCACGGGCGCGGGTAAACTGCGCCCATGGCCAAGCTCTACTTCTACTACTCGGCGATGAACGCCGGGAAGACCACCAATCTGCTGCAAAGCGCGCACAACTATCGCGAGCGCGGCATGCGCACGCTGATCCTGACGCCGCGCCTGGACGACCGCTACGGCCAGGGCGTGGTCGCTTCGCGCATCGGCCTGCGCGCGCAGGGCCAGGTGTTCTCCGCCAGCGACGATCTCGAAGCCTTGGTGCTGGCCGACATCGCCCGCGAGGGGCGGCTGCACTGTGTCCTGGTCGACGAGGCGCAGTTCCTGAGCAAGCGCCAGGTCTGGCAGCTCACCGAGATCGTCGACCGTCACAACGTGCCGGTGCTGGCCTACGGCCTGCGCACGGATTTTCGCGGCGAGTTGTTCGAGGGCAGCCAGTACCTGCTGGCCTGGGCGGATTCGTTCTCGGAGATCAAGACCATCTGCCACAGCGGTCGCAAGGCGACCATGGTGGTGCGCGTCGACGACCACGGCCGCGCCGTCACCGATGGGCCGCAGGTGCAGATCGGCGGCAACGAGCGCTACGTGTCGGTGAGCCGGCCGGAGTTCAAGAAGATCACCGCCGGCGAGGGCCGCATCGAACTGGCGCAGCCGCAGTTGCCGCTGGAGCGCACCGACCGCCCGGCCTGAGCGGTTAACCCATTTCTAACGCAACCGGGTCGGGCAGGCCGGTAACCTGCCGATCCGATTCCCGCCAGCCTGTTGCGCTGGCGATTTTGTCTGTATCCGGGTTTCGTCATCGACGCGATGTATCTCGACTACTACGGGCTGAAGGAAGCGCCCTTTTCGATCACGCCCGATCCGCGCTTCGTGTTCCTGAGCGAGCGCCATCGGGACGCGCTCGCGCACCTGCTCTACGGCATCGGCCAGGGCGGCGGCGGCGGCTTCGTGCAGTTGACCGGCGAGGTCGGCACCGGCAAGACCACGCTGTGCCGGCTGTTGCTGGAGCAGTTGCCGGAAAACACCCGGGTCGCCCTGGTGCTGAACCCGCGGCTGTCGCCGATCGAACTGCTGGAAACCGTCGGCGAGGAACTGAAGCTGGACCTGGAAGGCCGTCGCGGCAGCCTCAAGGGCCTGGTCGACGCGCTCAACGCCTACCTGCTCGATGCCTACGCCCAGGGCCTGCGCGTGGTGCTGATCATCGACGAGGCGCAGAACCTGTCGGCCGAGGCGCTGGAGCAGGTGCGCCTGCTGACCAATCTGGAAACGCCGACGCAGAAGCTCCTGCAGATCATCCTGCTCGGCCAGCCGGAACTGCGCAATCTGCTGGCCCGCGAGGATCTGCGCCAGCTCGCCCAGCGGATCACGGCGCGCTACCACCTGACCCCGCTCAGCGCCGACGAAACCGAAGCCTACGTGCGCCATCGGCTCAACGTCGCCGGCTGCCAGCGCTTTCCGTTTACCCGGCTGGCGCTGCGTCGCCTGCACACCCATGCCGGCGGCGTACCGCGGCTGATCAACGTGATCGCCGACCGCGCCCTGGTGGCGGGCTATGCCAAGTCGCTGAACCAGATCGGCGAGCGCGAGGTCGACGCGGCGGCGGCCGAGGCGCTGCCGCCGAAGATGATCCGCACCCTGCGCCGGCTGCGCCCGGCCTGGTTGATCGGCTTGCTGTTGCTGGCCCTGCTCGCCGCCTTCCTGCTGTGGCCGCGCGCGCCGGTGCCGGAGCTTTCGCCGGACGAGGCCGAGGCGACGAGCGAGGAATCCGCGCCGGCCGATGCGGAAGCGGCGGAGGAGCCCGGCCGGCATCGACGCCTGGACGCGGCGGAACTGGAGTCGCTGGTGCTGGAACTGGGCCCGACCAACCTGCCGGCCTGGAGCCATCTCCTGTCGTTGTGGACGGTGCGCGCCGAGGAGGCCGATGCGCGCAGCGCGGCGCGCTGCCCGGCGGCGCTGGCCAGCGGCCTTTATTGCCTGCGCGGATCGGGCAGCCTGACCAAGCTGTCGACGCTGCGCCGGCCGGTGGTGATGCGCCTGTCCGCCGATGGCCGCGAAGCGTGGGCGGTGCTGCTGGGCCTGTCGAAAACCCGCGCCCGCATCGCCCTGGATGGCGAAACCTACGAAATCTCGCGCTCGCAACTGGAGCGCGTGTGGCTGGGCGAGTTCGTCGCCGTCTGGCGCGCGCCGTCCTTCGTCAGCATGCCGATCCGCCGGGGCGACAGCGGCGTATCGGTGGACTGGCTGGCCGACGTGCTGCACCGGCGCGACATGCTGCGCCCCGATCCGCTTGGCCCGACGTATTTCGACGCCACGATGGAAAGCGCCGTGCGCCGGCTGCAGGCCGCGCATGGTCTGGTGCCCGATGGCATCGTCGGCCCGGAAACCCTGCTCGCCCTGACCAGCGAGGAGCGCGGCGGGCCGCGCCTGCGCAGCGTGCTCGATTGAGGCCGCCATGTCGCTGATCCTCGAAGCCCTGCGCAAGTCCGAAGCGGAGCGGCGAATCGGCCGCGCGCCGGACCTGTTGACGCCGATGCCGCAGGCGCGCGGCGCGTCGGCGCGCGGGAGCGGCTGGCGCTGGCTGCTGGTGATCCTGGTCGTCCTGCTGATCCTCGGCGCGGTGGGCGCGGCGTGGTGGCTGGGTCGGCAGGCCGCGCCGCCCGTGGTCGGCCAGCAGGAAGTTGTCGCCGCGCCGCCTGTGCCGCAGGAAACGCCATCGCCGGTCACGCAAACGCCACCGCCCGCCGCCACGCCAGCCGGTCAGCCGGCGTCTTCCGTGCCGACCGCCCCGGCACAGCCGGCGACGCCGCCGCCGGCGGTGCACTATCCGCAGGATCCGGACTTCGCCTCCACCGAGCGCGAGTCGCTGCCGGTGATGCCGCCCGGCATCAGCCTGCCGGCCACGCCATCGCCGCTGCCGTCCGTGCCCGCACCAGCGCCCGCGCCGGCACCGGTCGAAGCGTCCGACTTGCCTTGGCTGCCGCGCCTGCACCATCTGGACGCCGCCGAGCGCGAGGGCCTGCCGCCGCTGAAGATGAGCATGCACGTGTTCAACGAGGAACCGCAGCGCCGCTTCGCCATGATCGATGGCCAGCGCCACGTCGAGGGCGCGCGGCTGGCCGAGGGCGTGATATTGCGCGAGATTCGCCGCGATGGCGTGGTGCTGGAGCTGCGCGGGCGGCAGGTCCTGATCGAGCGGCCCTGATGTTCGTCCGCGTCCCCAGCCGCCGCCGCCCGCCGATCGCCTGGGTGGCACCGACCCTGGTGCTGGCGTCGATGCTGGTGTTCGTCTGGCTGGCCATGCTCGACCCCGAGCCGCGCGCGCAGTTCTTGCGCGACTGGGGCGCGGTGCCGGAAACCCTGTTCGCCGGCGAGCCGCTGTCGGCCGTGATCGACGGCCGCCTGCTGACCTTGGGCAGCGCCCTGTTCATCCACGCCGACTGGCTGCATCTGGTCGGCAACATGCTGTTCCTGGTGATCTTCGGCCTGCCCGCCGAGCGCGCCCTGGGGCCGTGGCGCTTCCTGTTCCTGTTCCTGATCGGCGGTGCGCTGGCCAACCTCGCGGCGGTGACCCTGATCGACGTCTCGCGGGTGGTGGTGGTGGGTGCGTCGGGCGCGATTTCGGCGGTGATCGGTGCCTATCTGGCGCTGTTTCCGCGCGCCAAGCTCGGCTTCGTGCTGCCGCTGGGATTGTTCCTGGAGTTCGTCCGCACGCCGGCGTCGGTGATGATCGGCGTCTGGGCGCTGCTGCAACTGGCCTTCACCTTCGTCGGGCCGGGATTCGGCGCGGTGGCCTGGTCGGCGCATCTGGCCGGTTTCGTCCTCGGCGTACTGTTCGGTCTGTTCGCCCGCCCGGCCATCGCCCGGCGCATGCGCCATCACTGAAGTCGTGGACAATGCCGCCATGAGCACGCGCACCCTGTACAAGATCGTCTTCCACAACGGCGGTCGCATCTACGAGTTGTACGCCCGCCACGTCGCCAGCAGTGCACTGTGGGGCTTCACCGAGATCGCCGAGCTGGTCTGGGACGCCGGCGAGGGCCTGGTCATCGACCCGACCGAGGAGCGCCTGCGCGACGAGTTCGGCCAGACCAAACGGCTGCATTTGCCGATGCAGGCGGTGATCCGCGTCGAGGAAGTCGAGCGCAAGGGCCAACTGGCGATCCGCGACGCCGCCACCGGCGAGAAGGTGGTGACGCCGTTCCCGTTGCCGGCCAAGCCGAGGCCGTAGCGGCGATCAGCCGGGCGGGGCGGCCAGTTCGCGGGCGTCCAGATAGCCGTCGCCGTTGCGGTCCTGGCGGCGGAAGGCGGCTTCCAGCGCGCGCAGGCGGGCGGCGCGGCTGATCGGTCGGCGCTGCGTGCCGGGCGGCTGCTCGTTGAGGTCGAGGATGCCGTTGCCGTTGTGGTCGCGGGCGTCGAAGCCGGCGATCAGGTATTGCTGGAACTCGCGCAGCGAGACGCGGCCGTCGCCGTCCTCGTCATAGCGTTGCAGGTAGGCGCGCTGGTCGGCGGACTGCGCGGCGGCGACGCCGCTGCCGAGGGCGCACAACCCGCCGAGAAGGCCGGCAAGCACGGCGGCGCGCGGCGGCCTGCGCGGCCGTTCAGGCGTGCGCACGGTCGGTGTTGCGGGCGATCGCCGGGTCCAGGGCGGGCGAGGTCATGCGTTTGTTCCGATCCGGGACGCGGCATCATGCCTGCCGCGGGTTCGCGATACCATCCCGCGCCGTCGGCGTCCAAGGTCTCCGCCCGTGCCTGAATTGCCCGAAGTCGAAACCACCCGGCGCGGCATCGCGCCGCATCTCGCCGGCCGCCTGGTGCAGGCGGTGCGGCTGCGTCGCCCGGACCTGCGCTGGCCGATTCCCGCCGCCATCGGCGAGCGCTTGCCCGGGCAGCGCATCGAGGCGGTGCGCCGTCGCGCCAAGTACCTGCTGATGGACACCGCCGCCGGCAGCGCGATCTGGCACCTGGGCATGTCCGGCTGCCTGCGCGTATTGCCGGCGGACACCCCGGCGCGTGCGCACGATCACGTCGATCTGCTGCTGGAAGGCGGCCTCTGCCTGCGCCTGACCGATCCGCGCCGCTTCGGCGCCCTGCTCTGGCAGGCCCCCGGCGACACCCATCCGCTGCTCGCCGGCCTGGGCCCGGAACCGTTGTCGGACGCCTTCGACGGCGACCATCTGCACGCCCTGGCGCGCGGCCGGCGCGGCGCAGTCAAGACCTTCCTGATGGACCAGGCGGTGGTGGTCGGCGTCGGCAACATCTATGCGGCGGAAAGCCTGTTCATCGCCGGCATCGACCCGCGCCGCCCGGCCGGGCGCATCGGTCGCGAGCGTTACGCGCGCCTGGCGCGGGCGGTGCGCGACGTGCTCGGACAGGCCATCGAGCGCGGCGGCACCACGCTGCGCGATTTCCTCAACCCCGATGGCGAACCGGGTTACTTCGAGCAGGAACTGCTGGCCTATGGCCGCGAAGGCAAGCCCTGCCTCCGCTGCGGCCGAGCGCTGCGCGGCATCCGGCTCGGACAGCGCGCCACCGCATTCTGTCCGCATTGCCAACGCTGACCTGCCACAAGCTGACCGCAGGGCCGCGCGCAACAAACGAATTCATAACGGATTCACCGCCTGCTTCCCAGACTGCCTGCCGATGCCGACAGTGTCTTGAGTCATGTCGGGCTTGCACAACTGGTCATCAAGGTTAAGATTCCGTCATCCATGCAGTCCGTACCCGCCCTCGCCGCCTCCTGCGCCCTCGTGCTGATCATCCTGTCCGGCCCCGCCGCGGGTCGTGACGAGGACGCGCGGGCGCGCCTGCCGGAGTCGGTCAACCGGGTCGAGGCGGAAACCGGCGGCCGCGTGCTCCAGGTCCGCCCGATGCAGCGCGGCGACCAGCAGATCTACCGGATGAAGGTGCTGACGCCGGAAGGTCGCGTACGGGTGATGCAGGACAATCCACGCCACCGACCGCGCGAAGCCGTCGCGCCGATGCCGCCCCAGCGCGGCGAACGTCCTCCCGTCGCCGCCGAACGCGAGCGCCTCGCCGCTGCGGAACGCGAGCGAGTCCGACGCACCCGCGACCGCGACTGAGCCGTCGCCGCGCGCCCCGCCCCGCCACTTTGGAGACTCTGACGGATGCGCATCCTCCTGGTTGAAGACGAAGCGCCGTTGCGCGAGACCCTCACTGCCCGCCTGCGTCGCGAAGGGTTTGCGGTGGATGCCGCCAGCGACGGCGAGGAGGGGCTGTACCTGGGCCGCGAAATGCCCTTCGACGTGGCGGTCATCGACCTTGGCCTGCCCAAGCTGTCGGGCATGGACCTGGTCCGCCACCTGCGTTCGGAAGGCAAGAAGTTCCCGATCCTGATCCTCACCGCGCGCTCCAGTTGGCAGGACAAGGTGGAGGGCCTGAAGGCCGGTGCCGACGATTACCTGGTCAAGCCTTTCCATATCGAGGAACTGCTGGCCCGCCTCAACGCCCTGCTGCGCCGCGCCGCCGGCTGGAGCAAGCCGCAACTGGAATGCGGCCCGATCCACCTCGACCTCGCCGCGCAGACGGTGGCCGTCGACGGTCAGTCGGTCGACCTGACCAGCTACGAGTACAAGGTGCTCGAATACCTGATGCTGCACGCCGGCGAGCTGGTCTCCAAGGCCGACCTCACCGAGCACATCTACCAGCAGGATTTCGACCGCGACTCCAACGTGCTGGAAGTCTTCATCGGCCGCCTGCGCAAGAAGCTGGACCCGGAAGGCGTCCTCAAGCCGATCGAGACGGTGCGCGGTCGCGGCTACCGTTTCGCCATCCCGCGCAACGAGTGAGCCCGGAGCCGGCGGCTGCTTTCGGATCGCCGCCGGCCGCCTACGCATGGGACGCGCATTGTCATTGCGGGCACGCCAACTGGTCGCCGCCTGCCTGGGCCTGATCGCCTTCCTCGGCCTGACCGGCTACGCGCTTGACCGCGCCTTCACCGAGGTGGTGCTGGCCGGCGTCCGCGAGCGCCTGCAGAACCACGCTTACGCCTATCTCGCCGGCATCGAGATCACCCGTGGCAAGGCGCTGGTGCCGCCGGCGGAATCGCCCGATCCGCGCTTCGACCAGCCCGGCAGCAGCGGCCTGTACGCCGCCATCGTCGGCGACAGCTTCCGCTGGGAGTCCGACTCCGCCACCGGCCGGCAGTTGCCGTTCGAGCAACCGATGCAGCCGGGCGATTCGGCTTTTTCCGGCCCGCTGGACAGCCCGGTCGGGCCGATCTACCGCTTCGGTATCGGCATCGTCTGGGAAGTCAGTCCGGACAGCACGGTCGGCTTTTCCGTGTTCGTTGCCGAGTCCACCCAGGTGGTGGATCGCCAGATCCTGGTGTTCCGCCGCGCGTTGTGGGTCTACCTCGGCGGTGCCGGCGTGCTGCTGCTCGGCCTGCAGGCACTGGTGGTGCGCTGGAGCCTGACCCCGCTGCGCCTGGTCGGCCGCGATGTCGGTCGCATCGAGCAGGGCGACAGCGAGCGTCTGGAAGGCGATTATCCGAGCGAACTGCGTCCGCTGACCGACAACCTGAACGCCTTCATCGAAAGCGAGCGCGAGCATCTGACCCGCTACCGCAATACGCTGGGCGATCTCGCCCACAGCCTGAAGACGCCGCTGGCGGTGCTGCGCACGCGGCTGGAAAGCGGCGACGATGATCACGCGCTGCGCGAGGAGGTGCGCCGCCAGGTCGAGCGCATGGACGAGATCGTCGCCTACCAGCTTTCCCGCGCCGCCACCTCCGGCCACCAGCGTTTCGCCGCGCCGCTGGAGGTGGAGGGCATCGCCGAGGGCATCGTCACCAGCCTGGAGAAGGTCTACGCCGAGCGCGGCGTGTTCTGCGAGTTCGAGATCGACGAGCGGGTGCGTTTTTACGGCGAGCAGGGCGATCTGATGGAACTGCTCGGCAATCTGCTGGAAAACGCCTTCAAATGGGCCGCCCAGCGCGTGCTGCTGAGCGTCGCGCCGGTCGCGCCCGGCGCGCGCGGCCTGCGCCTCGCGGTCGAGGACGATGGCCCGGGCATTCCCGCATCCAAGGTGGAAAACATGCTGCAACGCGGCGTGCGTGGCGACGAGCGCGTGCACGGCCACGGCATCGGCCTGTCCATCGTGCAGGACATCGTCCGTGCCTATCACGGCGAACTGGAAGTGGACCGCTCGCCGGAACTGGGTGGGGCGCGCTTCACGGTGACCCTGCCGCAGCGTTGAGGCCGGGTCGCAGCCCGGTCAGCAGATTCCGGGCAGTGCCTGGCCGCCTCAGGCCGGCTGGCCGAGCATGGCCAGTTCGCGGTTCAGCAGTTCGCTGTTGCCGAGGTTGAGCTCCACCATCCGCTTCAGGCGGGCGAAGCTGTCGAGGTCGATCTTCTGGCAGGAAAAACCGAGTTCCTGCGCGCCGTCGCGGACCAGTTTCACGCCCATGCCGATGATCGGACCGTTCTCCAGCTTCATGTCGAGGCGGAACAGGGCGTCGAGATGGCCGCTCCAGTCTGCGGGGCGTGCGACCAGCGCGCCGCGCAGGGAGACGTCGATCAGTTCCGTGGTCCACATCGCCGTGCCCGAATAAAGGCGCACGCCGGCGATCATCGGAAAGCGGCGGTAACGGCGGCGCTCGTCGTGGCTGGCGTCGGGGCTCATCGCGTCAGGCTCGGTGCAGGATCAGTTCGAGCACGAACTTGCTGCCGAAGAAGGCCAGCAGCAGCAGGGCCATGGCACCGATGGCAAGGTGCGCGGCGCGCCGACCGCGCCAGCCGTAACGCGCCCGACCGTACAGCAGGAAGCCGAACACCAGCCAGGACAGCACGCTGAGCACGGTCTTGTGCACCAGGTGCTGGGCCAGCAGGTCGTCGACGAACAGCACGCCGGTGACCAGGGCGAAGCTGAGCAGGACGAAGCCGGCGGCGATGGTGCGGAACACCAGCGATTCCAGCTCGGTCAGCGGCGGCAGCAGGCGCAGCATCGGCGAGTCCAGCCGGCGGCCGCGCAGGGCCCGGTCCTGCGCCCACAGCATCACCGCCAGCAGCACCGCCACCGCCAGGGTGACATAGGCGAGCAGGGCGAGCAGGGCGTGCAGTTGCAGCGGCCAGTCGAGCGCGGCGGCCGGATGCGGACCGGCCAGGGCATAGGCGGCCACGCCCAGCGCCGCCAGCGGATAGACCAGCCCGCCGAGCGCCTCGAAGCGCCGGGTCCAGGCGAACAGCGTGCTCAGCGCCGCCATGCCCAGCGACACCAGCGACAGCGCGGAGAAAAACCCCAGGTCGACGCCACCGGCTGTGTGCCAGGCCTTGGCATGCAGGCCGAGGTGGAACAGCACGGCCAGTGCGCCGAGCAGCAGGCCGACGCTGCGCCGCCCGTTGCGCGGCCCGGCATCGACCAGCCGGCCGTCGCCGGCCAGCCGCCAGGAGGCCAGCGCATACAGCGCCACGGCGATGAGGGCGAGAGCGGTCATCTGTGGAAGTGTCGCATACCGCAGCCGCCAAGCGAATCGGCTTGACAGGCGGCTGCGCTATACTCGCGCGCCCCTTTCCGCAGGCCGGTTTCCCGCATGTTCGAGTCACTCAGCCAACGTCTGTCCACCACCGTCAACCGGCTGCGCGGCCGTGGCCGGCTCAGCGAGGAGAACATCCGCGAGGCGCTGCGCGAGGTGCGCGTGGCCCTGCTCGAGGCCGATGTCGCCATGCCCGTGGTGCAGGCGCTGGTGGAGCGCATCAAGCGCCGCGCGGTCGGCCAGGAGGTGATGAAGAGCCTCACCCCGGGCCAGTCGCTGATCAAGGTCGTGCGTGACGAGTTGACCTCGCTGATGGGCTCGGCTGCCGCCGACCTCAACCTCAACGCGCCGGCCCCTGCGGTGATCCTGCTGGCCGGCCTGCAGGGTGCCGGCAAGACGACCACGGTCGGCAAGCTGGCCAAGCTGCTGAAGGAACGGCGCAAGAAGAAGGTGATGGTGGTGAGTTGCGACGTCTATCGTCCGGCCGCCATCAAGCAACTGGAAACCGTTGCCGGCCAGGTCGGTGCGATCTTCCATCCCAGCACGGCCGAGCAGCAGCCGGTCGACATCGCCCGCGCCGCCCTCGACGCCGCGCGCCGGCAGATGGTCGACGTGCTGCTGGTCGACACCGCCGGTCGGCTCGCCATCGACCAGGCGATGATGGACGAGGTCAAAGCGCTGCACGCCGCCCTCGACCCGATCGAGACGCTGTTCGTGGTCGACGCGATGACCGGCCAGGACGCCGCCGCCACGGCGCGCGCCTTCGCCGATGCGCTGCCGCTGACCGGCGTGGTGCTGACCAAGACCGACGGCGACGCCCGCGGCGGCGCGGCGCTGTCGGTGCGCTACGTCACCGGCCGGCCGATCAAGTTCATCGGCACGGCGGAGAAGATGGACGGCCTCGACGTCTTCCATCCGGACCGCATCGCCAGCCGCATCCTCGACATGGGCGACGTGCTGTCGCTGGTCGAGGAAGTGGAGCGCAAGGTCGATCAGGAAAAGGCCGCCAAGCTGGCCGAGAAGGTCGTCAAGGGCAAGAAGTTCGACCTCAACGACATGCGCGACCAGCTCGAACAGATGCAGAACATGGGCGGACTGTCCTCGCTGCTGGACAAGCTGCCCGGCATCGGCGCAGTGCCCGAGCAGGTCAAGAGCCGCGTCAACGACCGTGAGGTGTTGCGGATGGTCGCGATCATCAGTTCGATGACGAAGAAGGAGCGCCGCTTCCCGGCGACCCTCAACGGCTCGCGCCGCGCCCGCATCGCGCGCGGTTCCGGCACCACGCCGGCCGATGTCAACAAGCTGCTCAAGCAGTACCAGCAGATGGAAAAGATGATGTCCAAGCTGTCCGGCGGCGGCCTCAAGGGCATGATGCGCGGGATGAAGGGTCTGATGGGCGGCCGTGGCGGTATGGGCGGCATGGGCGGGATGCCGCCGTTCCGCTGATCGGCGGCGCGCCGCCGCCGCGCCCGCGCATACCCAAGTCACACGCTGCGTGATAAAAGATTGCGGCAGGGTCGGGCCGGCCTTCCGCATCGCCGGCCGCGCCCGTCCGCCATCGGAGCCGTCATGTCGATTCCCCCGCGCCTTGCCTTCGAGGGCAGTCGTACCGAGGAAGCGCAGGAGTCCATCCGGATGCTGCGCGCGCGCTACGGTCACCATCCACCGGCCGAGTGCGACGTGATCGTCGCCCTCGGCGGCGATGGTTTCATGTTGCAGACCCTGCATCGCCACGGCAGCCTCGGCAAGCCGGTCTACGGCATGAAGGCCGGCACGGTCGGTTTCTTGATGAACCAGCACCGGCCCGATGATCTGGTCGAGCGCATCGCCCGCGCCCATCCGGCCATCCTGCGGCCGCTGGAGATGGAGGCGCAGGCGGAGTCCGGCCACACCACGCACGCGCTGGCCTACAACGAAGTCTCGCTGCTGCGGCAGACCAAGCAGGCGGCGAAGATCCGCGTTTTTCTGAACGGTGCGGTGCGCCTGGACGAACTGGTCTGCGATGGCGTGCTGGTGGCGACGCCGGCCGGCAGCACCGCCTACAACCTGTCCGCCTACGGGCCGATCCTGCCGCTGGACAGCCACGTGCTGGCGATGACGCCGATCAGCCCGTTCCGTCCGCGACGCTGGCGCGGTGCCATCCTGCGCGCCAACACCGAGGTGCGCTTCGACATCCTCGACCACTACAAGCGGCCGGTCAGCGTGACGGCGGATTCCTCCGAGGTGCGCGACGTGATCGAAGTGGTGATCCGCGAGTCGCAAACGCGCACGGTGACCTTGCTGTTCGATCCCGAGCAGCACCTGGAGGAGCGCATCCTCAACGAGCAGTTCGCGTACTGAGCGCCGGCGTGCCCGGCCGGGCGCTCAGCGGCACTCGAAGGCGTCGGCGTCGAGGTGGGCGGGGAAGCGCTCGCGATGCGTGACCAAGGCGCTCGCGGACAGCGTGATATCGACCACCTGCGCCGGTGCGCCGCATTCCACCAATGGCTGGCCGAGCATGTCCAGCGCCGCGCTGTCGCCGCTGTAGGCGATGCCGTTGCCGTCCTCGCCGGCGCGGTTGACGCCGACGCAGTAGCTGAGGTTTTCGATTGCCCGCGCCTGCAACAGCGTGCGCCAGGCGTGGCGGCGTGCCGCCGGCCAGTTGGCGACGAAGATCAGCAGGTCGTAGTCGAACCGCCCGTCTTCCAGCATGCCGAAGCGGTTGCGGACGAACACCGGTAAGCGCAGGTCGTAGCAGACCAGCGGCCGGATGCGCCAGCCGTGCAGCGACACGGTGATCGCCGCGTCGCCGGCGGCGTAGCGGGTGTGCTCGCCGGCCATGCGGAACAGATGGCGCTTGTCGTAGTGCTCGATGCCGCCATCGGGCTGCGCCCAGATCATGCGGTTGAACACCCTGTCGTCGACGCGGCATTGCAGGCTGCCGGTGACCACCGCCCCACACTGGGCGGCCAGCTCGCGCATCCAGGCGACCGATGGGCCGTCCATGCCTTCGGCGCGCTGCAGCGCCTCGTTGCTGAAACCGGAGGTGAAGGTTTCCGGCAGCACGATCAGGTCGGTGCGGCCGGCGTGCGGCAGCGCCAGGTCGGCGTAATAGGCGCGGTTGCCGGCCGGATCGTGCCAGCGCGTGTCGCCCTGGACCAGGGTGACGCGCAGGTCGCGTTGCGGGCCGCTCATGGCGTCTGCAACCGCCTGGCGGCGGCCTCCAGTGTCTCGGCGTGCTTGGCGAAGCACAGCCGGGCCAGCCGCTGGCCGACCGGCGGATCGGCATAGAACGGCGACAGCGGGATCGCGGCGACGCCCTTCTCGGTGGTCAGCCAGCGGCAGAAGGCGGCATCGTCGAGGTCGGACAGCGCGCTGTAATCGACCAGTTGGAAATAACCGCCGGCCACCGGCAGCAGCTTCAGCGCGGTGGGCGCGAGCAGGGCGCGGAAGGCGTCGCGCTTGTGCTGGTAGAAGGCCGGCAGTTCGCGATGGTGCTGCGGGTGCGCGGTCAGCATGTGGGCGACGGCCCATTGCGCCGGGGTGAAGCTGGAGAAGGTGTTGTACTGGTGCACCTTGCGCAGTTCGCGGCTGAGCGCAGGCGGAGCGATGACGCTGCCGAGCTTCCAGCCGGTGCAGTGGTAGGTCTTGCCGAAGCTGGAGACGACGAAGGCGCGCGCTGCCAGTTCCGGGTGCGACAGCGCGCCCAGATGACGCCGGCCGTCGAACACCATGTGCTCGTAGACCTCGTCGCTGAGCAGCAGGACATCGGTGTCGCGCAGGATGTCGGCCAGCGCGTCCAGGTCGGCCTGGGCGAGCACCGCGCCGGACGGGTTGTGCGGCGTGTTGACCATCAGCAGGCGGGTGCGCGGGCCGATGGCGTCGCGCACGCGCTGCCAGTCGACGGTGAAGCTGGCCGGATCCAGCGGCACGTGGATGGCGACCCCGCCGGCCAGTTCGATGGCCGGTTCGTAGCAGTCGTAGCAGGGGTCGAGGACGATCACTTCGTCGCCGGGCCGGACCACGGCGAGCACGGCGTCGAGGATCGCCTCGCTGCCGCCGCTGGTGATGGTGATGCAGGCGTCGGGGTCGATGCGGACGCTGTCGCGCTCGGCGACCAGATCGGCAATCGCCTGGCGCAGGGCGGCGATGCCGTGCGAGGGCGCGTACTGGTTGTGGCCGGCGCGCACCGCCTCGGCCAGCGCCTGCGCCAGTTCGTCGGGCACGGGAAAGTCCGGGAAGCCCTGGCCAAGGTTGATCGCGCCGTGTTCGGCGGCCAGTTGCGACATGACGCTGAAGATCGTCGTGCCGACCTTGGGCAGCTTGGTGTCGAGGTTCATTGCGTGCATGGCGGCCTGTGAGAGGAGCAGGTCAGGGGCAGGTGATGGCGTCGGACATCCGCACCACCGGCAAGTCGATCAACCATTGCGGGGTCGTCGGCGTTGGCAGGGTCTGCGCGCCCGGGCCACGGATGTCGGACAGGACATGGCCGCTCGCGGCGCTGTCGTAGCGACGCACCAGTTGGCCGGCACCGGCGCTGACGACCGGCGCGGCATAGGCGCACAGCGGGCAACTTCCATTGCGCCAGTCGAGCGCGATGTCGCGTTCGGTGGTGCCGTTGAAGGCAACCGAGCCGAGCACCCAGCGGGCGATGCCACGGCCATCGTAGAAGTACGCGCCGATGCTTTCCGCGCTCGCCCCGGCGATCACGCTGTAGCCGAAACCGGGCTGTTGCGGCGAGTACCACAGGCCGCTCAGCGGCAGCGCCTGGCCGCCCTGCTGCGGGCAGGCGTTCTCGCCGATCCACTGCATCGGCTCGCTGCCGGTCTCGCCGTCGAGGCTCCAGTTGAAGCGGAAGTGCTGCGGGTCGTCCAGCCGCAGCAGGGCCTCGCCGACCACCGTGGCCACGGCGCGGCCCTGGCTCCAGCGGTAGCGCGCCAGATCCACCTGCCACAGTCCTTGCTGCGCACCCGGACGGACGTTGACGCCGAGGTACCAGGTTGGCGAGCCGTCCTGCAGGTAGGTGTACCAGGCCAGTCCCCAGGCTTCGCCGACGGCGAACAGGAACAGGCCGGAGCCATCGCTGCCCGGGTTGAAGTACGCGCCCGGTCGCGGTTCGACGCGCGCGGCGGCGTATTCCAGCGTCACGTCCAGTTCGAAGGCGGCGGCGTCGCCGGCGCGGTTGACCGGGGTGAGGTACCAGCGCCCCGGCGTCAGCGCCGCGCCCTGCACGCGCAGGGTCTTGTCGGTGGCGCTGGCCTGCGCCTGCGCGCGCGGTGGCGATGGCGGGCGCGTCCGGCGCGCCGACGTGGGCGGCGTACAGGTCGACGTCGCTGGCCCCGCGGCTGCGCGCGACCAGGGCAGCGGCATTGGTCGGCACGTCGATGAACAGGCGCTCGGCGGCGCTGTTGCCGGCCAGGCGCAGTGGCTGGCTGCGGCCGGGTGCCAGCGCCCGCGCGGCCGGTGCGGCCGGGCCGCTGCGCAGCAGTTCGACGACGATGCTGGCGAACGGCTGCGGCGCGTCGGCGCTGGCGCGCAGGGCGATCAGGCCGACACGACGCTCGCCCGGCAACAGGTCCGGCGCGTCCCAGATCAGCCGCAGCGGCAGGCTGTCCTGCTCGGGAACATTGGCTGCTGCCGTCAGCGACAGCGCGCCACGGCCATCGGGCGACTGTTCGATCAGGGTGTAGTCGAGGTTGACCGTGGCCAGCCCGCCGCCACTTTGCGTCTGCCAGTTCTGGCCGAGGATCCAGAACGTCTGCTCGGTGTCGCCGCTTTCCAGGTCGAGGCCGCATTGTTCGGCGGCGGCGGGACTGGTGGATCGGCACAGTTCCTCGTTGGCGTCGGGCAGGCCGTTGCCGTTGAGGTCGCGGCCGACGAACAGGTCGACATCCATGGCGTTGGAGGACAGCGCAACGTCGAGCCGCCAGGTGCGCGGCGTCGCCGTGGCCGGCAGGCGCACCAACTCGACCATCGTGCCGGCACCGAAGCTGTCGTAGACGTCGGAGGGGGTCGGATCCTGCTGCATCAGTTCGGCCCGCCGACGCGGCGTCGCCAGGCTGCTGCCGTGTGGATGCACGTCGGGCAGGGCGACCAGGCCGGGCAGGGAGACGTCGCGGAAGCCGCGGTCGCTGTCCACGGTCAACTGGATGCGCTCGCTGACCGCACCGGCGCTGGCGCGCAGCGACACCGGGATCACCGTGGCGGAAGCATTGCCGGCATCGACCGGCAGCAGTCGCACCGAGCCTTCCAGCGACTGCCCGTACAGGCGTGCCTGCTGCACGCTGAAGGCGAACTGCAAGTCGCGGGTCTGCCCGGCGGCGAGCTGGAAGGTCTCGCCGTCGAGGTTCAGTCTCAGGCCGTCGGGCAGGTCGGCCTCGATGCGCCAACTGCCGGCACCGACCAGGTTGCGCACCTGGCGGCTGAAGGCGCACTCGCGCACGCAGTTGGCGCTGACCAGGGCCGGCAGGTTGAGGTTGGCGGGATTGCCGCCCTGTTCCGGGCGCGCCGCGCGGAAGGCCGCCGCGGTCACCGGAAAGCCGAGTCCGGCGTTGACCGCCGCCGCCACGTCGACCCGGCCGCCGCCCTGGGCGAAGACGCTGGCGAGGTCGATGCCGTCGGAATCGCGGATCACCCGGCGGGTGGTGGTGGCGAGCGCGGAATCGATGGTGGACACGTCCCAGTCCGGACGCGCGGCGCGCAGCAGGGCGGCGGCACCGGCGACGTGCGGACTGGCCATCGAGGTGCCGCTGAGGAAGGCGAAGCCGCTGCCGCTGCCGGCGGCGGCGAGGATCGAGGTGCCGGGTGCCGCCAGCTGCGGCTTCAGCACGCCGGCCACCGAGTTCGGTCCGCGCGAACTGGATGCCGCCAGCGCATCGGCGAAGGCGGCGTCGTTGACCACGCGCGAGCCTTCGATGCGGCCGCTGTGGCCGCTGCCGCTGGCCAGCCAGGCCTTAAGCGCGGCACCGTCGCGATAGCCGAGGTGGGTGCCGGGGATGCTGTGCGCGTCGGACACCACGCTCTCGCCGTCGGCCGCCGTGTTGATCAATACCGTTCCACCGCCGCCGGCGAGGCGCACGTTGTTGCTCTTCGCCACCCGCGCCTGCACGCCGCGCTCGCAGATGACGATCTCGCCGTTGAAGACGATGCCGTTCCACGGATTGCTGGCCCCGCTGGGCGGCGAATCGATGTCGCTGCCCTGGCTGCACTGCGGGAAGTCGCTGGGGATGCGCAGCGCTGCCGGACCGTAGCCGAGGGTGGAGCCGACGCCGGCCAGCACGCCGCCGCCGGGTGGCGTGCCGGCACCGCCGGAGAGGTCGACCAGGCGGTTGACGATGGCCCGATCATGCGTGCTGTTGGCCACCGCCAGCACCCAGGGTGCATTGGCCGGCGCGGTGACGCTGCCGGGGCGCGGACCGCTGTTGCCGGCCGACACCGACACCACGATGCCGGCCTCGCGCGCCGCCAGCATCGCCTGCGCATCGCTGGTGGTCCATGGATCGCGGGTGCCGCCGCCGATGGAATAGTTGATCACGTCGACGCCGTCGGCCACGGCCTGGTTGAGCGCCGCCAACAGCCAGCTTCCGCGACAGTCCTCCTCCTCCTCGCAGGCCTTGTAGGAGATCAGGCTGGCGTGCGGGGCGACGCCGCCGAGGCTGCGCGTCACCGCGCCGGTGGGCAGGTTCAGCGACACGTTGACGCGGTTGCCGGCGGCGGTGGAGGCGACGTGCGAACCGTGGCCGTCGGGGTCGAGGCCGGTGTTCGGCTCGCGATCATCGCAGCCGCTGGTGTTGTGCTGGCCGGTGCACTGGGTGAAGTCGTACATGCCGATCAGCTTGCCGTTGCAGGGCGAGGGCGCGGTCGTGCAGAGGCCGAAGAAGCGGCCGCGCGGATTGACATGGACATGGCCATCGACGGGGCCGACGCCGGCGAACGAGCTGTGCATGCGGTTGATGCCGGTATCGACGATGCCGATCACCACGCCGGCACCGCGCGAGGACACGCCGCTCGCGCCGCTCCATACCTGGTCGGCACCGATCCATTGCGGGCCGGCATCGGTCTGCGGGCGGGCGATGAACTCCGGCTCCACCCGCAGCACGCCGGGCAGATCGGCCAGCCGCGCCGCTTCGTCGGCGTCCAGGCTCAGCAGCACCGCGTTGTTGACCACGTCCAGCGTCAGTTCGGCTGCGACTTTGCGCCCCAGATGGCGGGCGATGGCGTCGAGATGCACCGCGCGGCGCTGGCCGAGGAAATCGCGGTAGGCCAGCGATTCCGTTGTCGAGACATCCAGCCGCGCCGCGCCGGTGACCAGCGGGCTGGTCGCCTTCAGCGCCGCCCTGGCCGGATCGGCGTGGCCGGCGAAGCCGCGGAAGCTGGCCAGCGGCGGCTCCTCGAAGGTGACGATGTAATGGCCGGCTGCCGTGCCGCCCTCGGCCCAGGCCAGCGAGCAGGGCAGGACCAGCAGCAGGATGATCGACAGGACGCGTGCGCGCATGGCGGCTCTCCGATGGAACAGGCCCGCAGTCTACCGTCACCGCGCCGGCACGACAGCGCGCCTTGCTCAGCCGCGCCGGCACCCGCTTCGGACGCCGGCTGCGACTTGTGCGTCAGACGCCGGATCAGTACTTGACGCTGCACCCGTAGGGCTGGGTCAGCGGCACGCCGACCGGCTTGCCGGCAGCCAGTTCGGCCAGCGCGACGCTGACGTGCTGGGTGGCGTCGGCGATGTCGGCCTGGTCGGCGCTGGGGATGCTGTCGATGGCCCCGTTGTAGCGCAACACGCCGTCGGCATCGATGATGTACATCTGCGGCGTGGTCTTGGCACCGTAGGCGCGGCCGACCACGCCGTCGGTGTCGAACAGATAGGCCGTGTTGGCCGCCTGGTAGGACTCGGCGAACAGCTTGTTGGCGAAATCGGCATCGACGTGGCCCTGCTGGCCGACGTTGGAGGAGTTGATGGTCAGCCAGACGATGCCGTCGGCGACGGCGGCGCGCTGCTGCGCCTGCATGTTGCCGGCACCGTAGTGCTTCTTGACGAACGGGCACTCGTGGTTGGTCCACTCCAGGATCACCGTCTTGCCGTGGTAGTCGGCCAGCGAATGCGACTTGCCGTGGCTGTCGGCGAGGGTGAAGGCGGGCGCGGCCTCGCCGATGCTGGCCGCCAGGGCGGCCGGCGCGGCGAACAGGGCGGCGAGGGTGAGGGTGAGGGCGGTGCGGGTCATGTGGACTCCTTCGGCGTCGGTTGGATCGGATCAGGGCGCGGTGTGGGCGGCGTCGATGGCGAGCGCGCGCTCGTCCTGCACCAGCAGCAGTTCGAAGCGCTGCGGCGCGGCAACGAAGTATTCGCTGCGCGGCAGGGCGAGGCGGAAACCGCCGGCGATGCGCGACCAGGTCGGCCATGCAGCGTTGGCGACCAGTTGCGTGGTGACCGGAAACACCTCCCAACCGGCGATGGCCGGCGGCAGCGCGTCGCCGCGCAACTCGACCAGCACGCGCTCGCCGTCGACGCGGTAACGGGCGTCGGCGTGCAGCTTTGACGGCTGGCGCGCCTGGGCGCGGGCGAAATCTTCGCGCCAGCGCGGATCGGCCTCGGCGGCGTCGGCCAGCGGCAGGCTGAGGCGGTATTCGCCGCGACCGGGAATGCACTCGGCCGCGCAGATCAACCAGCTTGCCCGGGCCTCGATCTCCAGCGACTCGCCGGGCAGGTCGGCCGGCAGGCGGATTTCCAGCGGCAGCACGATGCGCTCGTCATAGCCGAAGTTGACGATGCCGGACAGTTCGAAGCGCTGCGGTGCCGGCCACTGGATGTCGCCGGCGTCGACGCCGTCGGGCAGGCTCAGGGCGATGCGCGTCGGCAGGCCGGAGTCGCCGGGATTGCGCCAGTAGGTGTGCCAGTTGGGGTCGTGTTGCAGATGAAGGCCGAGGCGCAGCGTCTGGCCGCGCACGGCCTGGCGGGTTTCGGCCACCAGTTGCGACGACAGATGATCGGTGCGCAGCGGCTCGGCGGCATGGCCGGTGCCGACGATCAGGGCCAGCACGAGGGCGCTGGCGAAACGGTTGCGGGCGCTCATGGCGGCATTCGAGCGCCCGGCGCGGCAAAGGTTCCGCGCCGCCGCCGTCACGGCGTCGCGGGCGGCTCCCCGTCGTCGCCACCGATGCGCGCCATTTCGCGGCTCCAGCGCTTGAAGCTGGCTTCGGCCTGGGCCGATTTGAGTTCGGCAATCAGCAGTCTGGCCGCTTTGCGGTGGCCGCCGCGCAGGCGCAGGCTGAGATGGCCGGACTGGTCGGCGTCCAGCGTCGCCAGCGCGGCGAAGTCCGAGCACTGGATCTCCAGCGACGGCCGGCTCCAGAACAGGCCGGACCGGTAGGCGGCGGCGACGATGGCGTCGGGCGCGATGCGCAGTTCGCGCGCGGCGCTGTGCTGGGCACCCTGATGCCAGTACTGCGCCTGGTATTGCAGGCACAGGACGCCCTGGTCCAGGCGCAGCACGCCATCGTGCTGGCGGCTGCCGTCGCGGCTGAGCCAGGACACCGGCACGCCGAGCATGGCGGATCAGCCCTGCGCGCTGCGGCCGGCGATCCGCGGCTCGCGCGGGAAGCGCTTGAGCACGGCCGCCTTGATGCCGGCGGCGTCGAGCCCGCACTCGGCCAGCAGATGCTCGCGGCTGGCGTGTTCGAGCCAGGCGTCGGGCAGGCCCAGATGCAGGATCGGCGCGTTCAGTCCTTCGCTGGCCAGCAGTTCGGCCACCGCCGAGCCGGCACCGCCGGCGATCACGTTGTCCTCCAGCGTCACCAGGCCCTGATGGCTGGCCGCCAGTTCGCGGATCAGGGCGGCGTCCAGCGGCTTGACGAAGCGCATGTTGACCACGGTGGCGTCGAGTTCCTCGCCGGCCGCCAGCGCCGGCGCGAGCAGGGCGCCGAAGGCGAGCAGGGCGATGCCCTGTCCGCGCCGGCGCAGCTCGGCCTTGCCGATCGGCAGCGTGTCGAGGTCGGTGCCGACGGCGACGCCGGGGCCGCTGCCGCGCGGATAGCGCACCGCCGCCGGGCCGGGATGGTGGAAGCCGGTGCTGAGCATCTGCCGGCATTCGCGCTCGTCGGCGGGGGCCATCACCAGCATGTCGGGCAGACAGCGCAGGTAGCTGAGGTCGAAGCTGCCGGCGTGGGTCGCGCCGTCCGGGCCGACCACGCCGGCACGGTCGATGGCCAGCAGCACATCGAGCTTCTGCAGCGCGATGTCGTGGATCAACTGGTCGTAGGCGCGCTGCAAAAAGGTGGAATAGATCGCCACCACCGGCTTGGCACCCTCGCAGGCCATGCCGGCGGCCAGGGTCAGCGCGTGCTGTTCGGCGATGGCGGTGTCGAAGTAGCGCTCCGGGTATTCCCGGCTGAAGCGCACCAGGCCGGAGCCCTCGCGCATCGCCGGGGTGATGCCGAGCAGGCGCGGATCGGCCGCTGCCATGTCGCAGAGCCAGTCGCCGAACACCTGGGTGTAGGTCGGCTTGGCCGCTCCGGACTTCTTCACCACGCCGACCGACGGGTCGAACGGGCCGACCGCGTGGTATTCGATCTGGTCGCCCTCGGCGAGGTCGTAGCCCTTGCCCTTGGTGGTCAGCACGTGCAGCAGTTGCGGGCCCTTCAGCGTCTTCAGCGTGCGCAGCGATTGCAGCAGGGCCGGCAGGTCGTGGCCGTTGATCGGGCCGGTGTAGTGGAAGCCCATCTCCTCGAACAGCGTGGACGGCACGAACATGCCCTTCCAGTGTTCCTCCCAACGCTTCATGAAGCGCCCGGCACCGCTGCGCTTGTCGCCGAGCAGGCGCTTGCCGCCCTCGCGCACCGCGTTCAGCGTGCGATTGGCGGACAGCCGGCCGAACATCTTGGTCAGCCCGCCGACGTTTTCGGAAATCGACATCCGGTTGTCGTTGAGGATGACGATCAGGTTGGGTTCCGGCTCCATGCCGCCGGCGTGGTTGAGCGCCTCGTAGGCCATGCCCGCGGTCATCGCGCCGTCGCCGATCACCGCCACCACATGGCGCGGGTCGCCCTGTCGCGCCAGCGCCACCGCCATGCCGAGGGCGGCCGAGATCGAGGTCGAGGAATGGCCGACGCCGAAAGTGTCGTACTCGCTTTCCTCGCGCCGCGGGAACGGGGCCACGCCGTCCTTTTGCTTGACGGTGTGGATGCGGTCGCGGCGGCCGGTGAGGATCTTGTGCGGGTAGCACTGGTGGCCGACATCCCAGACCAGGCGATCATCCGGAGTGTCGAACAGGTAGTGCAGGGCGACGGTCAGTTCGACCACGCCGAGCCCGGCACCGAAATGGCCGCCGCTCTTGCCGACCGATTCGATCAGGTAGGCGCGCAGTTCGGCGGCGAGGTCGGGCAGGCGGTCGTCGTCCAGTTGGCGCAGCTCGGCAGCCTGGTCGATGCCGGCCAGCAGGGGGTAACGCGAGGCGTCGATCATGAAAATGCAATCGTTGAGCAATCAGGCATTTTCGGCCCTTGCGCCGCCAGCGGCAAGGCGAGGCCGGGCACGACGCGGGCAGGATCGGGCAGCGCCATGCTGCGCAGCGGCGGTTTGCGGCGCACAATCCGCGTTTGCGCGGCCTTTCCTGTGCCTGAATTCGGCGCAACCGTTCGGCCTGAGGTATCGAAGGCTGAGCGGCTTGGGGGTCGCCGTTCATGGTTCGATACCTCACCACGAACGGCTGATGCCCACCACGAACGGCTTGCGGCATCCCACCACGAACGGCTGGTACTTCACCACGACATGCTGTGCGGCCGGCGGTTTGCGGCGCACACTTGGTGCTTGTGGAGCCTGCCCGGAGCCTGAATTCGGAGCGACCGTTCGGCCTGAGGTATCGAAGGCTGAGCGGTTTGGGGGTCGCCGTTCATGGTTCGATACCTCACCACGAACGGCTGGTACCTCACCACGAATGGCTTGCAGCAGGGTCACGGACGGCTTGCGGCAATCAGGTTTGGGCACACCTCTTTCATCCTGCCATGGACGCTTGCCCCAGCATTCGGCACCATGCGGGGCGCTGATCGGAACGGGAACGATGCGATGCGTTGGCAGGCTGCACTGAACAGGATCGGTTGGACGATGGCGCTGTCGCTGGCGGCGTTGGCGGCGCTGGCGCAGGAGCCCGGCCCCTACGAGGGCGAGGCGGCGGTGGCTTCGCAGTCGGAGGCGGATCGCAAGGCCGCCCTGCCGGCGGCGCTGGGCCAGGTGCTGGTCAAGCGCACCGGCGACCCGGCCGCCGCCGCCGATCCGCAACTCGTGCCGCTGCTGGAACAGGCCGAGCGCTGGCTGGTGCAATACCGTTACCGGCAGACGGCGGCGACGGTCGATGGCCTGCCGCAGTCGCGCAACACGCTGATTGCACGCTTCGACGCGCTCGGCGTGGATCGCGCGCTGGCCGAGGCCGGCCGGCCGATCTGGCCCGAACCGCGCCCGCAGCCGCTGGTCTGGCTGGCCATCGACGATGGTCGCGGCCCGCGTCTGCTCGGCAGTGCCCAGGCCGGCGTGGTGGCGGCGCTGACCGCGCGGGCGCAGCAGCGCGGCCTGCGGCTGACCTATCCCTTGCTCGATCTGGAGGACCAGCGCGCGCTCGACGCCGCCCAGGTTTGGGCCAACGACACGGCGGCGGCGCAACGCGCCTCGGCGCGCTATCAGAGCGGCGTGTTGCTGCTCGGTCGGCTGTACCGCCAGGGCAGCGGCTGGGAGGCCGACTGGCAGGTGATCCACGACGGCCAGTCGCTGGCCCGCGAGCGCAGCACCGACGCCGATTCCGCCGTCGTGCTGGCCGCCGGTGCCGATCTCGCCGCGCGTGCCCTGCGCGAGCGCTACCTGGCCGACCTCGCCAGCGCCGGCGAGGCCGGGCGCTACCGCGTGCGCGTCGACGGCGTGCGCTCGGCGCTGGATTACGCCCGCCTGATCGGCCAGTTGCAGCGCCTGTCCACGGTCCATTCCCTGCACATTGTGGCGACCGAGGGCGACAGCCTGCTGCTCGATCTCGATCTCGCTGCCGGCATCGGTGGTTTCTCCCGCGGCGTCACCGGCATCGGCCTGCTGCGTGCTGCCGATGATCCGGAGGCGTCGGCATTGACGCTTTCCGACTCGCCACAGCGTTTCCTCCTGTTGCCGTAGCGCCCTGAACCCACCGGAGCCGAACGCATGACCGACACGCAGAAATGGCAGTTGCTGGGCCTGGTCCTGCTGCTGGGTGCCTTCACCTATTTGCTGGCACCGATCCTGACCCCGTTCGCCGCCGCCGCGCTGCTGGCCTATCTGGGCGATCCGCTGGTCGACCGGCTGGAGGCGCGCAAGCTGTCGCGCACGGCGGCAGTCTGCGTGGTGTTCAGCCTGATGACGCTGGCCGCCGTGGTGTTCGTGCTGCTGCTGCTGCCGATGATCGAACGCCAGGTCAGCAATTTCATCGAACGCCTGCCCAACTACCTCAACTGGGGTCAGGACACCTTGCTGCCGTGGATCAAGGAGCACACCGGCTTCGACATCGAGGGCTTTGACCCGAGCAGCGTGGTCGAACTCTTGAAGTCGCACTGGCAGAAGGCCGGCGGGGTGGTCGCCAGCGTGGTCGGCGGGCTGTCCAAGTCCGGCATGGCGGTGCTGTTGTGGCTGACCAATCTGCTGCTGGTGCCGGTGTTGACCTTCTATCTGCTGCGCGACTGGGATGTCCTCGTCGCCCGCGTCCGCTCCCTGCTGCCGCGCGCCATCGAGCCGACCATCTCCGGCCTCGCCCGGCAGTCCGACTCGGTGCTGTCCTCGTTCCTACGCGGGCAGTTGATGGTGATGCTGTCGCTGGGTGCGATCTATTCCATCGGCCTCGCCCTGGTCGGCATCGATCTGGCCTTGTTGATCGGCATGCTGGCCGGCCTGGTCAGCTTCATCCCTTACCTGGGGGCCATCGTCGGCGTCGGTGCCGGGCTGATCGCCGCCCTGGTACAGTACGGCGACTGGTGGCACATCGTCCTGGTGCTGGCGGTGTTCGGCTTCGGCCAGACCATCGAGAGCTTCGTGCTGACGCCGCTGCTGGTCGGTGACCGCATCGGCATGCACCCGGTGGCGGTGATCTTCGCCATCATGGCCGGCGGCCAGTTGTTCGGCTTCCTCGGCGTGCTGCTGGCGCTGCCGGTGGCGGCGGTGGTGATGGTGCTGCTGCGCTACCTGCACGAGCACTACACGCGCAGCGAACTGTATGGTGCCGGCGCGCCGGTCAAGGCCGATCCGCTGGTCGTGGCGGCCTTCGAGCCGCCGGTCGCGGCCGACGGCGCCGATGCCGACGGGCAATCTGCGGAGACGGACCCCGTCGCCTGGCCCGGCGGGCCGCAACCGCCGGTGGCATGAGCGCCGGCGGACAGTTGCCGCTGGGTTTCCGCGCCCCGGCCGAACAGCGTTTCGAGCACTTCCTGCCCGGCGACGCCGCCGCGCCGGCCCTGCTGCGGCGGCAGGTCGGCGAGCGCGGCAAGGTTTACCTGCACGGCCCGGAGGGCAGCGGCAAGACGCATTTGCTGCGCGCCATGCTGGCCGAATCCGGCGAGGCCGGTCTGTCGGCGGCCTGGCTGCCGTTGGCCATGCTCGGTCCCGCTGCGGTCGGCCTGATCGACGCCCAGCCGGCCGTCGACCTGGTCTGCATCGACGATCTGGACGCCCTCGCCGGCCATGCCGACGCCGAGCGTGCCCTGTTCGCCCTGCACAACCGCCAGCATGATGCGCGCGGGGCCATCGTCTACGCCGCCAGGGTGTCGCCCGATGCGCTGGACATCGGCTTGCCGGATCTGCGCTCGCGGCTGTCGCATTGCCTGCGCCTGACCCTGCAACCGCTGGACGAAGCCGGTCGCCGCCAGGTGCTGGCCGAACGCGCCCGCGCCCGCGGCCTGCTGCTGGAGGATGCCGCGCTGGATTACCTGTTCCGTCGCGTCGATCGCGACCTCGGCAGCCTGACCGCCCTGCTGGATCGCCTCGACCAGGCCAGCCTCGCCGCGCAGCGCCGCATCACCGTGCCTTTCCTGCGCGCCGCGCTGACACCGCCGCCGCGCGCTGTGGCCGCGCTCGACGAGGGTGAGCCGGACTGAGCCACCGGCGACGGCATCGCCCGGTTCGTCAACGGCGCTCGGCTGACCTGGGTCATGGTCAAGCCGGCCGCGATGTTTCAGGATATCGGCATGGACCGCTCCGACGCTTCCCCTTCGTCTTCCGCGCTGGCACGGACACTGCTGGCGGCACCGCATCGCATGCTGTTCCTGATCGGCGCGCTCAACGTGCTGGCGGCGATGGTCTGGTGGACGCTCTGGCTGTTCGAGGTGCGCTGGGGCTGGCCGCCGTTGCCGGACGCGCCGCATTACGCCGGCTGGCTGCATGCCATTGTCATGCAGTATCAGGTGCTGCCGCCGTTCATCTTCGGTTTCCTGCTGACCGTTTTCCCGCGCTGGATGAATCAGCCGGAGCTGCGCCGGCGGCATTACGCGCCGGTCGCGCTCGGCCTGCTCGGCGGGCAGGCGGCGACCTTGCTCGGTGCCGCCTGTGGAGTCATGGCGGCGCTGTGGCTGGGTGCCGCGCTGACCCTGTTCGGCTGGGCCCTGGGCTGTTTCTGGCTGCTGCGTCTGCTGGCGCGCGACCGTCTGCGCAACCGCCATGCGCTGTCCTGCGCGGCGGGCGTGGCGATGGGTGTGATCGGGCTGGCCTGCTACGCGATCTTCCTCGCCACCCTGGATGCACGCTGGATGCAGGGCTCGATCAAGCTGGGCGGCTTCGGCGTGCTGCTGCCGATCTACGCCACCGTCGCCCACCGCATGTTCCCGTTCTTTGCCGGCAACGTGGTGCGCGGCTATTACGCCTGGCGGCCGATGCCGTGGCTGGCGGCGCTGTGGGCGCTGGCCCTGCTGCATCTGGGCCTTGATCTGGCCGGGTGGCGCGAATGGCTGTGGCTGGCCGATCTGCCGCTGCTGGCGCTCAGCGCGCACTGGTTGTGGCGCAATGGTGTCTGGCGGCGCGGGCCGCCGCTGTTGCGCGTCTTGTTCATCGGCTATGTCTGGCTGCCGGTGTCGATGGCGCTGTTCGCGGCGCAAAGCCTGTGGCTGCTGGCCAGCGGCGACTGGCTCTTGGGCCGTGCCCCGGCGCACGCCCTGTTCGTCGGCTTCTTCGGCAGCGTGCTGGTGGCGATGGTGACGCGGGTGACCCAGGGCCATTCCGGTCGGCCGCTGCAATTGGGCGGCGTCGCCGCCTTCGCCTTTGTCACCATCCAGTTGGTCAGCGTGACGCGCATCCTCGCCGAATGTCTGTCCGACCCGATGCGCTGGCAGGCGCTGTCGGCGCTGGGCTGGCTGGTCGCCTTCCTGCCCTGGGTGGCGCGCTCGGCGTGGATCTACTGTCGCCCGCGCGCCGACGGCAAGCCCGGCTGAGGCGTCGATGATCGAGTTCTACCCGCAGATCAAACTGGTCCACATCGCCTGCGCGCTGGCCAGCGTTTCGCTGTTCGCCCTGCGCGGGCTGTTCGCCCTTGGCGGCTGGCAGAAGGTGGCGATGTGGGCACCGCTGCGCTGGCTCAGCTACGCCATCGACACCACCTTGCTCAGCGCCGCGCTGATGCTGCTGACCATCCTGCCCGGCGCGCTGTTCGCCAACCATTGGCTGACCTTGAAGCTGGTCCTGCTGGTGGTCTACGTGGTGCTCGGCAGTTTCGCCCTGAAGCGGGCGCGCAGCCGGCTCGGTCGGGCGCTGTGTTTCGTCGCCGCGCTGGCCGTGTTCGGCTGGATCTACGGTGTCGCCCGCGCCCACCATCCGCTCGGCTGGTGGTTGCTGCTGGGTGGCTGAACGCGATTTGCGCTGGATCAAAACCCGTCGCCACACCTCCAGGTACTCTGCGCAGCCTGATCGAGCGCGAAGAGGTTGAACGATGTCCACGGTTCTGTTCGAGGAAGGCGAGCATCGCTGCATCGTCTTCAATGATCTGGTGCGCGGTGACGACGGCGTCCAGGCCAACCAGTTCCTGATCCAGGACGGTGCCGAGTCGGCCCTGATCGATCCGGGCGGCGCGCTGTTGTACACGCCGCTGTCGCTGGCCGTGGGACGCCACGTACCGCTTAATGAGCTGACCTGGATCGTCGCCTCGCATCAGGATCCGGACATCATCGGCGCGGTCGACCGCTGGCTGATGTACACCAAGGCCAAGGTGGTCTGCTCCAAGCTGTGGGGCCGCTTCGTGCCGCACAGCGTGCCGCATTACCAGCGCAATTCCGATGCCGAGGACCGCTACCTGCTGCTGCCCGACGAGGGCGGCGCGATCCCGCTGGGCAAGAGCTTCCTGCGCGCCCTGCCGGCGCATTTCCTGCACTCGGTGGGCAATTTCAGCTTCTACGACCCGGTCAGCCGCATCCTGTTCTCCGGCGACGTCGGTGCCTCGATGATCGACAGCGGCACGCCGTACCAGCCGGTCGGGGACTTCGCCACGCATGTGCAGTCGATGGCCGGCTTCCATCGCCGCTACATGGCCTCCAACCGGGTCGCCCGTTACTGGGTTGCCATGGTGCGCGAACTCGATCCGCGCATGATCGTGCCCCAGCACGGCCTGCCGATGGATGATCGCAGCATCCCGGCCTTCCTCGACTGGCTCGAAGAACTGCCCTGCGGCATCGACCTGCTCGGCCCGCAGAACTACCGCGCCGGCTGAAGCCCGCGCCTCGCGCGTCCCGTGCCCGAGGCAGGCGCACATCGCCCGCGATGAGCCGCGCGGCGTGCCGTTTCCGGCGCGTCGCGATGGCGTGTCGGCATCTTTCCGCAGCCCGTTCCGCCGCCGCCGTCCACATTCGACCAAGGTCGTCTATACCGGTTTTTCGGCAGTCTCTACATTCGCCCCCACGCCATCGTCCGACGGGCCGTCCCGGTCTGCGCAACGGTGTCCGGCAATCATCCTAGGGAGGGAGACGCGGCCATGTCGATGCATGCAGAGGAAGTGACCAAGCGGGTGCTGGCGCATCCGAAATACCAATTGCTGGTGCGCAAGCGCAATCGGGTCAGCCTGGCGTTCTTCGCCCTGATGCTGGTCATCTACGCCGGGTTCATCCTGACCCTGGCCTTTGTCCCCGAGCTGTTCGCCCGCCCCATCGGGGCCGGCTTCACCACCAGCATCGGCGTGTTGACGGCGACCCTGGTGGCGGTCAGCGCGGTGCTGATGATCGCCGCCTACGTGCGCGTCTCCAACAAGGTGTTCGATCCGCTGATCCGCGCCATCGTGGAGGACGCGACATGATCCGCGCCCTGGTTTTTCTGACGATGCTGGGCCTGCTGCCGGGCGTCGCGCTGGCGCAGGGCAATGGCGAAGGCCAGGCCAACACGCCGGCCATAGTCATGTTCCTGGTATTCATCGCCGCCACCATGGGCATCACCTGGTGGGCCGCGCGACGGACCAAGACCACGGCCGATTTCTACACCGCCGGCGGCGGCATCACCGGTTTCCAGAACGGCCTGGCGATTGCCGGCGATTACCTGTCGGCGGCCTCGTTCCTGGGCATTGCCGGCATGGTCTACGTCAGCGGCTTCGACGGCATGATCTATGCCATCGGCTTCCTGTTCGGCTGGCCGGTGGTGATGTTCCTGATCGCCGAGCGGCTGCGCAA
>JBAYTD010000007.1:0-44093 GCA_041675805.1 Lysobacteraceae bacterium
CACGACCTGCTGCGGGCGCGGGTGGTATGAGCGAGGCCGATCTCGCCGCCGTCGCGCCGCCGCCGGGCCTCGGCGAGCGCGCCGCGCGTATCCGCCTGCTGGCGCTGGACGTGGACGGCACGCTGACCGATGGCGGGCTCGGCTTCAGCAGCCTGGGCGTGGATCACAAGCAGTTCCACGTCCACGACGGCCAGGGCCTGCGCCTGGCGCAGGACGCCGGCATCGCCATCGCCCTGATCACCGCGCGCAACAGCCCCATCGTCGACCTGCGCGCCCGCGAACTGGGCATCACCCACGTGGTGCAGGCGAGCAAGGACAAGGGCGCCAGCCTGTCGGCGCTGTGTGCCCGGCTGGGCATCGCGGCGGAGCAGGCCGCCTTCATGGGCGACGACCTGCCCGACCTCGCCGCCATGGCCATCGCCGGCCTCGCCATTGCGCCGGCCAACGCGCATCCGTGGGTGCGCGTGCGAACCCATTGGGTGACCCGCGCCGAAGGCGGTCGCGGAGCCGTGCGCGAGGTCTGCGACGGCCTGCTGCACGCGCAGGGCAAGGCGCAGGCGCTGATCGCCGGCTTGCCACGGCCATGACGGCGGCGCGCTGGCTGCTGGCGGCGGCGCTGGCCCTGCTCGCCATCGCCACCAGCGTCTGGGTCTGGCACCTGCACCGCGACGCCGAACCGGCACCGCTGGTCGGCCCGCCGCGCTCGGACTACCTGCTGTTCGACTTCGACCTGGTCGCCCTCGATGAACAGGGCCGCGAATCGTTTTCCGCCACCGGTCCACGGCTGGCCCGGCATCCGCATCTGGGCACGCTGGAAATCGACCAGCCGCGCTTCAGCACCCCGGACGCCGACGGCGGCACCTGGCGCAGCCGCGCCGAGCGCGCCTTCGTCGATGCCGAGGGCGATGAGCTGCGCCTGGTCGGCAACGTGCTGCTGCACGGGCCGGACACCGAGGCACCGCTGCGCCTGTCCGGCCAGTCGCTGAACCTGTACGCACGCCAGCGCCGGGTGGCCAGCGATGCGCCGGTGACCATCACCCAACCCGGCTCTATACTCACCACAAACGGGCTGCGCGGCGATCTCGATACCCGCAGCCTGGAACTCCTGTCCCGGATCCGCCTCCAGCATGAACCGACGCCGCGCTAGTGTTTTCCTTCCCCTGCTGTCGGCCACCGGCCTGGCACTGGGTCTGGCCGCGCCGGCCGCGCTGGCGCTGCAGAGCGACCGCAACGCGCCGATCGAGATACAGGCCGACCACGGCCAGACGGTGCTGGAGGCGAACAGCGAATCGATCCTGCGCGGCAACGTGCAGATCACCCAGGGCAGCCTGCAACTGCATGCCGACGAGGCGCGCTTCACCCGCCGCGACAGCGCGATGACCCGCATCGTCTTCAGCGGCAGCCCGGCCCGCGTCGCCCAGCAGCTCGACAGCGGCGGCCACATGAACGCCCGCGCCGCCCGCATCGACTACGACATGAACGCCGACCTGCTGCTGCTGAGCGGCGACGTGGTCATCACCCAGCCCGAGGGCGAGCTGCGCGGCGAGCGCGTGCGCTACGACCTGAGCAACGGACACATCGACAGCGACGGCGGCGATGGCGGGCGCGTCCACATGCGCATCGAGCCGCGCAGCGCCAGCCCGCGCGCCGACGACTGATGCTGATCGCCCGCGGCCTGCGCAAACGCTATCGTCAGCGCGAAGTCGTCAAGGATTTCGGCCTGTCGCTGGCCGCCGGCGAGGTGGTCGGCCTGCTCGGCCCCAACGGTGCCGGCAAGACCACCTGCTTCTACATGGTGGTCGGCCTGGTCGCCGCCGACGCCGGCGAAATCCTGCTCGACGGCCGCGACATCACCCACCTGCCGATGCACGAGCGCGCCCGTCGCGGCGTCGGCTACCTGCCGCAGGAGCCGTCGGTGTTCCGCCGCCTCAGCGTCGCCGACAACATCCTCGCCGTGCTGGAGCTGCGCCGCGACCTCGACCGCGCCGGCCGCCGGGCGGAGCTCGACCAACTGCTCGACGAATTGCAGATCGGCCATGTCGCCGACCAGCTTGGTGCCTCGCTGTCCGGCGGCGAGCGGCGGCGGGTGGAAATCGCCCGCGCGCTGGCCGCCAAGCCACGGCTGATCCTGCTCGACGAGCCGTTCGCCGGCGTCGATCCGATTTCCGTCGGCGAGATCCAGAAGATCATCCGCCACCTGCGCGATCGCGGCATCGGCGTGCTGATCACCGACCACAACGTGCGCGAGACGCTGGGCATCTGCGAGCGCGCCTGCATCCTCAGCGAGGGCCGCGTGCTGGCGCAGGGCGCGCCGGAGGAACTGCTGGCCAATGCCGATGTCCGCCGCGTCTACCTCGGCGACGGCTTCCGCATGTAGGCCCGCCATGAAAGCCGGCCTCCAGCTCAAACTCGGCCAGAGCCTGACCCTGACGCCGCAGTTGCGCCAGGCCATCCGCCTGTTGCAACTGTCGGCGCTGGAACTGGAACTGGAGATCACCCAGGCGCTGGAGAGCAACCCGCTGCTGGAGCGCGAGGACGAGCAGCAGGACGAGGACGACTGGTCGGCCGACGAGGCCGCCGAGGCGGACGACGACGGCGAGGAGACGCCGGCCGAGGCGGAAATCGCCCCCGACCTCGGCGTGCATGACGAGTCGCGCTACGACTGGGATGACGTGCCCGTCAGCGCCGCGCGCCTCGATGGCGAGGAGCGCGAGGCGGTCGAGGGCAGTGCCGAGAGCGACCTGATCGAACACCTGCTCTGGCAGCTCAACCTGACGCCGATGTCGGAGCGCGACCGGCGCATCGGCCTGGCCGTGATCGAGGCCATCGACGAGGACGGCTACCTGCACGAATCGACCGAATCGCTGGCCGCCGCGCTGCGCCCGGAGATCGACGCCGACGCGGCCGAGATCGAGGCGCTGCGCCATCGCATCCAGCGCTTCGACCCGCTCGGCGTGGCCTCGCGCACGCTGTCCGAATGCCTGTGCGTGCAACTGGCGGCGCTGCCCGAGGACAGCCCCGGCCGGACGCTGGCGCTGCGCATCGCCGCCGAGGAACTGGAAGCACTGGCGCGGCTGGGCATCGAGCGCCTGGCGCGACAGATCGGTGAGGACGTGACCGCCGTCGACGCCGCCGTGGCGCTGCTGCGCCGGCAATCGCCCAAACCCGGCGCGCCCTACGCCAGCCGGCGCATCGAGTACATCACCCCGGATGCCTACGCCTTTCGCCACAACGGGCGCTGGGAAGTCAGCCTGGGCTCCGGCTCGACGCCGCGACTGGGCATCAACCGCCATTACGAATCGCTGATCGGCAGCGTCTCGCGCGGCGACGCCAGCTATCTGCGCGGCCAGTTGCAGGAGGCGCGCTGGCTGATCCGCAGCCTGGAAACCCGCGCCGACACCCTGCTGCGCGTCGCCCGCGCCATCGTCGGCCGGCAAAGCGCCTTCCTCGACCACGGCCCGGAGGCGATGCGCCCGCTGGTGCTGCGCGAGATCGCCGAGGAGGTCGAACTGCACGAATCGACCATTTCCCGCGTCACCACGCGCAAGTACCTGCACACCCCGCGCGGCACCTTCGAGTTGAAACACTTCTTCTCCAGCAGCCTGCCCACCGTCGATGGCGGGGCCGCCTCCAGCACAGCGATCCAGGCCATGATCCGCCGCCTGGTGGAAGCGGAGGACCCGCGCCGCCCGCTTTCCGACGCCCGGCTGACCGCCGAGCTGAAGACCCAGGGCGTGACCGTGGCCCGGCGAACCGTGGCAAAATACCGCGAAGCCATGAACATCCCCTCATCCAACGAGCGCCAGCGGCTGGCCTGATCCCGGCCCGGGCGACGCCGGCGCGCCATCCGCGCGCAGCGACCCGCCCGCCGAACCGTGTCGCCGCCCGCCGCAGCGGACGACATCCTGGCGCGCGTTCCCGCGGCATTGGTCCTCAAGGAGTTCAGCATGCGTATCGACATCACCGGGCACCAGATCGACGTCACCCCGGCCCTGCGCGAGTATGTCAACAGCAAACTGGAGCGCCTGACCCGCCACTTCGATCATGTACTGGATGCCCACGTGATCCTCAGCGTCGACAAGCTCGAACAGAAGGCGGAAGCCACCGTGAACCTCTCCGGCCGCAGCCTGCACGCCAATTCCACGGCGCAGGACATGTACGCCGCCATCGACCTCCTGGCCGACAAGCTGGACCGGCAAGTCCTGAAGGTGAAGGAAAAGCTCACCAACCATCAGGGCGGCCAGTCCATTCGTACCGGAAGTCTCGGCTAGAGCGCGAAGAACCCGCCATGCACCCGATCGACCTGCTGGCACCCGGTCGCGTCGTCATCGACGCCGGCATCACCAGCAAGAAACGCCTGCTCGAACGCCTCGCCCAATTGCTCGCCGATGGCCAGGGCGACCAGGTGGAACGCAACATCTTCGACAGCCTGTGTGCGCGCGAAAAGCTCGGCTCGACCGCCCTGGGGCATGGCATCGCCATTCCCCACGGGCGCAGCCAGTCGCTGGCCGGTGCCTGCGCCTGCTTCGTCCGCCTGGCCACGCCGATCGACTTCGGTGCCCCGGACGGCCAGCCGGTCGACCTGCTGTTCGCGCTCGGCGTGCCCGAGCACTTCACCAACCAGCACCTGCTGCTGCTCTCGCAACTGGCCGAGATGTTCAGCCACCCGGAGTTCACCAGCCGCCTGCGCGCCGCGCCGGACACCATCGCCCTGCACCGCCTGCTGTCGGACTGGCACGCCACTGCCGCGGCGGCCTGACCGCGCCGCCATGCAGGCCCGGATTTCCGCCCGCGAACTGTTCGACCAACTCAAGGAACGCCTCGGCCTGCGCTGGGTCGCCGGCCAGCGCGGCGAGACACGGATGCTCGAATCCGGCGAGCACCTGCACCGCCGGCCGTCCCTGGTCGGCTACCTCAACACCATCTACGCCAACCGCGTGCAGATCATCGGCACCGACGAGATCGCCTACCTGGACGGCCTCGATGCGCGCGGGCGCTGGGAAACCCTGGCCAAGATCGCCAACGCCAACCCGCTGGCGCTGCTGCTGACCAAGGACCAGACCTGCCCCTCCGACCTGCGCGACATCGCCAACGAGTCGGACACCGCGCTGTGGGTGTCGCCAAGACGCGGCCACGAGCTGCTGACCTACCTGCAATACCACCTGGCCCGCGCGCTGGCACGACGGATCACCCTGCACGGCGTGTTCATGGAGGTGTATTCCATCGGCGTGCTGATCACCGGCGAATCCGGCTCCGGCAAGAGCGAACTGGCGCTGGAACTGATCACCCGCGGCCATCGTCTGGTGGCCGACGACGCGCCGGAGTTCACCAACATCGCCCCGGACATCCTCGACGGCACCTGCCCCGACCTGCTGCAGGATCTGCTCGAAGTGCGCGGCCTGGGCGTGCTCAACGTGCGCGAGATGTTCGGCGACACGGCGGTGAAGCGGAACAAGTACATCCGCCTGATCGTCCATCTGGAGCGCCAGGACCCGCAGGTCGAGCCGAAGCCGGTCGACCGCCTGCATGGCGACAGCGGCCACCGCCGCATCCTCGACATCGACGTGCCACAGATCATCCTGCCGGTGGCACCGGGGCGCAACCTCGCCGTGCTGGTGGAGGCTGCGGTACGCTCGCACGTGCTCAAATCCAAGGGACTGGACGCCGCGCAGACCTTCATCGACCGTCAGGCGCACCAGATGCGCCATCAGTCCCCCTGGTAGACCGCCATGAACAACCGCCTTCCCCGTCTGACCGTGGTCTCCGGCCTGTCCGGCTCCGGCAAGAGCGTGGCGCTGCGGACGCTGGAAGACCTCGGCTGCTACTGCGTCGACAACCTGCCCTCCGACCTGCTGCCGGACTTCGTGCGCAGCGTGCTGGACGGCCCGGACCCGCCGCAGCGCCTCGCCGTCGGCATCGACGTGCGCAACCGGCGCGAGGATCTCGGCCACCTGCCGCAGGCGCTGGCCGACGTCGGCACCATGGGCATCGACCACCAACTGGTGTTCCTCGACACCCGCGACGACTCCCTGCTCAAGCGCTACGCCGACACCCGCCGACGCCATCCGCTGAGCCGCCAGGGCCTGCCGCTGGCCGACGCCATCGCCGAGGAGCGCCGCCTGCTCAAGCCGCTGGTCATGCTGGCCGACCGCGTGCTCGACACCAGCGACCTCAACGTCCACCAGTTGCGCCGGCTGATCGTCGCCGAACTGGCCACCGACGACTCGCCGGGGCTGTCGATCCTGCTGGAATCCTTCGCCTACCGGCGCGGCGTGCCGGCCGATGCCGACTTCGTCTTCGACGCCCGCTGCCTGCCCAACCCGCACTGGAACCCCAGCCTGCGCCCGCTGTCCGGCCGCGACGCAGCGGTGCGCGAATACCTCGACGCAGAAGACACCGTGCGCGACTACTTCGCCGACATCGCCCGTTTCATGGATGTCTGGCTGCCGCGTTTCGAGAACGACAGCCGCAGCTACATGACCATCGCCTTCGGCTGCACCGGCGGCCGGCATCGCTCGGTCTACCTGACCGAGAAACTCGCCGAGCACCTGCGCAACGCCGGCCGCGCGCAAGTGGTGAGCTTCCACCGCGAACTGGATTGACCGTCCTCACAGTCCCCCGTTGGTCGGATTGACGAGGCGACGGGGAAAGGCTACACAGGCACCGAGGCAGGATGATGCGAAACGCAATGCATCCCCGCCTCTCACTACCCGAAACGTGTGGACAGCGCAGGGGGCGCTGTCCATCCGCGCACGTTGGCGCGGAAGTCGTTTGCCATGACGCCTCCCCCGCCTGGGCCGTGACCGTTCCGCAAGTCGATTGTAATTTCCGAACAAAAACAAGAAGTTACCGCTATGCGTAAGGACATGTTCCAGCAGGTGCTGGAAGAGTTGAAAAGCTCCTCGGCCGATGTCGAGGCATCGGCGCTGATCTCCACCGACGGCCTGATGATCGCCTCGGCGCTGCCGCAGGGGATGGACGAGGACCGCGTCGGCGCGATGTCGGCCGCCCTGCTCTCGCTCGGCGACCGCGCCGCGCGCGAACTGGTGCGCGGCTCGCTGGAGCGCGTGCTGCTGCAGGGCCAGCACGGCTACGTGATCATGAGTTCCTCGGGCAGCGAAGCGGTGCTGACCGTGCTGGCCAAGAGCAATGCCAAGCTCGGCCTTCTGTTCCTCGACATCAAGCGCGCCGCCGAAGCGCTGTCCAAACTGGTCTGAGGGGAGATGCGCAATGAGCTTTCCCCCGCTGTCGCCCGCTCCTGACGCCACTCAGGAGCGCCCGCATCGTTACCACGACGGCCGTACCAGCACGCTGAAGATCAGCCAGCGCGAGCGGCCCTATCCGGAGGGCCGGCTGATCGTCTCACGCACCGACCTCAACGGCACCATCACCCATTGCAACGAAGCCTTCGTGGAGATTTCCGGCTACACCCGCGAGGAGCTGATCGGCCAGCCGCACTGCGTGCTGCGCCATCCGGACATCCCGCGCGCCGTCTACGAGGACCTCTGGGGCACCCTGCAGGCCGGCAATAAGTGGCACGGCTACGTCAAGAATCTGTGCAAGGACGGCTCGCACTACTGGGTCTTCGCCACTGCGGTGCCCAACCGTCGCGGCGGCCAGGTGGTCGGCTATTCCTCGGTGCGGCGCGAGCCCTCGCGCAAGAAGATTGCCGAGGCCGAGGCCCGCTACAAGGACATGCTGGCCGCCGAGGAGGGCTCGCAATGAATCTCAACGTATTGATCGCGCCGGACTTCGCCCCCGAGCACTTCGCCGGCTGGCACATGCTGAACACCCTGATGCAGCGCAAGACCGGTTTGTCGCTGCGCCTGCTGACGCCGGCCTCGGCCAGCGAACAGGCGCAACTGATCGCCGAGGACAAGGCCGACATCATCTACGCCAACCCCTTCGACGCTGCCTCGATGATCCGCGACGCCGGTTACGTGGCGCTGGCACGACCGATCGACAAGGCCAACGAGATGGTCATCGCCACCCGCGCCGAGTCGCCGGTCGACAGCTTCCGCGACCTCAAGCCGGGCATCAAGGTGGCGCTGACCGACAACAAGGACGTGAAGCTGATCGGCCTGCGTCTGCTGGAGCCGGCCGATCTGACCGAGACCGACATCGATTGGCAGGTGGTGGAGTCCTACCAGGCCGCCGCGCGGCTGGCGATCAAGGGCGAGGTCGACGCCTGCTTCATGCTGGCCGAGGCGTTCAACTCGCTGTCGCGGCTGACCAAGGCCCAGCTCAAGCCCTTGATCGAGAGCAAACTGGCCGACATCAGCCATGTGATACTGGTGCATCCGCGCATCGAAGGCGAAGCCGCCAAGCTGCGCGACTCCCTGGTCGGCCTGACCGGATCGGCGGACGGACAACCGGTACTCGACGCGCTTGGTATCCATCAGGGCTTCGAGGCGATGGCGGTCGAGGATGCCGAATTCATGATCGACCTGATGGACACCCTGCTGGAATGATGGCCGATGGAAGACGTGGCGCGCAGAACGCGGTTTCGACAAGCCGGTCGCCGGGTTCTGCGCAACCACGGCGATCTGGATGCGCATGAAGCGCGCGTGCTGATCGCCTGCGAACTGGACGGCGCGGAGCCGGTCCAGGGCGCCTTGGCCGACATGGCCCATGCCGGCGCTCCCGACGAGCGCCGGTTTTCCTCCCTGCTGCAGCGGCCCGAGGTCGGTGCCCGGCTGTCGGCGGGCATCATCGAAGCGTTCGAGGAAGAAGTGCGGATGGGTCTGCCATTGCCACGGGTGAGTCGCCTCGCCACGCGTTACAGCATCCTCGCCATGCCCTCGCTGGACGTGCCGACGCGCGCCATCCGTTGCGGCGTGAACGACTCCCGCCGCGCCGCCACGGCCGTCATTCCTTCCTTGCTGGCCGGCGACGCCGCCGCCGAGGCGGCCTTTCTCGACCATTGCGAGGGCGCGCTCGACACGCTCGCCTTCATGCTGGCGCGCAGCGCGCTGATCAAGGCGCGGCGCGAACTCTCGCCGCGCTGGCGCACGGTGTCCGACGCGCTGCAACAAGGTGCCGGCGCATGAGCGGCCTGTTGCTGGTCGGCCTCTCCGATCCGGAAGCCGGCGCGGTGGAAATCCTGCTCGGCCGACGCTGGCCCGGCGCGGGCGCGCTGCGCATCCCGCGCGGGCCGCAGTTGGCCCTGCCCGAACAAAGCGCCGAAGCGCGGCGCTGCGATGCCTGCATGATCGACCTCGCCAGCGTCGGCCTGCGCCAGCGAAGCGCCGACGCCGAATCCCGGCTGCTGGCCTTTCTCGACGGCCGGCCGGCGATCATCCTGTCGCGCGAACTGGAAGGCAGTTGGCTGGACCACCCGCTGGCCGCCGCCGAAGGACAGCCGATCATCGTCCTGAAAACGCCCTACGGCAGCACCCAGTTGCTGGCCGGCATGGCGCAGATACTGGCGTCGATGCAGCCGCCGGCCGCCACCGCGCCGGCCAGCGCCGTTCGCCCTGCCGCAGCGGCCAACGGCGATGCCGGCCCGATCCCGGCCTGGCGGCGCGCGCTGGAACTGGCCGAACGCCTCAACCAGCCGCTGGCCAACGGCGGCGGCGCGACGCCGCCGGTGGCCGCCAATGGTGCCGGACAGCCGGCAACGGCGCACGTGCCGACGTCGCGCACACGGCCGTCGGCGCGCGGCATCGGTCTGCGCCAGGGTGCCCTGCCGGCGTTGTTGAAGGTGTTTCCGGAACTGCGCGCACAGCCGATGATCCAGTTCGGCGAACGCATCCTGGCCGGCGGCGAGGCGGTGCTGTTGCAGTTCAACAAGGACGTTGCCTTCGTCGCCTGCGTGCGCTGTGGCTGGCTGGCCTCGGGGATCCGCATTCCGATGCTGCTGCGCATGCTCAACGACTGGCCGCGCCTCGACCTGGTCAGCATCCAGCCGCTGACCGCGGCCGAGGCGGAAGTAGTGGTGGGCGAGCGCTTCGGCCACCTGCAACACCGGATGCGCCATCCGCTGGACACCCTGTGCTGGGACTTCGCCGCCGCCCGCCTGAACGGCCTGACGCTGCGTCCGCAGGGCCCGCTGCGGCTGCGGCTGAAACGCCTGCCCAACTTCACCCGGTTGGGCGCGGTCGGCCCGCTGGACCTGCAACTGGCGGCGCTGGCCGCGCGGATACCGCAGTCGCTGGCCGAACTGACCCGGCGCTTCCCCGGCCGCGAGCAGGAGGTATACCGCTTTGCCGTGTTGTCGCTGCTGTCCGGCGTCGCCGAAGTGATGCCCGAGACCGGTTCCACCGCCCTGCCGGCGGCAGCGGCGGATGCGCGCCGACGCGGCTTCTTCAAATCCCTGCTCGACCGGCTTTTCTGAGGATCATCGCACTCCATGGCAGTCTACAAACTCGTTTTCGCCGGCCCGGTCGGCGCCGGCAAGACCACGGCGGTGCAGGCGCTGTCCGACATCGAAGTGGTCAGCACCGAAAGCGTGGCCTCCGACGAAACCCGCCGCCTGAAACGCACCACCACGGTGGCTCTGGACTACGGCGTGATGAAGCTGGACAACGGCGACCAGGTGCACCTGTACGGCACGCCGGGGCAGAAGCGTTTCGACTTCATGTGGGAGATCGTCGCCGAGAACGCGCTCGGCCTGGTGCTGCTGCTGAAGGCCGACGCCGCCGATCCGCTGGCCGACCTGCGCACCTATGTCGGCGAGTTCCGCGAGTTCATCAACCAGACCGGCCTGGTGGTCGGCGTCACCCATTCCGAGGCCTCCGGCTGGATCCGCCAGGAAGTGGCGCGCGAACTGAGCAGCCTCGGCCTGCCGCCCTACGTGATGGACGCCGATTCGCGCAACCGCGCCCACATGGCGATGCTGGTGAAGGCACTGATCCACGGCATCGACCCCTTCCAGGATGCGCCATCCGGCTGAAGTGACTGAACGCATGTCGACCCCGCCCGCCGATCCCTACCTGATGCTGACGCCGGCCGGCGCGCTGCTGGCCTTCGCCGAGCGCACGCCTGACGCCGTCGCCGCCGAGCTGCAAACCCTGGCCCCACGCGGCGCGGCCTGGCGGCGCAGCGCCTGGCTGGCGGACGGCAGCGGACGCAAAATCGTGCTCGAAGAGGGCCTGCGACGCGCCTGGCTGCACGAAATCGGCCGCGAGATCCAGGCCCCCAACGTGGCGCTGGACAACTATCTGCCGCACGCCATCGCCGGGCTGTCCGGCTCGCGGATGGCGGCACTGGCCTCCGACGAAGGCTTCTGCCTGGCCCGCGTCGGCTATGCGCAGGACGAGGCCGACACGCTGTGCGCCGCCGCTGCCGATTTCTTCGACTTCGTCGCCCGGCAAAAGCAGCGCGGCTTCAAGGGCACCGGCCGCGCGGTGTCCTTCCACGAAAGCATCGATCTGCTGATGCCTTCCACCACCTTCACCCTGTTCTGGGTCGATGGCGTCGGCTACTGGCTGATCCTCGGCGGCGAGCCGCTGCTCAACAACCGCGCCCTGGTGGAACTGATCTGGGGCATCCGCATGGCCGGCGAGAAGTTCTCGCCGGGCTGAGCGGATCAGTCGCGTGCGTAGCCGACGATGGCGCGTTGCAGCAACTCGCCGGTATCGCGGCCGAAGCTGCCCAGGCCCTTCAATTCCAGCTCGACGTAGAGCGCATTGTTCTTCTCGCCCTCGCGGTTGCGCACGTAGTGGCGGCCGAGTGTGCGCACGGCGATGCAGCAGCCTTCCCACTCCACGCCGAGCATGCCTTCCAGCGTGCTGGCGTCGTACAGCGAATAGTTCCAGCGGCCGACCAGCCGCCAGGCCGGGTTGAACGGCACGATGAAGGAGGCGTCGGTCTGTTCCAGCGCGCCGCGCCGATAACGATAACCGAGGTTGACCAGGGCACCGGCCGTGCCCTGCCAGTAGGCACGCACGCCGGTCACCGTGGTGGCGTCGATCTGCGGATCCCACTGCTGGGTGAGGCCGACGCCGAAGCGCTCGGACAGCGCCAGTTCCAGCTCGCCGACATAGGCCGATCCGCTGCGCTCGCCGGGCGCACGACCGGGCAGTTGCACGCGCTGGTCGTCGAAATAGCGGATCTGGCCGAGACTGGCCGACAGCCGCTCGCGGCCGCTGTCGCTTTCGAACAGCCGCGTGGTGATCGCCAGGGTGGCCTGGTTGGCGTCCATCTGCCGGTCGGCGCCGGTGAAGCGGTTGCTGCGGAACAACTGGCCGAAGCTGAAGGTGAACTCCTGGGTGTCGAACAGCGGCAGGTCGTCCTGGTTTCGATAGGGCACGCGCAGGTAGTACAGGCGCGGCTCCAGGGTTTGCAGCATCGACCGGCCGAACAGCCGGGTGGCGCGCTCGAAGATCAGGCCAGCGTCGAGGCTGGCGATCGGCGTGCCGCGCTCGGGGCTGCGGTCGGAGAAACCACGTTCGATGAAGCCGCGTTCCAGCGAATAGCCGGTCTGCCGCCAGGCCAGTTGCGGGCGCAGGTAGCCCCAGGCGCGCTCCAGAGGCAGCGCCAGCCAGGGCGTCAGATCGTAGCGGCTGCCGGCCGGGCGGTCGTCGTGGTCGAACAGCACCGCCTCGGAGGCAAGGCCGATGCGCAGCCAGTCGGCCAGCGGGCGGTCGTAGCGGAACACCGCGCGCGGCAGGCGGCGGAACGGCGCGGCGCTGTCGGCGATGGCCGGGTCGGTGATGTCCCAGTCGTGCGCGAAGACGCTGGCGGTCCAGTAGTCGCCACGGCCGCGCAGGCCGATGCGGCTTTCGACCAGGCTGGTGCTGGCGCTGAGCAGGGAGTCGCCGAAATCCTCGAAATAACGGTCGTCGGAGACGTTCTGGATGTCGGCCAGCAGCCGCCAGTCCGGGCCGAGCACGCCCTGGTGACGCCAGCGGAAGTAGCCGCGGTCGCGGTCGGCGAGATCGTCGTCGGGCAGCCAGTCGCCTTCGAACTGGCCGCGATGGCTTTCGCCCAGGTAGCGGAACTCCGCGCCCAGCATCACGCCGCGACGGCTCAGCACGCGGGCGTTGAGGGTGGCATCGTAGTGCGGCGCGAGGTTGAGGTAATACGGCACGCGCAGGTCAATGCCGCTCTTGTCGTCGTAGCCGAGGCTGGGATACAGGAAGCCGCTGCGACGGCGCTCGTCGATGGGGAAGCTGGCGTAGGGCAGCCACAGCACCGGCACCCTGCCCAGCCGCAGGGTGGCGTTGCGCATGCTGCCCATGCCCGACTCGCGGTCCAGGTGCATGGTCTGCGCGCGCAGCGACCAACTGCGCCGGCCGGGATCGCAGGTGCTGTAATCCACCGCCTGCAGATCGCCACGCGGCCCGACGAACTCGGCGCTGTCGGCCTCGCCGTTGCCGCGCAGGGCGATCAACTGGTAGCGCAGCGACTCCATGCGACTGCGGTCGGCGGCAAGATCGCCGGCGATGCTGGCGGCGGATACGGCGACCGATCGGTCCTGGTAGCGCACGTCGCCTTCGGCACGGTAGGTGGCGGCGGAGTGGGTGTAGTCGAGACGGTCGGCGCGCAGGTGCTGGTCGGCGCGGCGCAGGTGGACATCGCCGGACAGCCGGTACACATCCTCGCCGCTGACATCGAAATGATCGGCTTCCAGGTCGGTCGGCGCGGCGGCGCGCGGCCGCGCAGCCTGCGCTGCCGGGTCGAGCCAGTCGAACAGCGGCCCGCCACGACACAGCGCCCAGGCGTCGGACTGCGCCGGCAACGGCTCGGCGGCAGCCATCGACGCCAGCAGCAGCGCGGCCAGGCCAGCCATCGAAGCGGAACGGGCGGAACGGATTGCGCGACTCATCGGGTTCCCAGGGCGGCGCCGGCGGCGCGCACAAGCCGGCAAGCCTGCCGCAAAGCCTGCGCAACGGCAATCCGTGCATGGGGAAGGCGCGCCGGCGACCCGGTTCCGGGACTTTCCGACCGGACATGACTGCCTGCATCGATGCGGGGTTTTCCCGCCGCGACGCAATCAGTACAATATCGGTCCCATTTAAGAATCGCTCGCATCCATGCTGAGGGTTGGAAAGCTCACCGATTACGCCACCGCGGTCATGGCACTGTTGGCCGAGGAGCCGCGTTCCGTGCTCAGCGCGGCCGAACTCGCCGCCCGCGCCCGGCTGGAGCTGCCGACCGTCGCCAAGCTGCTGAAGACGCTGGCCCAGGCCGGCCTCGTCGCCTCCACCCGTGGTGCCCACGGCGGCTACCGGCTGAGCCGCGCGCCACAGCGCATCAGCGTGGCCGACATCGTCGCCGCGATGGAAGGCCCGATCGGCATGACCGAGTGCGCCGCCGGCGGCAGTTGCGACCACGAAACCCACTGCGGCGTGCGCGGCAACTGGCAGCGCATCAATGCCGCCATCGAGAAGGCCCTGCGCGAAGTCAGCCTGGCCGACATGCGCCGCGAACGCCCCGCCTGCACCCCCGCCTCCATCCCGCTGTCCGTGGTGACGGCGGACTGAAACGAGCCCCGACATGGTTGCCGAAAGCATCGAACTCCAGGAAGTCCTGACCCGCCGCTACAGCGCCGGCTTCGTCACCGACATCGAATCCGACTACCTGCCGCCCGGCCTCGACGAGGACGTGGTGCGCTGGATCTCGCGGCGCAAGGAAGAGCCGGAATGGCTCACCGAATGGCGCCTGGCCGCCTATCGCCGCTGGCTGACGATGACGCCGCCGGACTGGGCCAAGCTGGAGATCGCGCCGATCGACTATCAGGCGATCAGCTACTTTGCCGCGCCCAAGCAGAAGTACGCCTCGCTCGACGAGGTCGACCCCAAACTGCTGGAAACCTACGACCGCCTCGGCGTGCCGCTGCACGAGCGCGCCAAGCTGGCCGGCGTGGCGGTGGACGCGGTATTCGACTCGGTTTCCGTCGGCACCACCTTCAAGAAGGAACTGGCCGAGGCCGGGGTGATCTTCTGCTCCTTCTCAGAAGCAGTGAAGGAGCACCCCGACCTGGTCCGCCGTTATCTCGGCAGCGTGGTGCCGCCGGGCGACAACTACTTCGCCGCGCTGAACTCGGCGGTGTTCTCCGACGGCAGCTTCGTGTTCATCCCCAAGGGCGTGCGCTGCCCGATGGAACTGTCCACCTATTTCCGCATCAACGCGGCGGAAACCGGCCAGTTCGAGCGCACCCTGATCATCGCCGAGGACGACAGCTACGTCTCCTATCTGGAGGGCTGCACCGCGCCGATGCGCGACGAGAACCAGTTGCACGCCGCGGTGGTGGAACTGGTCGCGCTGGAGCGCGCCGAAATCAAGTACTCGACGGTGCAGAACTGGTATCCGGGCGACGAGAACGGCGTCGGCGGCATCTACAACTTCGTCACCAAGCGGGGCGAATGTCGCGGCGTGAAATCCAAGATCAGCTGGACCCAGGTGGAGACCGGCTCGGCGATCACCTGGAAGTACCCGAGCTGCGTGCTGCGCGGCGACGGCTCGACCGGCGAGTTCTACTCGGTCGCCCTCACCCACCACCGCCAGCAGGCCGACACCGGCACCAAGATGATCCACCTCGGCCGGGACACGCGCAGCAAGATCATCTCCAAGGGCATCAGCGCCGGGCGCGGCCAGAACACCTATCGCGGCCTGGTCAAGGTCGAGCGCGCGGCCGGCAATGCGCGCAACTACACGCAGTGCGACAGCCTTTTGATCGGCAAGCGCTGCGGCGCGCACACCTTTCCCTACATCGAGGTGAAGAATCCGACCGCCACCATCGAGCACGAGGCCACCACCTCGAAGATTTCCGACGACCAGATGTTCTACTGCCGTGCCCGCGGCATCGGCGAGGAGGACGCGGTGTCGATGATCGTCGACGGCTTCTGCAAGCAGGTATTCCGCGAGCTGCCGATGGAGTTCGCCGTGGAAGCCAAGAAACTGCTCGAAGTCAGCCTCGAAGGGGCGGTCGGATGAGCGCCACCGATGCCATCGCCAGCGTCGGCGTCGCCTTGCTGCTGCTGGCCTTCGCGCTGAACCAGCGCGGCCTGCTCGGTGAGCGCTCGCCGCTCTATCTGGCACTGAACCTGGTCGGCGGCATCGCCGCCGCCATCGCCGCCTGGATGGCCGACCTGCTGCCCTTCGTCGTGCTCAACGCGGTCTGGGCCGCAGTCGCCGCCTGGGGACTGGCCAGCCTGGCGCGACGGCGCGCGACGGCGGGCTGAGTCGAACGAACATCGCGTCGACGCCGAACCGGCGTCGGCGTCCGCATCACGGAAGGAAAGTCATGCTGAAGATCGACAACCTGCACGTCCGCCTCGGCGAACGCGACATCCTCAAGGGCTTTTCGCTGGACGTGAAGCCCGGCGAGGTCCACGCCATCATGGGGCCGAACGGTGCCGGCAAATCGACGCTGGGCTATACGCTCGCCGGGCGCGACGGCTACGAGGCCAGCGCCGGCTCGGTCAGCTTCGACGGCCAGGACCTGCTGGCGATGGCCCCGGAGGAACGCGCCGCCGCCGGCCTGTTCCTCGCCTTCCAATACCCGGTGGAGATTCCCGGCGTCAACAACACCTATTTCCTGCGTGCCGCCTACAACGCGCAGCGCAAGGCGCGCGGCGAGGCGGAACTGGACTCGATGCAGTTCCTCAAGCGCGTGCGCGAGAAGCTGTCGGTGCTGCACCTGAAGGACGAACTGCTGCATCGCGCGGTCAACGAGGGCTTTTCCGGCGGCGAGAAGAAGCGCAACGAGATCTTCCAGCTCGCCGTGCTGGAACCGAAGCTCGCCATCCTCGACGAGACCGACTCCGGCCTCGACATCGACGCCCTGAAGGCGGTCGCCGACGGCGTCAACGCGCTGCGCTCCCCCGACCGCGCCTTCATCGTCATCACCCATTACCAGCGCCTGCTCGACTACATCCGCCCGGACCACGTCCACGTCCTGGCACAGGGCCGCATCGTCGAAAGCGGCGGGCCGGAACTGGCGCAGCAACTGGAAGAACACGGCTACGCCTGGATCCGCGACCGGGTCGCGCCGGAGGCGGCATGACGCCATTCCTCGACTCGCTGCGACAGGGTTTCGATGCCCTGCCCGCCGCCCTGCTCGACGCCGGCCAACTCGGCGCGGCGCGCCGCAGCGCCTTCGCCAGCCTGCTCCACGATGGCCTGCCGCCGCCGCGCAGCGAGCGCTGGAAATACACCTCGCTGAAGGCTTTCGAGCGCCGCCGCTTCGCCCTGCCCGACCCGCTCGGCGCCGCCAACCCGACCTGCGACCATCCGGCGCTGGCGGCCATTCCTGCACCGCGCCTGGTCTTCGTCAACGGTCGCTATGACCCGGCGCTGTCGCAGACTGCGGCGCTGTCCGAAGGCGTCTCGCTGCGTCCGCTGTCGCAGGCGCTGCGCGAGGACAACGCCGGCGCGCTGGACTTCCTCGCCCAGCGCATCGACGCCGCCGACGAGCCGTTCGCCCGCCTCAACGCCGCGCTGGCGCTGGAGGGCGCGGTGCTGCGTGCGCGTGACGGCGTGCAGGCGCAGGCACCGATCCACCTGGTCCACGTCGGCGTCAACAGCGCCGACGAGGGCACCGACCTCGCCTGGCACCTGCGTCTGTCGATCGAACTCGGCCGTGGTGCCCAGCTCTGCGTGGTCGAACACCATCTCGCCTGCAGCCGGCATGCCCACCTCGCCAACCTGTTCGCCCAGGTTCGCCTCGCCGAGGGCGCGGTGCTGCACCACGTCCGCGTGCAGGACGATTCGCAGGCGGCGACGGTGTTCAATCGCTGCGATGCGACGCTGGCCGGGAAGGCACGTTACCAGCGCCTCGACCTCGAACTGGGTGCCAGCCTGTCGCGCAACGAGCTCAACATCGCCCTGCGCGGCGCGCAGGCCAAGGCCACCGCCAACGGCGTGCTGCTGGCCGACGGTACGCGCCACCTCGACACCCGGCTGAACGTCGATCACGCCGCCCGCGACAGCACCTGCGAACTGCTCTGGCGCGGCCTCGGCGCGGCGCGCGGGCGGGCCGCTTTCCACGGCGGCATCCTGATCCGCGAGGGTGCCGACGGCACCGAGGCCAACCTGTCCAACAAGAACCTGCTGCTGTCCGAGGAGGCCGAGATCGACACCCAGCCGGTGCTGGTGATCCACGCCGACGAGGTCAAGGCCGCGCATGGTGCCACCGTCGGCCAGCTCGATCCGGGCGCGCTGTTCTATCTGCGCACGCGCGGCCTGCCGCTGCGCGACGCACAGCGCCTGCTGACCGTCGCCTTCTGCCGCGAACCCTTGTCCGCCGTGGCCGACTCGGCGCTGGCCGCCCTGTTGGCGGCGCAGCTCGACGGCCGCCTGCACGCCTCGGGGGCGCTGTGAGCGCCGCCGCAGACTGGGCACGGGTGCGCGCGGACTTCCCGCTGCTGACCCGTCAGGTCCACGGCAAGCCGCTGATCTACCTCGATTCCGCCAACACCAGCCAGAAGCCCTTGCCGGTGATCGAGGCAGTCGACGACTTCTACCGCCGGCACAACGCCAACGTCAGCCGCGCCGTACACGCGCTGGGCGCGGAAGCCACCGAAGCCTACGAAGGCGCGCGCGGCAAGCTGGCGCAATTCCTCAACGTCCGGGCCGACGAACTGGTGCTGTGCAGCGGCACCACCTTCGCCATCAACCTGGTGGCCTATTCCTGGCTGCTGCCGCAACTCAAGCCCGGCGACGTGATCGTCACCACGCGCATGGAGCACCACGCCAACATCGTGCCTTGGCAACTGGTTGCCGAGCGCAGCGGCGCGCGCATCGAGGTGGTCGAACTCACCGCCACCGGCGAACTGGACCGCGAGCGCTTGCAGGCGCTGCTGACGCCGCAGGTGAAGCTGCTGGCGCTGACCCACGTCTCCAACGTGCTCGGCACGGTGAACCCGGTGCGGGAGATTTGCCGCGAGGCGCGCCGGCACGGCATCGCCACCCTGGTCGATGGCTCGCAGGCGGTGCCGCACCGGCGCGTCGACATCGCCGCGCTGGACTGCGACTTCTACGCCTTCACCGGACACAAGATGTGCGGCCCGACCGGCACCGGAGCGCTGTGGGCGCGGCGCGAGCATCTGCAGGCGATGCCGCCCTTCCTCGGCGGCGGCGAGATGATCCGCGAGGTGCGCTTCGAGGGCACGGTGTTCAACGATCCGCCGCACAGGTTCGAGGCCGGCACGCCCAACATCGCCGGTTTCGTCGGCCTCGGCGCGGCGGTGGATTATCTGAGCGGCCTCGGCATGGACGCCATCGAGACGCGCGAACGCCAATTGCTGGACTACGCCACGGCGCAACTGTCCGCCGTCCCCGGCCTGCGCATCCTCGGCCAGGCGGCGGACAAGGCCGCCGTGATCAGCTTCCTGGTCGACGGCGCGCATGCCCACGACCTCGCCACCCTGCTCGACCTGGAAGGCATCGCGGTGCGCTCCGGCCACCACTGCGCACATCCGCTGATGCAATGGCTGGGCGTCGCCGCCACCTGCCGCGCCTCGCTGGCCTTCTACAACACCGAGCAGGAAGTCGACGCCCTGGTCGAGGCCCTCGGCAAGGTGCGCAAGCTGCTGGCCTGAGGCCTCAGAACAAGTCGCCGCCGGCCGAGAAGGCACGCTCCAGCGTATCGCCGAGGCCGCCGATTTCGATCACCAGACGGTCGATCTCGCCGGCATCGAGCACGTCGTAGGGGCAGTTCTCGCACAGGTGCAGGTACGGCACACCGTCGAGTTCGGACTGCGCCAGATAGCCCATCCGCTGCTGCCAGTTGAATTGCAGGGCACGGCGCGCGTCCAGCCCGGTCATCGGCGCGATGGAAGTGCTCACGCGCAGGTACTTGCGGCCGTCGTCGCCTTCCAGTTCGGTCAGGAAGATGCCCTGCCGGCGGCGACCGTCATCCAGTCGCAGTTCGATGCCGATCAGGTAGGGGTCGCTGGTGGTGACGCGGTAGCCGGCGCCGACATGCGCGCGGATCTGCTCGAAGGACTGCATGGATCATTCGGCCTGACGAAAGGAGGCCGTATCCTACGCGGCCATGAAGGCCCTGTCTGCCGCCGAGCTCGATCGGCTGATCCTCGACGCCACGCGGGCGATCCCGTTCGGCGGCCTGCGCAGCTACGGATCGCTGGCGCGCCAACTGGGCCTGCCGCGCGGCGCACGACGGGTGGCCCGGGCACTGGCCGGCAACCAGGATCCCGACCTGCCTTGGCATCGGGTGCTGCGCGCCGGTGCCCGCATCGCCTTTCCGCCGGGCTCGGCAGGCTTCGCCGAGCAACGCCGCCGGTTGATTGCCGAGGGACACCGCTTTGTCGGCGCGCGGGTGATCGCCGTCCATTCCGATGCCGACGCACTGGATGCCGCGCTGTGGTCGCCGGACCGCTGAGCGCCCGGACTGCCGTCTTGCCGCCCGTCGCGCCGCGTGTGAGGATTTCGCCGCCCACGGGAAGACCACGATGAGCGCCAGAACCCGCCCGACCGACACGACCGCCTGAACCCACTGACCGGAGCCGCCGCATGCTTCCCCTGCCGGAACTCAGCCCGGAGCAGCTCCAGGCCATCGTTCCATTCATCGTCATCGGTTTTTTCGCCCAGTTGGTGGATGGCGCACTGGGCATGGCCTTCGGCGTGATCACCAACACCCTGCTGGTCAGCGTGCTCGGCCTGCCGCCGGCGCGCGCCTCGGCCAGCGTGCACCTGGTCGAATCCTTCACCACCGCCGCGTCCGGCATCAGCCACCTGCTGCACGGCAACATCGACTGGCGATTGTTCCGCCGGCTGGCCATTCCCGGCATCCTCGGCGGCGTGATCGGTGCGTATCTGCTGTCCAATGTCGACGGCAGCGTTGCCCGGCCGTTCGTCATGGCGTACCTGATCGCCATCGGCTTCTACCTGCTGTGGCGGGCGATCCGCATGGCGCGGGCGCAGGCGCATCGCAACGCGCGTTTCGTGGCACCGCTCGGCCTAGTCGGCGGCTTCATGGATGCCGTGGGCGGCGGTGGCTGGGGGCCGGTAGTGACCTCCAACCTGCTCGCCCAGGGCACCGAGCCGCGGCGCACCATCGGCACCGTCAACGCTGCCGAATTCCTGCTCACCGTCACCGTCTCGCTGACCTTCATCGCCACCATCGGCGTGGCGGCGTTCTCCATCGCCGCCGTGGGGCTGATCATCGGCGGCCTGATCGCCGCCCCGCTCGGCGCGCTGCTGGTGCGCAAGGTGCCGGCGCGGGCGCTGCTGTTCGCCGTCGCCGCGATCCTCATCGGCACCAGCGGGGTCAGCCTGTATCGCGCCATCTTCTGAGCCGGCCGGCGCATCGCGACGATTCCTGCACAATGTGACGCCGGCCTGCTGGCATACTGTCACATGCGGCTCGCCGCGCCATCATTGACACCGCCACCCTCGCAACAGACAGTGGCGCGACCCCACACCCGCCCAGGAGACAACGCCATGAGCAACAACGACGAAACCCTCGCGCCGCCCCCGCCGCTGCCGTCCGGCCCCAGCGCAGAGTCCCGCCAGTGGGCGATGTTCGCGCATCTGTCCGCGCTGATCGGCTTCCTGATCCCGTTCGGCAACGTGCTCGGGCCGCTGGTCATCTGGCAGATCAAGAAGAACGAGATGGCCTTCGTCGACGACCAGGGCAAGGAGGCGCTCAACTTCCAGATCACCGTGCTGATCGCCGTGGTCGCCTGCCTGGTGCTCAGCGTGGTGCTGATCGGCTTCCTGCTGCTGCCGCTGGTCGGCATCGCCGCGCTGGTGTTCACCATCATCGGTGGCATCAAGGCCAACAACGGCGAGACCTACCGCTATCCGTTCACGCTGCGGCTGGTGAAGTAAGCCGTAGCGACGGCAACACCTGCGACAACGACGCCCGGCCAGCCCGGGCGTCGTCATTTCGGCGACACGGAATGTTCAGCGCTCCGGCAGGCGGCGCTGCGCCACGATCAAGCGCCAGGCGCTCAGCGCCATGCCGCCGGCGATGACGATACCGGCACCGAACACCACGCGGCTGCCGAACAGCGCCAGCAGCTTGTGCAGCCAGACGAAGGTCAAATCGCCGCCGCGATAGACGGCGGTGTCGATGGTTGCCTTGGCCTTGTAGCGGCCCTCGCGCTCGACCCGCGTGTAAATCGTCTCGCGCGCCGGCTTGGCGAGGGAGAACTCGCCGGCCCGCGTCATCACCTGCACCACCGCCACCAGCACCGGCAGTGGCGCGGCCGCCAGCAGGGCATAGCCGAGCAGGATCGCGCCGGCCGGGATCAGCAGCAGCGGGGCGATGCCGAAGCGGGTCAGCAGTTGCCGCGTCAGCAGGATCTGGATCGCCAGCACCAGCCAGTTGATGTAGCGGTCCAGGCGCGAGTAGAAGCGGGTCGCCATTTCGGCGTCGGCACCGGCCATGGCGCGGACGATGGCGGCCTGTTCGTTGTACAGCAAGGTGCCGACGCCGACGCCGAAGAACATCAATAGCGCCATCGCGCGCAGCACTGGGTCGGTGGAGATCAGCCGGAACGCCGCCAGCGCGCTGCCGCCCATCGCGCGATCCTCGCCGCTGCGGCCGTGCGCCTGTTCGCGCCGCCGCGCCGCCGGGGCCAGGGCGACGATGCAGAGCAGGCAGGCGACCAGGAACCCGGCCGAAATCAGCAGCATGTTGGGCACGCCCAGGGCACCGACCAGACGCGCGGTGATCTCCGGGCCGAGCAGGCCGCCGCAGGTGCCGCCGGCGGCGATGAAGCCGTACAGGCGGCGGGCGTCGGCATCGGCGTAGATGTCCGCCATGTAGCTCCAGAACACCGACACCGCGAACAGGTTGAACACCGCCACCCAGATGAAGAACAGCGAGCCGCGTCCGGGCAGGTCGCTGCCGAAGGCGAGATAGAAGCCGAACAGGCAGGCGATGAAGGCGGCGTAGACCAGCGGCAGGAACACCCGGCGCGGGAAGCGCGCCACCACTGCGCCGTACACCGGCTGCAGCAGCAGCATGGCGATGAAGGTGCCGGTGAACAGCACTTGCAGGGTGTAGTCACCCAGGGCGAGGCCGCGGGTGGCGAACCAGTCCACCATGCGCGCCGGAAACAGCGCGGAGACGTCGGCCGACGCGCCCATCGCGTCGCGCACCGGGCGCAACACGTAATAGCCGGTCAGAAGGCAGAAGAAATAGGCGAAGGACAGCGCCAGGGTGGCGTGTTCGCCCGGCCGCACGGCGGTCAGCGGATTCCAGCCGGAGGCCGGAGCCAGGGCGGCATCCTTGGACGAGGCAGCGACGGTCGGTGGCATGGCGGACAGTGGACGGCGCAGCGGCCAAGACTACCGCAAGGACATCGATCCGCGCTGCCTCGTCGTTGGAGCAATTACTCTAACCCGGCCGGCGTAGGCTGGCCCCGGTGCGGCATTGCGGCGCTCGGAGCGGATCATCGCCCGCCTTGCGATGCGGCCGTGGAACACTTGCACCCCATCCGGCGCGCCCGCCCGCGTCCCGCCCACGATCATTCCGGCGCTTCGGGGGCGCCGTCGCAGGAAGTCGCCTTGAGCGTGTACGACTACATCGTCATCGGTGCCGGCTCGGCCGGCTGCGTCCTCGCCAACCGGCTCAGCGCCGATCCCGCCGTCCGCGTGCTGCTGCTGGAAGCCGGCCCGCGCGACTGGCATCCCTTCATCCACATGCCGGCCGGCATCGCCAAGCTGGTCGGCCGCAAGGGCATCAACTGGGATTACTACACCGAGCCGGAGCCCAACCTCGGCCAGCGCCGCCTGTGGTGGCCGCGCGGCCGGGTGCTGGGCGGCTCCAGTTCGGTCAATGCAATGTGCTACATCCGCGGCCTGCCCGCTGATTACGACGACTGGGCGCGCGCCGGGGCCAGCGGCTGGGACTGGGACAACGTGCTGCCCTATTTCCGCCGCGCTGAAGGCAACACGCGCGGCAGCGATCCGCTGCATGGTGCGCAGGGTCCGCTCGGCGTCGGCGACCTGCGCCATCACAATCCGCTCTCGCAGGCCTTTCTCGACGCCGGCGAACAGGCCGGCTACCCGCTCAACGCCGATTTCAACGGGCCGACCCAGGAAGGCATCGGCTTCTACCAGGTGACCCAACGCGACGGCGCGCGCTGCTCGACGGCGGCCGGCTACCTGCGGCCGATCCGCGACCGCGCCAACCTGCGCATCATCACCGCTGCCCAGGCGACCCGGGTGGAGATCGCCAACGGTCGCGCCGTGGCCGTGCAGTATCGGCGCGGACGTCGCCTCGAACGCGCCGAAGCCAGCGGCGAAATCCTGCTCAGCGGCGGCGCATTGAACTCGCCGCAACTCCTGATGCTGTCCGGCGTCGGCCCGGCGCTGGCGCTGCGCCGCCACGGCATCGCCGTGCAGGCCGATCTGCCCGGCGTCGGTGCCAACCTGCAGGATCATCTGGACATCTGCACCATCGACCACTGCGCCCGGCCGATCACCTACGACCGCACCAACGACCTCGCCATCGGCCTGCGCTATTACCTGTCGCGGCAGGGGCCGGGCACCTCCAACATCGCCGAATGCGGCGGCTTCGTGCGCTCGCGCCTGGCCGAGGACGCGCGCCCGGACGTGCAGTTCCATTTCGTCCCGGCGATCCTCGACGACCACGGCCGCAACCGCCTGCCCGGCTACGGCTACACCCTGCACGCCTGCTCGCTGCGTCCGCGCAGTCGCGGCCGGCTGGAACTGGCCAGCGCCGACCCGCTGGACAAGGTGCGCATCTTCGCCAACTACCTCGGCGACGCCGACGGCTACGACCTGCGGATGATGATCGAATGCGTCAAGCTCAGCCGCGAATTGTTCGCCCAGCCGGCCTTCGCGCCGTTCCGCGCCGGCGAGATGTTCCCCGGCGCGGCGACGCGCAGCGACGCCGAGATCGAGGCGTTCTGCCGCGCCAAGGCGGAAACCATCTACCACCCGATCGGCACCTGCCGCATGGGCGACGACGTGGCGGCGGTGGTCGATCCGCAACTGCGCGTGCGCGGCGTCGAGGGCCTGCGCGTGGTCGATGCCTCGGTCATGCCCAACCTGATCGGCGGAAACACCAATGCGCCGACGATCATGATCGCCGAGCGCGCGGCGGATCTGATCCTCGGTCGCGCGCAGCTTGCGCCAAGCAGCCCGGCGGCGCTGCGACCGGCAGCCTGAAGCAGGCCACCGGCACTTGCAGCCGGCCGGCGGCTGGGCCAGCCTGTGCCGCCCCGACTCCTGCGATCCAGCGCCATGCACGCCACGCCCGAGCCGCCCGTCGACGCTGACGCCGCGCTGCGCGTCCCCAGCCGCACCACGCCGACCTGGGAAGTCGAACTGCTGATTTCCGGTGCCCTGGTGTTTTCCCTGCTGGCGCTGCGCGGGCCGCTGGAGGACGCCTTCGCGCGCTGGTTCCCGCTGGCCAGTGACCTGATGCGACAGATGCTGTTCTACGGCTACCTGTACGCCAAACTGGCGCTGTACGCGCTGGCGCTGACCTTCATCCTGCATCTGGCGGCGCGCGCCCGCTGGGTCGCCCTGGTCGGCGTCCACTCCATCTATCCGCACGGTCCGCGTTGGGAAAACCTCAGCGGCGGGCCGCTGGCGCGCCGTCTTGCCGAGCGCCTGTACGACGACATCCCGGCCGCCATCGAGCGCGCCGACAACAGCGCCAGCCTGGTGTTTGCCTTCGGCATCCTGACCGCCCAGTTCGCCCTGAGTCTGCTGCTGATGTCGGTAACGGTGGTCGCCCTGATGGCGCTGGCCAAGGCGCTCGGCATGTCCGAATCGCTGCTGTGGATCTTTGCCGTCGCGATGGTCGTGCCGTTGATCCTCGTCTACCTGATCGACCGCTGGGTGGTGCCGCGGACCTCCGGGGAAAACTGGCTGTCGCGCGCCACGCTGCGTCTGATGCAGGTCTCCAACACGGCCACGCTGATCAGCGCCACGCAACCGCTGATGTCGCTGATCACCACCAACTACGGCGGCCGGCGCGGCATCTGGATCCTGTTCGTGGTGCTGTACCTGATGCTCGGCGTGGTGATGGTCGACAGTCTTTATCGACGGGGTGATCTGGCGCAGTGGATGGGCGATCCGCTGCCGTCCCCGCGCCGCGACGCCGGCCTGACCGCCTCGCACTACGCCAGCCTGCGCCAGGGACCGCTGGTCAACCATCCCTCGCCGCACATCGACGCCGAGGTGGCGCAGGGCCCGTATCTGCGGCTGACGCTGCCCTACGTTGCCGCACGACACGCCGGGGCGATGGCCGAGCACTGCCCGCCGGCCGCCCCCGTCGACGCCGACCCGGCGGGCACCGATGCCGATGCCGATGCCGATGCCGACGTGCAAGCCCTCCGGCAGGCACGGCGCAACGCCGAGCAGGCGCGGATGGACTGCTTCGGCCGCCTGTTCGAGCCGACCCTGGATGGTCGGCCGCTGGCCCGACTGGAGTTCCTGCGCTTCCAGCACCCGGCGCACGATCTCGACGGTGCGCTGGCGATGATCGACATCCGCGACCTCGCGCCCGGCCGCCACGAACTGCGCCTGCGCCACTGGAGCAACCGCAGCAACGTCACCGACAACGACAACGACAACGCCGACGAGGATCGGGTCACCCACGAAGTGATCACCTTCTGGCGCTGACTCCGGTTCAGGGCGACTTGCCGGCGGCCGCCTCCAGCGCCCGACAGGCGTGGACGTAGCCGAGTTCGATCACCCGGTCGTAGGCACGCCAGTCGAGCAATTCCACATCATCCAGCGCCGGCTTGATCAGCAGTGTGGTCTGCTTCTGCCGGCGCTGCGTGGTGGCCTCGGAGTTGACCATGCCGGCGCGCAGCAGGATCTGCTTGAGCCCCGGCCGGCGGCGCGTGGCGAACAGTTCGCCGAGCAGCCGCCACCACGGCGGCAACTCGGTTTCCTCGATGTCGGTGTCGAGCCGATAGCTGCCGCCGACATCGACGGCGACGATGTCGCCGGACAATCGCGCGCCCATCGCCTGCACCGGCAGGTTGTCGATCACGCCGCCATCGACCAGCACGCGGCCGCCGCTGAGCACCGGCGGCAGCACGCCGGGGATGGCGCTGGAAGCGCGCAGCGCCGGCCACAGCGGGCCATCCTCGTGGACGTGCAACATGCCGGCGGTCAGGTCGCTGGAGACACAGAAGAACGGTCGCGGCAGGTCGTCGATGTCGAGTTCGCCGAAAGCGGCGCGCAACCGGCGGCTGACCCGCCGCCCGGAGCGCAGGGCGACCAGCGGCAGGGTCCAGTCGCCGAGCGGATTGCTGAGCACGAAATGCTCGCGGTAGGTCTCCAGCATCCGCGCGTCCGACCAGTCCGCCGCCAGCCCGGCACCGACGATGGCACCGATGCTGTTGCCGCCGACGTGGTCGATGTCCATGCCGGCCTCGCGCAGGGCGCGGATCACGCCCAGGTGGGCAAAGCCGCGCGCGCCACCGCCGGACAGCACCAGGCCGCGGGCGCGACCGGTCAGCCGGCGCACCAGGCTGCACAGATCCTCGTCGTGGCGAACATGATGATGGGCGGTGACATGCGGATAGACGCGCCGCCAGGCGGCGCAGACGCCCGCTCGCGGTGCCTGTGCCCGGACCAGCACCAGATGGTGCGGAATCTCCTCGCTGATCCGCTCCGGCGGGCGCGGCGGATCGTCCTCCGGCGCGCGGTCGCCATCGACCAGCAACAGCACCACGTCGGACTGGCGGATGCAGCGGGTGCGCCAGTCGCGATCCTCGTTGCCGACGTAGACCAGATGGTCGACGGCCGCCTCGCGCTCGCTGAACCAACTGGTCGGCTGGCCGGCGGCGAGTCCGGCGTCGAGCAATTCGGTGCTGGCGGTGGCGGCCAGGGTGGCGCTCAGCCGATGCGCGAAGCCGACGGCGTCGACGCCCTGCGCGGCCGGCAGCACGGCCACGCAATGCACGGCTTCCGGTCGCCCGCGGGTACCGTAGAAACGGCGCAGCGCCAGCCGTGCCATGCCCAGCATGGCCTGCGGCCAGGCCGCCATCAGGCGCTCGAAATCGGCCCGCCCCAGTCGCGCCAGTTCGCAATCGCGCAGGGCCACCACGCGGGCGAAGCGGGTCGGACGGATTTCCCCGGCGATCAGGCCGATCTCGCCCACGCATTCGCCCGGTGCCATCGTTCCCAGCGAGCGCCGCCGGCCGTCGGCGTCCTGCCGCAACGCCGCCATGCGTCCGTGCAGCAGCAAGTAGACGGCGTCGGCCTCCTCGTCCTGGTCGAACAGCATCTCACCGCCATGCACCACCAGCAGCGCCAGCGACTCGACCAGCGCCGCCAGCGCCGGCCCTTGCATGCCGGCGAACAGCGGCCAGCCGGCCAGCGTTTCCAGCAGCCCATGGCGTGGATTGTCGGCGCTCGCCGTCATGGCCTCCCGTCCCCGTGGGCGCATCGCGCCATCATACGTGCCTCCCGCGCCGGCTTGAATTCCGCCGTCGCGCCCGCCACATGGCTTGGATGAACATCGATCCCGCGCTCAATCCCCTGCTCGCCGACAGCCCGCTGCCGGCGTTCTCCGCCATCGCGCCCGAACACGTCGAACCGGCCATCGACGCCCTGCTGGCGGAATACCGCGCCGCCGTGCCGGCCCTGACCGACGGCGCGACGCCGCCGACCTTCGACTCCGTGCTGGCCGCGCTGGAACGGCTGGAGGACCGCCTCGGCCGCGCCTGGGCACCGGTCGGCCACCTGCATGGCGTCAAGGACTCCCCGGCGCTGCGCGAAGCCTATGCCGCAGCGCAGGAAAAACTCACCGACCACGCCACCGAACTGGGCCAGAACCGCGCCCTGTACGAGGCCGTGAAGACGATCCGCGAGAGTCCGCAGTTTGCCGATCTGGACCGCACCCGCCAGACCCTGGTCGAGGACAGCCTGCGCGGCTTCGAGCGCGCCGGCGTCGCCCTGCCGGCGGCGCAGCGGGAGCGCTTCAAGGCGATCCAGAACGAACTCGCGCAACTGGAAACCGCGTTCGAAGAAGCCGTGCTCGACGCCACCGACGCCTGGATCCGGCCATTGTCCGAAACGGAACTGGCCGGCCTACCCGAATCGGCCCGTCTGCTGCTCGCCGCTGCCGCCAGGGAGAAGGGCCTGGACGGCCATCTGGCAACGCTGAAGGGACCGTCGGTGCAAGCCATCCTCAGCCACGCCGACGACCGCAGCCTGCGCGAAACCGTCCATGCCGCCTATCACACCCGCGCCTCCGACCAGGGTCCGCATGCCGGCCGCTTCGACAACGGCGAGCGCATCGAGCGGATCATGGCGCTGCGCCACGAGGCCGCCGGCCTGCTCGGCTTCGCCAGCGCCGCGCACCTGTCGCTGGTCGACAAGATGGCCGGCACGCCGGAGCGGGCTCTGACCTTCCTGCGCGATCTCGCCGCCCGCGCCCGGCCGCAGGCGCAGCGCGAACTGGCCGACCTGGCCGATTTCGCCGCCGAGCACCTCGGCATCACCGACCTGCAACCCTGGGACATCGGTTACGCGGCGGAAAAACTGCGCCAGGCGCGCTTCGACTTCAGCGAGGAAGAAGTCAAACCGTACTTCCCGCTACCGGCCGTGCTCGACGGCCTGTTCGCCATCGTCGGCCAGTTGTTCGGCGTCGCCTTCCGCGCCCGCCGCGATGTCGACGTCTGGCATCCGGACGCGGTCTATTACGACGTGCTCGACCTCGACGGCGACATCCGCGCCGGCTTCTATCTCGACCATTACGCCCGCACCGGCAAGCGCGGCGGTGCCTGGATGGATGTCTGCCGCAACCGTTTCCGCGACGGCGCGCTGCGCATCCCGGTCGCCTTTTTGACCTGCAACGCCGCACCGCCCGCCGAAGGCCGCCCGGCCCTGCTGACCCATGACGAGGTCATCACCCTGTTCCACGAGTTCGGCCACGGCCTGCACCACCTGCTGACCGAAATCGACTGGCCCGGCGTCGGCGGCATCTCCGGCGTGGAATGGGACGCGGTGGAACTGCCCAGCCAGTTCATGGAGAACTTCTGCTGGCAGCGCGAGACGCTGGACCTGTTCGCCCGCCACTGGCAGACCGGCGAGCCGCTGCCGCAGGCGCTGTACGACAAGATGCTGGCGGCGCGGCATTTCCACGCCGGGCTGTTCCTGGTCCGGCAACTGGAATACGCCCTGTTCGACCTCCGCCTGCACCTGGAATACGACCCGGCGCACGGTGCCCGCGCGCTGGAACTGCTGGACGCGGTGCGCGACGAGGTGGCGGTGATCCGTCCGCCCTCCTGGCAGCGCATGCCGATGACCTTCGGTCATGTCTTCGCCGGCGGCTACGCGGCCGGTTACTACAGCTATCTGTGGGCCGAAGTGCTCAGCGCCGATGCCTTCGCCGCCTTCGAGGAGGCCGGCGTGCTCGATCCGGCGACCGGCGCACGCTATCGGCGCGAAATCCTCGCCGTCGGCGGCTCGCGCCCGGCGCTGGAGAGTTTCATCGCCTTCCGCGGCCGCGAACCGCAGGCCGAGCCGTTGCTCAGGAGCTACGGCCTGGCGGCCTGATCCATCCCGGCTGCACCGTCGCGGCCGGGAGGTTCACGAAATGTTCCCTATCGCGCATGTAAGATTTTCGTTAACCTATGCCAAAGATAGCGCCGCAACTGAACGGTGCAGATCAAAAACATCAGGCAAGGTTTTGAAAAGAATATAAAACCATGCGCCCCGACATCGTGATCGCCAGCGTCCCCGCCCTGCTCTTCATCCTCGCCCTGATGAGCGTTCGCCGCGTGCCCGAGGGCAGCGCCTTCGCGATCCACCGCTTCGGCCGCTATGCCCGCACCCTGTCGCCCGGCCTGCGGCTGATGATCCCGCTGATCGAGCGCGTCGCCGCCCAGGTGGAACTGATCAACCACCGCATCCAGTTGCCGCTCGACGCCGACGACGGCCAGCGCGCCGCGCTGTACTACCAGATCGTCGAACCTGCCCGCGCCGGCGACAAGCTGGCCGAGATCGACGCCGTGGTCGAGCGCGAGGCGCGGGCGCAACTGAGCTCCCTGCTCGCTGCCGCCAACGATCCCGACGCCTTCTGCCCGAACCTGAAGAACGGCCTCAACGCGCGGCTGGAATCACTGGGCCTGCGCGTCACCCGCTGCCAGCTCGGCACCTGACCGCGCAGCAAGCCGTCGCCCCCCCCCGCACACCGTGGACAGCGCCCTGCCCGACGTCGTGCAAGCCCTCGCCCCGCGCCTGCGTGCCGGCCTTGATCGGCTCGAGCTGGCGGACACCGGCCTCGACGCCGCGCTGCTCGCCTATCTGGCCCTGCTGTTGCAGTGGAACCGCGCCTACAACCTGACCGCGATCCGCGACCCGCAGGCGATGCTGGGCAAGCACCTGTTCGACTCGCTGGCCATCCATCGCCATCTGCACGAAGGCGAACGGCTGATCGACATCGGCAGCGGTGCCGGCCTGCCGGCCATCCCGCTGGCGCTGGCGCGGCCCGATCTGCGCTACACCCTGGTCGAGACCGCCGGCAAGAAGGCGCGTTTCCTGCGCGAGGCGGTGCGCACGCTGGGTCTGGGCGAGCGCGTGCGGGTGCTCTCGGCGCGTGCCGAGGAGGTGCCCGAGGCCGGATTGCACGACGGCCTGACCGCACGCGCGCTGGGCACATTGCGGCAACTGATCGCCTTCGGCGGCCACCTGCTGCACCCCGGCGGCCGGCTGCTGGCGATGAAGGGACAGCCGCCGCTGGAGGAACTGGCCGACCTGCCAGAGGGCTGGCGGCACCTCGCCACCCACCCGCTGCAAGTGCCCGAACTGGACGCCGAACGCTGCCTGTGCATCGTCGAGGCGCTAAGCTAGGCGTCCTGATCCACCGCAGGGCCGCCGCCGCACCGTCTGCGCGCGACCCGACCACCCCGGGCAATCCATCCATGGCGCGAATCATCGCCATCGCCAACCAGAAGGGTGGCGTCGGCAAAACCACCACGGCGGTCAACCTGGCCGCGGCACTGGCCGAAGCGCGCCGGCGCGTGCTGCTGGTCGACCTCGACCCGCAGGGCAACGCGACGATGGCGTCCGGCGTCGACAAGCGCCAGGCGCATCCGACCGGCTGCGAGGTGCTGCTGGAGGAAGCCAGCGCCGCCGACGCCATCATCGCCACCGAGGCCGGCTACGACCTGCTGCCCGGCAACGGCGACCTGACCGCCGCCGAACTCAAGCTGATGGACGCCCTGGCCCGCGAGCACCGCCTGCGCGAGGCGCTGGAGACGGTCCGCGACCGCTACCAGTTCATCCTCATCGACTGCCCGCCCTCGCTGCACCTGCTGACCATCAACGCGCTGACCGCCGCGCAGGGCGTAGTGGTGCCGATGCAGTGCGAATATTTCGCCCTGGAGGGCCTGTCAGCGCTCAGCGACACCATCCGCGCGGTGAAGGCGCGGCTCAATCCCTCGCTGGAAATCGAAGGCATCCTGCGCACCATGTACGACGTCCGCAACAATCTTTCCAACGAAGTTTCCGCCCAGCTCGGCAAGCATTTCGGCGACAAGCTGTTCCGCACCATCGTGCCGCGCAACATCCGCCTCGCCGAAGCGCCCAGCCACGGCCAGAGCATCGTCCAGTACGACCGCGCCTCGCGCGGCGGCATCGCCTATCTGGGCCTTGCCGGCGAGATGCTGCGCCGCCAGCGCACGCCTGCCGCGGAGGCGCGCGCATGAGCGCCAAGCGACGCGGCCTGGGTCGCGGTCTGGACGTGCTGCTCGGCGGCCACGACGAGCCGGTCCAGGCCGAGGACGGCAGCGCCAGCCTGCGCACGCTGCCGATCGAGCGCCTGCAGCCGGGCAAATACCAGCCGCGCACGCAGATGGACGCCGGCCGCCTGCAGGAACTGGCCGATTCGATCAAGGCGCAGGGCCTGATCCAGCCCATCGTGATCCGCCCGCTGGGCCGCGAGCGCTACGAGATCGTCGCCGGCGAGCGTCGCTGGCGCGCCGCCCAGCTCGCCAGCCTGCGCGAAGTGCCGGTGGTGGTCCGCGACATCGACGACCGCGCCGCACTGGCGATGGCGCTGATCGAGAACATCCAGCGCGAAGACCTCAATCCGCTGGAGGAGGCCAACTCGCTCAAGCGCCTGATCGACGAATTCGACCTGACCCACCAGCAGGCCGCCGACGCCGTCGGCCGCTCGCGCGCCAGTGTCAGCAATCTGCTGCGCCTGCTCGAACTGCCACCCGGCGTGCGCGCGCTGGTGGAGTGCAAAGCCATCGAAATGGGCCACGCCCGCGCCCTGCTCACCCTGCCCGCCCAGCAGGCGGAAGCCCTGGCCCGCCAGGCCGCCGACGGCAACTGGTCGGTGCGCGAAACCGAACGTCGCGTGCAGGCCGCGCAGCGCGGCACCACGCCGGTCGCAGCCCCCGCCGCCCGCCGCCAGGACGCCGACCTCGCCGCGCTGGAACGCGAATTGTCGGAATCACTCGGCGCGCGCGTCGCCGTGCAGCACGGCCGCAGCGGCCGCGGCAAGCTGGTCATCGACTATCACAGCCTCGACGCCCTGGACGGCATCCTGGCACGGCTGCGCTGACGTCCGCCCCACCCTTGGGTGGGAATCGAAAGCGGCAACGCACCATTGACGTTGCGCTGCCATCACGCCGCTGCCATAATACGCGGCTCGCTGCGCCCGTCGATTTTTGCCGGGTTGCGTCCATGCAAGGGCTTCGCGATGCCCGGACCGCGGCGTTCTTTCCATATCGCGCGCGTCGCCATCCGGCGGCTGCGGGGCCGAAGCCCGCCTGGCCAAGACGGGCACAACCAGACTTCACGAGGTGCGCCATGGCACGTGTGTGTCAAGTAACCGGAAAGGGTGTGCGGACGGGCAACAACGTCTCCCACGCCAACAACAAGACGCGGCGCCGCTGGCTGCCGAACCTCCACGAGCGCCGTTTCTGGGTGGCGAGCGAGAACCGCTGGGTCAAGCTCCGCGTGTCCTCCCATGCCCTGCGCACCATCGACAAGAACGGCATCGACGCCGTGCTGGCCGAGTTGCGCGCCCGCGGCGAAAAAGTCTGAGGAGTAAGCAACCATGGCTTCCAAGCGCGACAAGATCCGCCTGATTTCCACCGCCGGCACCGGTCACTTCTACACGACCGACAAGAACAAGAAGAACACGCCGAACAAGATGGAAATCAAGAAGTACGACCCGGTGGTGCGCAAGCACGTGCCGTACAAGGAAGGCAAGATCAAGTAAGTCTTCCGAATGTTGCATCCGAAAAACCCGCCGTCCGGCGGGTTTTTCGTTTTCGCCGGATCGGCGCGCGTCGCGGGATCGGCGCGGCGGCCTTCACGGATGTTCGATCAGGCCGCCGCCGGCACCTCGTGCAGCCCGCCCTCGATCAGTTCCAGCATGCGATCCATCCGCGCCGCCAGCCGCCGGTCGTGGGTGACGACGACGAAGCTGGTGCCGATCTCACGGTTCAGTTCCAGCATCAGCGCATACACGCCGGCGGCGGTCTTTTCGTCGAGGTTGCCGGTCGGCTCGTCGGCGAGGACGCAGGCCGGCCGGGTGACCAGGGCGCGGGCGACCGCGCAGCGCTGGCGCTCGCCGCCGGACAATTCGCCCGGCTTGTGCGCCAGCCGCTGGCCAAGGCCGACGCGCTGCAGCAGGGCCAGCGCCGGTTCGCGCGCACGGGCGGCACCGTGGCCGGCGATCATCAGCGGCATCATCACGTTTTCCAGTGCGGTGAACTCGGGCAGCAGGTGGTGGAACTGGTAGATGAAGCCCAGTGCGCGGTTGCGCAGCCGGCCGCGGGCGGCGTCGCCGAGCGCCGACATGCGCTCGCCGACCACTTCGACCTCGCCCGAACTGGCCTGATCCAGCCCGCCGAGGATGTGCAGCAGGGTGCTCTTGCCGGCCCCCGAGGCACCGACGATGGCAACCGTCTCGCCGCGCCGCACGGTCAGCGACAGGCCATCGAACACCGGCGTGGTCAAACCGCCCTCGCTGTAGGTTTTCGCCAGCCCCTCGCAGCGCAGCACAACGCCCTGCTGTGCCGATTCCCCATTCCCCATTCCCGGCTCCCGATCATTCATAGCGCAACGCCGCCGCCGGATCGGTGCGTGCGGCGCGCCAGGCCGGGTACAGGGTCGCCAGCATGCACATGACGAAGGCGATCAGCGCGATGCGGCCGACATCGCCGTATTGCAGCAGGGTCGGCACGCCGGAAATGTAGTAGATGTCGGCCGGCATCAGTTCGAAACCGAACAGTTTCTCGATGCCGGCGACGACATGCGAAAGGTTGCGGGTCAGCGCGATGCCGCCGGCCACGCCGAGCGCGATGCCGATCATGCCGATCAGTGTGCCCTGCACCACAAACACGCCCATCACCCCGCCCGGCGTCATGCCCAGGGTGCGCAGGATGGCGATGTCGGCCTGCTTGTCGGTGACCAGCATCACCAGCGAGGACACCAGGTTGAAGGCGGCCACGGCGATGATCAGCGAGAGGATGATGAACATCACCGTCTTCTCGGTCTTGATGGCGCGGAAGAAGTTGGCGTGGTCGCGGGTCCAGTCGCGCACGCGGAAGGCTTCGCCCATGTTGTCGGCGAGGTCGCGTGCCACGTTCCAGGACTGGAACATGTCCGCCAGTTGCAGGCGCACGCCGGTCACGCTGTCACCCAGGCGCAGCAGCTTCTGCGCATCGCTCAGGTGGATCACGGCCAGACCGGCGTCGTACTCCTGCGCGCCGGCCTCGAACACGCCGACCACGGTGAAGCGGCGCATCTGCGGCAGCACGCCGACCGGCGTGGTGCGGAACTCGGGGACGAACACGGTGACCGCATCGCCGACTCGCGCGCCGAGGATCAGCGACAGCTCGCGGCCGAGCACGATGCCGAACTCGCCGGGGCGCAGGTCGTCCAGGCGGCCTTCGACCATCTTGGCGTCCAGTTCCGACACCCGCGGCTCGGCCTGCGGCAACACGCCGCGCAGCAGCGCGCCCTGGGTCTGCCCGGCCTGCAGCATCGCCTCGCGCTCGACGTAGGGCGCGGCACCGAGCACGCGCGGATCGGCCTGCGCCATGTCCACCGCCCGCGCCCACTGCCCCAGCCGGCCATCGACGCCGCTGACGGTGGCGTGCGAAACCATGCCGAGGATGCGCGCGCGCAATTCCTGCTCGAAGCCGTTCATCACCGAAATCACGGTGATCAGCGCGGTCACGCCGAGGGCGATGCCGAGCATGGAAACGGCGGAGATGAAGGAGATGAATTGCGTTCGGCGTTTGGCGCGCGTGTAGCGCAGGCCGATGGCAAGCGGCAGCGGTTGGTACATGCTTGGGTCCGATTATCCGCCGCAGAGCTTACACGCTGGCATGGAGATGCGCGGTGCCGGCCAGGCGGCGGCGCAGTGCCTTGCGTTCAGCCGTGTCGAGCATGTCCGGCCAGAGCAGCAGTTCGATCCGCCGCACCGGCGTGCGCAGACGCAGCACGGTCCACGGCCCGCTGGCCCGGCCGGCGAGCAGTTCGACGGCTTCCTCGCTGCCATCGGGCCAGTCCAGATGCCAGCCCTGGGTGCCATGACGCAGACGCAGCGGCAACGGGCGACGCAATTGCCGCCAGGTCCACAGCGCGGCCAGCGCACACAGCCCGAGGCCAAGCGGCAGGGGCGCGGCGCTGCGGACGACGGCGAGCGCGGCGAGGATCAGCAACAGGCCGCACAGCAGGCCGCGCAGGCGCGAGCGGCGCAGTGCCAGGCGCAGCGGCAAATCAGGGCGCAAGCGAGACGATGCGTTTGAGCAGCGCGTCGAGGCGGGCGTCGGCGCAGGGCTCGCGGCCCATGCACCAGCGCCACAGGCGGTCGTCCTCGGTTTCCAGCAGGTGCTGGAAATCGGCGCGCTCGGCGGCGTCGGCCGTCGCCCAGCAGCGATCCAGATAGCGCAGCATCAGCAGGTCGAGCTCCTGCATGCCACGCCGGCAGCGCCAGCGCAGCCGACGCAGTTCGACCGCTTCAAGTTCGTCCATGCCGGCGGCGTCAGACCGAACGGCGCTGGATCATCAGCTTCTTGATCTCGGCGATCGCCTTGGCCGGGTTGAGGCCCTTCGGGCAGGTCCGGGTGCAGTTCATGATGGTGTGGCAGCGGTACAGGCGGAACGGGTCTTCCAGTTCGTCCAGCCGGCTGCCGGTGTCCTCGTCGCGCGAGTCGATGATCCAGCGGTAGGCCTGCAGCAGAATCGCCGGGCCGAGGTAGCGCTCGCCGTTCCACCAGTAGCTCGGGCAGGCGGTCGAGCAGCAGGCGCAGAGGATGCACTCGTACAGGCCGTCGAGCTTCTTGCGCTCGGCCGGCGATTGCAGACGCTCGCGGTCCGGCGGCGGCGCGCTCTGCGTGCGCAGCCAGGGACGGATCGAGGCGTACTGGGCGTAGAAATGGGTCAGGTCCGGCACCAGGTCCTTGACCACCTCCATGTGCGGCAAGGGATAGACCGGCACCTCGTCCTTCTTGCAATCCTCGATGGCGCGGGTGCAGGCCAGGGTGTTGCTGCCGTCGATGTTCATCGCGCAGGAACCGCAGATGCCCTCGCGGCAGGAACGACGGAAGGTCAGCGTCGGGTCGATCTCGTTCTTGATCTTGATCAGCGCGTCCAGAACCATCGGCCCGCAACTGCCCAGATCGACTTCGTAGGTATCCACGCGCGGATTGCCGCCATCGTCCGGGTTCCAGCGATAGACCTTGAAGGTGCGCACCTTGCCCTTGGCATCCTTGACCGGGAAATGCCTGCCCTTGTGGATCTTCGAGTGCTTGGGGAGAGTGAGTTCGGCCATTGTTTTGATCCGGGAATGGGGAATGGAGAATGGGGAATCGGGTGTGGAGTCCGGGCGGGCGGCGGTGCCGCTTCACGATTCCCGATTCCCCATTCCCGATTCCCGGCTCTCAATACGTCCGCGCCTTCGGCGGTACCACTTCGACGTCGCTGGTGAGGGTGTGCATGTGTACCGGGCGGTAATCCAGGCGGGTGGAGCCGTCCGGGTCGACCCAGCACAGGGTGTGCTTGTGCCAGTTTTCGTCATCGCGCTCGGCGTAGTCCTCGCGGGCGTGGGCACCACGGGATTCCTTGCGGTTTTCCGCCGACACCATGGTCGCCACGGCCTGGCCGAGCAGGTTTTGCAGCTCCAGCGTCTCGATCAGGTCGGAGTTCCAGATCAGCGAGCGGTCGGTGATGCCGACATCGGCGAAGGAGGCGTGCACCTCGCGGATTTTCTCCACGCCGGCGGCCAGCGTGGCACCGGTGCGGAACACCGCAGCGTGCGCCTGCATGGTGCGCTGCATGTGGTCGCGGATGCGCGCGGTGGGCAGTTCGCCCTTGGCGTAGCGCAGCGCGTCGAGGCGTGCCAGCGCGGCGTCGCAGGCCGAGGCCGGCAGCGACTTGTGCGCCGTGCCGGGCTTGATCGTCGCCGCGCAACGATTGGCCACGGCGCGACCGAACACGACCAGGTCGAGCAGCGAGTTGGAGCCGAGCCGGTTGGCACCGTGCACCGACACGCAGGCTGCCTCGCCGATGGCGTACAGGCCGGGCACGACGTGGTCGGGGTTGCCGTCCTTCAGCGTCACCACCTCGCCGTGGTAGTTGGTTTGCAGGCCGCCCATGTTGTAGTGGACGGTCGGCAGCACCGGGATCGGCTGCTTGGCGACATCGACGCCGGCGAAGATCTTGGCGCTCTCGGCGATGCCGGGCAGTTTCTCGTTGATGACTTCCGGGCCGAGGTGCATCAGGTTCAGGTGGATGTGGTCGGCGTGCTCGCCGACGCCACGGCCTTCGTTGATCTCGATGGTCATCGACCGCGACACCACGTCGCGCGAGGCCAGGTCCTTGGCGTTGGGCGCGTAGCGCTCCATGAAGCGCTCGCCCTTGGAATTGGTCAGGTAGCCGCCTTCGCCGCGCACGCCCTCGGTGATCAGGCAGCCGGCACCGTAGATGCCGGTGGGATGGAACTGCACGAACTCCATGTCCTGCAACGGCAGGCCGGCGCGCAGCGCCATGCCGCCGCCGTCGCCGGTGCAGGTGTGCGCCGAGGTGCAGGAGAAGTAGGCGCGGCCGTAGCCGCCGGTGGCCAGCACCACGCCGTGGGCGCGGAACAGGTGCAGCTCGCCGCTCGCCATGTCCAGCGCCAGCACGCCACGGCAGACGCCTTCCTCGTCCATGATCAGATCAAGGGCGAAGTACTCGATGAAGAACTCGGCCTGGTGCGCCAGCGACTGCTGGTACAGCGTGTGCAGCATGGCGTGGCCGGTGCGGTCGGCGGCGGCGCAGGTGCGCTGCGCGGTGCCCTTGCCGTAATGCGTGGTCATGCCGCCGAACGGGCGCTGGTAGATCTTGCCTTCCTCGGTGCGCGAGAACGGCACGCCGTAGTGCTCGAGTTCGATCACTGCGGCCGGCGCTTCCTTGCACATGTACTCGATGGCGTCCTGGTCGCCCAGCCAGTCCGAGCCCTTGATGGTGTCGTAGAAGTGGAAGCGCCAGTCGTCCTCGCCCATGTTGCCGAGCGCGGCGGAGATGCCGCCCTGCGCCGCGACGGTGTGCGAACGGGTCGGGAATACCTTGGACAGGCATGCCGTCTTGAAGCCTTTCTCGGCCAGGCCGAAGGTGGCGCGCAGGCCGGCACCGCCGGCGCCGACGACGATCATGTCGTACTTGTGTTCGGTGATCTTGTAAGCGGTGGACATGCGATTAACCCGTGAACGCGAGACGGCCGATGGCGACGAGCGCCACCAGGATGGCCAGCAGGGTGGCGAAGCGGACCAGCACCTGCAGCGTGACTTCGAGCCAGCGGGCGTGGATGTAGTCCTCGATGACGACCTGGAGTCCGAGTTGCGCGTGCCAAAACAGCGCGATGGAGAACGCCGCCATCAGGACCGCGTTGAAGGGCTGCCCGAGGGTCAGGCGGACCGTGCCGTGGTCGGCAGCGGCCAGGCCGAGCAGCAGCCAGACGAAATACAGCGCCAGCGGGATCAGGGCGATGGCGGTCAGCCGCTGCACCCACCAGTGGTGCGTGCCGTCCTTGGCCGAACCCAGCCCGCGCACGCGGGCCAAAGGCGTCTTCAGGCTCATGCAACACCTCCCCGGCCGGCGACGGCCAGCAGCGCGGTCAGGATCACGGTCAGCACCAGCACCGTCCAGCCGCTGCGATAGGCGGGCTTGAGCTCCAGCCACCAGCCGGCGTCCCAGACCATGTGGCGGATGCCGTTGAGCAGGTGGTAGATCAGCGCCGCCGCGAAGGCGTAAAGCGCGATGCAGCCGGGCGTGCTGGCGAGTGCATCGCGAAAGTATCCGTAGAGGACACCATCGCCCGCGACCGCGTGCAGCCAGAGGACGAAGCCGAACGCGCCAAGGCCCAGCACGATGCCGGTAACGCGATGCAGGAAGGAGGTGACGGAGGTGAGCTGGAAGCGGTAGTGCGTCCCCAGCATGAAGGGGGACAGCGGTCGCTGCGGCTTGGTGGTGGACACGCAAAGGCCCTCGGCGGAAGGCATCCAGGGGGATGCCGGACAATCCTGCCGCCGCAACGTCTGTCACGTTTCAGTCCGATCGACGCCAGCCGGGCAGGCCGACAGGTGTCCATCCACGATGGCCGGCACAGCGCCGGACACCGGACTCGCCCACGAATCGTCGGGCGGTTCCTGCGACATCTCGCTAGAAGTCGATGCAGCGGCCGTTCTTTTCCCAGTCCCCGTAGCGAGTCGGCTCCGGGCCTTCCCGGCCGCCGATTTCGCGTTGGGGCGCGGGTGCGGGCGGCGGTGGCGTCGTCGCGTTCCCCGAATCCTTGCCTGTTTCTGGCTGAGAGTGCTCTTGGCCTATCATGCCGCCGTCCCCACTGTGCGCCCAATGATACGCCGCAGCACGCCCCACAGGCCAGCCTTGACGATGACCGAAGCTTCCCCCGCCACCGCGATGACCCGCCTGGACGGCTGGCAAACGTTGCAGGCACAGGGCCGCGACGCTGCGGATTTCCTGCAACGGCAGACGATGAACGACATCGCCGCGCTGCGCGCGCCGGGCGACTGGCAATGGAGCGGCCTGCTCAACGCCAAGGGCCGCGTGCAGGCGCTGTTCGCCGTGTTGCGCCGCGACGAGGAGACCTTCTGGCTGATCTGTCCCGACGCGCCCACCAGCGACTTGGCGACGCTGCTGCGCGGCGTGATGTTCCGCAGCAAACTGGTCCTGTCGGAGCCGGCGATCACGCCCGCCGGATGCTGGCTGGAGGCCGCGCTGGACACGCCGACGCCAACAGCGCAGATCGACGCCGCGACGACGCGACTGCCGCTGCCGGCGCTGTCGGGCAGCCGCCGGCTGCTGCTGGCCGCCGCTCCGTCCGCGCTGCCCGTCGACCTCGACGCCGAGGCGCAGGCGCGCTGGCGCTACGAGGATCTGTGCGCCGGCCTGCCACGCCTGTCGCCGGCGCAGCGCGACGCCTGGACGCCGCACATGCTCTCGCTCGACGCACTGTCCGCCTTCAGTCTCGGGAAGGGCTGCTATCCCGGCCAGGAAATCGTCGCCCGCACGCATTACCTCGGCCGTGCCCGGCGGCGGCTGTTCCGCCTGCATGCGTCGGAGCCGATCAACGAGAACGCCGCCGTGCAGGACGCCGATGGTCGCGATCAGGGTCGCGTCGTCGCCGCCGCTTCCTGGGCCGGACGCCACGTCGCCCTGGCCGTGCTGCCCGAGGACGCCGCCGCGACGGCCGGGCTGGTCGTGGACGGCATCGCCGTCGATGTCCAATCGCACGCAGCCGCCGACTGAACGCGCGCACCGTCCGCTGTCTTCGTGCATTGGCGTCGAGCCGCGTTTTCTGGTATTCCGGAGTCCGTTCCAGGAGGGGGACCATCCATGCACCATCCGGCATCCGCGCTGCAACGCAGCATGTTCGTCCTGACGACGGCCCTGGCCATCGCCGCTCCCGTCGCCGCAGAGCAATACACCTTCGGCGTGGAGCCGTCCTTCCCGCCCGAGCAGGCGCAGGAGGTCTACAAGCCGCTGCTCGATTACCTGCAACAGCAGACCGGCCACGAGTTCACGCTGGAGATCGCGCGCAACTACCACTTCCACTGGCGCGAGCTGCGGCAGAACGCCAAGGTGGACTTCGTCTTCGAGGAAGCGCACTTCGTCGACTATCGCGCCCAGCGTTTCGGCTTCCAGCCGCTGGTGCGGACCGGCAATCCGAGCATCTACACCCTGCTGGCCTCGGAAGAGTTTGCCGACGGCGACAAGAACTCGCTGATCGGCCGGCGCATCGTCTCCATGCCGGCACCCAGCCTCGGCTTTGCCGTGCTGGTGGAGATCTACGCCAATCCGATCTCGCAGCCGGAATTCCTCTCCGACGCGCGCTCCTGGCACGACGGCGTGCAGATGGTGTTCGGCGGTGATGCCGAGGCGGCGATGGTGCCCGACTTCATCGCCCAGCTTTACCCCAACCTGATCGCGATGACGCACTCCAATGCTTTTCCCGGCAAGGCGGTGTCGGCGGCACCGACGGTGCCCGAGGCAGTCCGCAAGGCGGTCACCGAAGCCCTGCTCGGCCTGCACGAAGCGCCGGAATCCTACGCCGCGCTGTCGGAGATTTCGGTGGTCCGCTTCGACCCCGCCATCGCCAGCGATTATCGCGGTGCCGAGGACATGCTGAAGAACTTCTACGGCTACGTTGCGCTGAGCAAGCCGGACGGCGAGGAGACGCCGGAAGAATGACGGCGCAGCGCCCTCAGGGACGGCGCGGATCGAAGCGGAACGTCTCGGCCATTTGCCGATAAAGATTTTCCTGCGCCGGCGTCTGCGCCGGTGGCACGCGGATCACCAGTTCGACGACCTGATCGCCATCGGCCTGCCCGGCAGCGCCCGGCAGGCCGCGCCCGCGCAGGCGCAGGCGCTTGCCGCCGTCGGAACCGGCCGGCACCCGCACGTTGACCTCGCCGGCCAGGGTCGGCACGGCGATTTCCGCGCCCAGCGCGGCTTCCCACGGCGTCACCGCCAGCGCATGGATGACGTTGCGCCCTTCGACGCGAAAGCGCGGATCGGCGCGATAGCCGATCTCCAGACGCAGGTCGCGACCCTGCCGGCCCTGGCCGGCGAGGCGAATCTGCTGGCCCGGCTGGATGCCCTTGGGAATCTTCACGTCCAGCGTGCGCTCGCCGATGCGCACGCGCTGGGCACCGCCGTGATAGGCGGTTTCCAGGTCGATTTCGATCTGCGCGACGTCATCGGGCGGGCGTCGCTCGGGGCCGGCACCGCGCGCCCGGGCGCGACCGAACAGCGACTCGAAGAAATCGCTGAAGCCGCCGCCCTCGCCGCCCTCGCCGAAATCGAACTCGAAGCCGCCCGGATGCTGGAAGCCGCCCGGCGGCTGGTACTCCTGTCCGGCCCGGTAGCCGCGCGCGCGCAACTGGTCGTAGGCGGCACGACGCTGCGGATCCCGCAGCGCCTCGTAGGCCTCGTTGATGCCCTTGAAACGGTCCTCGGCACCGGCCTCCTTGCTGACGTCGGGATGGTATTTGCGGGCCAGCCGGCGGTAGGCGGTCTTGATGTCCGCCTCGCTGGCATCGGGCTTCACGCCGAGCGTGTCGTAATAGTCCTTGAACTGCATGGGCGCTGGAAGGTGGGCGATGGGTCAGCCGCGCCCATGACGGGCGCGGCCTTGGATGGCGACGATCAGGCGACGTTGACCGCGATGCGGCGCGGCGTGGTTTCCGGCCTCTTCGGGATCACGATCTCCAGCACGCCATGGTTGCCGGTGGCGCTGATGCCGTCGGCATTGGCGCTGTCGGGCAGGGCGAAGCGACGGTAGAACACGCCATGGGCGCGCTCGACGCGGGTGTAGCGCTCGGTCTCTTCACGCGACTCGCCCTTGCGCTCGCCGCGCAGGGAGAGGATGCCCTTGTCCATGTGGATTTCGATGTCCTGCGGATCGACGCCGGGGATGTCGGCCAGGATGACAAAGCGCTCGGCCTCCTCGCGGATGTCGACGCGCGGCGTCCACTGGCTGGTGACGACGTTGGACTGGTCGCCCTCGACCTCGCCGAAGAACTTCTCGAACACCTGCTTGAGTTCGTCCTGCAGGCCGTTGCCGGCGATCCAGGGATTGCGACGGGAAATGATGCTCATGGTGCTGCCTCCATATTCGGGGTGGGCGATGACGCCCTTGCGCACCAATGTGGCGGCGGCGGCGAGGCTTTCAAGACCTCGCCGCCGGCGCGTCATTCAGCGTC
>JBAYTD010000008.1:0-43643 GCA_041675805.1 Lysobacteraceae bacterium
GTCGAGGTCCTCCTGGCTGGCGCGGATCTCGGTGCGGCGGTCGTCGCCGTACTGGTCGCGGATCACCTGCAACTCGTCGCGGATCACCTGCAGCAGGCGCTCGGGCACCTCCAGGATCTCGATCAGGTCGCGGATGGTTTCCAGCAACTGGCGGTATTCGTCGGTGAGCCTTTCCTGCTCCAGCCCGGTCAGGCGGTTCAGGCGCATTTCGAGGATTTCCCGCGCCTGCGCCTCGGATAGCTGATAGCCGTCGTCGAGCAGGCCGACGCTGGCCGGCAGGCCTTCCGGACGCGAGGCCATCGCGCCGGCGTCGGACAGCAGCGCGCGCACCAGCCCGGCGTCCCAGCGCCGCCCCAGCAGGCGCTCGCGGGCGGTCTGCGGGTTCTCCGAGGTCTTGATCAGCTCGATCATCTCGTCGATGTTTGCCAGCGCGACGGTCAGACCTTCGAGGATGTGGGCGCGGGCGCGCGCCTTGCGCAGTTCGAAGATGGTGCGCCGGGTGACCACCTCGCGACGATGGCGGACGAAGGCCTCCAGCATCGGCTTCAGGCCCAGCGTCTGCGGCCGACCGTCGACCAGCGCCACCATGTTGATGCCGAACACGCTCTGCATCGGCGTCTGCTGGTACAGGTTGTTCAGCACCACGTCGGCGGCTTCGCCGCGCTTGACCTCGATGTAGATGCGCATGCCGTCCTTGTCGGACTCGTCGCGCAGTTCGGAAATGCCTTCGAGCTTCTTCTCCTTGACCAGGTCGGCGATCTTCTCGATCAGCCGCGCCTTGTTGACCTGGTAGGGCAGCTCGCTGACGACGATGGCCTCGCGGCCGTTGTCCTCGTTGGTCTCGATGTCGGCGCGCGCGCGCATCAGCACGCGGCCGCGGCCGGTGCGGTAGGCGGCGTGGATGCCGGCCGCGCCGTTGATGATGCCGGCGGTCGGGAAGTCCGGGCCGGGCACGTATTCCATCAGGCTGTCGACATCGATCTGCGGATCGTCGATCAGGGCGATGGTGGCGTCGATCACTTCGCGCAGGTTGTGCGGCGGGATGTTGGTCGCCATGCCCACGGCGATGCCGGTGGAACCGTTGACCAAGAGGTTGGGCACGCGCGTCGGCAGCACCACCGGCTCGCGGGTGGAGTCGTCGTAGTTGGCCTGGAAATCGACGGTTTCCTTGTCGATGTCGGCCAGCAACTCCTGGCTGATCGGCGACAGCCGGGACTCGGTGTAGCGCATCGCCGCCGGCGGGTCGCCGTCGACCGAGCCGAAGTTGCCCTGGCCGTCGACCAGCAGGTAGCGCAGCGAGAACGGCTGCGCCATGCGCACCAGGGTGTCGTAGATCGCGCTGTCGCCGTGCGGATGGTACTTGCCCATCACCTCGCCGACGATCTGCGCCGACTTGACGTGCTTCTTGCTGCTGGTCACGCCCAGCTCGTTCATGGCGTACAGCACGCGGCGATGAACCGGCTTCAGGCCGTCGCGGATGTCCGGCAGCGCGCGGCCGACGATCACGCTCATCGCGTAATCGAGATAGCTCTTGCGCATCTCGTCTTCGAGATTGACCGGGATGATTTCCTTCGCGTGTTCCGTCATGTTGTCCGTGCTGGGAAGCGTCAGGCCAAGCGGACGATTCTACCACGCCGGGGCCGTCGGCCCGGTCGCACGGCCGGGGGCACAGAAACCCTCAGCGCTGTTTGCTGGTGCGCAGGCTCAGGAGCGACGGCGGGGCGGCGAAGGTATCCGGGTCGGCCAGCGGCCAGAACATGCGGAATACCGGGTGTTCGGGCATGTCCGAGAGCAGTTCGCCGGCGGCGACGAAATGGTGCAGCGAGGCCAGCGAGCGCACTTCGGTGGAGGAGACGCGGCGGATGACGTGCTCCGGCCCGAGCTGATCCGGGTGGGAGAGGCCGGCGGCGCACAGCAGTTCCTTCAGCGCCTTCAGCGTGTTCTGCTGGAAGTTGAACACGCGGGTGGCCTTGTCGGTGACCACCAGGGCGCGCTGGCGGCGCGGATCCTGGGTGGCGACGCCGGTCGGGCAGTTGCCGGTGTGGCAGCTCTGCGACTGGATGCAGCCGACCGCCATCATGAAACCGCGCGCGGCGTTGCACCAGTCGGCACCCAGGGCGATGGTGCGGGCGATGTCGAAGGCAGTCACCACCTTGCCGGCCGCGCCGATGCGGATGCGCCCGCGCAGGTTGAGCCCGACCAGGGTGTTGTGGACCAGCAACAAGGCTTCGCGCAACGGCGCGCCGACGTGGTTGCTGAACTCCAGCGGTGCCGCTCCGGTGCCGCCCTCGGCACCATCAACGACGATGAAATCCGGCAGGATGCCGGTGACCCGCATCGCCTTGGCGATGGCGAACCATTCCCAGGGATGGCCGATGGCGAGCTTGAAACCGACCGGCTTGCCGCCGGACAGCTCGCGCAGGCGGACGACGAATTCCAGCAGCTCGCGCGGCGTCGAAAAGGCCGAGTGGGCAGCCGGCGAAATGCAGTCCTCGCCGATCGGGATGCCGCGCGCCAGGGCGATCTCGGCCGACACCTTGGGCCCCGGCAGCACACCGCCATGGCCCGGCTTGGCGCCCTGCGAGAGCTTGATTTCGATCATCTTCACCTGCTCGCCGGAAGCGTTCTCGGCGAAGCGCTCGGGCGAGAAGCCACCCTTGCCGTCGCGGCAGCCGAAGTAGCCCGAGCCGATCTCCCAGACCAGGTCGCCGCCGGGCTCGCGGTGGTAGCGCGAGATCGAGCCTTCGCCGGTATCGTGATAGAAGCCGCCGCGCCGCGCGCCCTCGTTCAGTGCCAGGATGGCATTGGCCGACAGCGAGCCGAAACTCATCGCCGAGATGTTGAACACGCTGCACGAATACGGCTGCGTGCACGCCTCGGTGCCGATGTCGATGCGGAAGTCGTGCGAGGGAATGTCGGCCGGCAGCATCGAATGGTTGATCCATTCGTAATGCGGCTCGTAGACGTCCAGTTGGGTGCCGAACGGGCGTTTGTCGAGCACGTCCTTGGCGCGCTGGTAGATGATCGAGCGCTGCACGCGCGAGAACGGCGTCTCGTCGTCGTCGGATTCGAGGAAATACTGGCGGATTTCCGGCCGGATGCCTTCCAGCAGGAAACGCATGTGGGCCGCCACCGGGTAGTTGCGCCGCACCGAACTGCGCGGCTGGATGATGTCCCAGACGCCGAGCACGGCCAGCGCCGCCAGCGGCAGAGCGGCCCACAGCCAGTGCAGGGAAATCCAGATCGCGGCAAGCCCGGCGGCCAGCGCCAGGACACAGCATCCCAACCAGACGAAATAGCGTGACGGCAGCACGGAACCCCCTCTCCTGATCGCCTTGATGACGGCGCACCCCGCCGCAGTGTAGACCTTCAGTCCGTCGGCGGAACGTCTACGCCTGCCGGGCGGCGTCGAGGATCGCCGCGGATTCGACCAGTTCGCAGATGCGCCGCACTTCACCATCCATCGGCCGGTCGCGCTGCATGAAGTCGATGTCGCGGCGGATCCGCGCCAGCGCAGCGGCGACCGGGGCGGCCGGGGAAAATGCCGGTGCCCGGGCCAGTTCGCGGCGCAGCGCGGCGCATTCCTCGCGGAACTGCGCATGGGCCTCGGAACCCGGCAGCGGCGCGCCCTGCACCTTGGCGCACAGCGCGTCCAGGTCGTCGCGCTGGGCCAGCCGCTGGGCGGCGTCGATCATCTGTCGCCGGCAGTCCAGTGCCTGCGCGGCGGTGTACAGCTCCAGGGCGATGACGTGGCCGAGATCCTCGGTCATGTCGAGCACATGGCGCGCCTCGTTGGCCCCCATGGATACGTGGTCCTCGGCGTTGGCCGAAGTCGGGATCGAATACACCGACGCCGGATGGGCGCGGCTGGCAAGATCGTTGACCAGGGCGGCGGCGGTGTACTGGACGATCATGAAACCGGAGTCGGTGGCGTCCTCGTTGCCGATCAGGAAGGCCGGCAGACCGTCGCTGGTGGCCGGATCGACCAGTTTGTTGAGGCGGCGCTCGGAAATCGACGCCAGCACCGGGATCGCCGCCTTGACATAGCTCATCGCCAGCGCCAGCGGCATGCCGTGGAAGTGGCCGGCGGAGATCACCTGGTCCTCGATCACCTGCGCATCGGCCACATCGGGGAACAGCAGCGGGTTGTCGGTGACGGCGTTGAGTTCGATGTCGAGCACGCGCGCCGCCTGCGCCAGCGCATCGCGCACCGCGCCATGCACCTGCGGGATGCAGCGCAGGCTGTAGCTGTCCTGCGGCTGGTGCTTCTTGCCGCCCTTGAAGGGCAGGAAACGCTGGTAGAAGCGCTCGCGGCCATGGCGCTGGGCCGGTGGCACGTAGTCCCAGCAGATGTCGAAATGCAGGGCGCGATCTTCTTCCTGCGTCCAGGCGTCGGCCTGCCAGGGGCGGAACCGCGGCGCGAGGTGATAGGCGATGTCGATCAGGGTGGAGCCGGCGGTCAGTCGGCGCAGTCGCGCCGCCGATTCGACCTGACCGGGATGCGGACGCAGCGCATGGACCTTCTCCTCGAAGGCACGGCCGCGCCCGGCGAAGGCTTCCAGCGTCATCGCCGCGGCGAGGTCGGCGGTTTCCAGCAGGGTTTCCAGCCGATCCAGCGCCAGAACGCCGGTGGCCAGCATCTGCGCGGTGCCGTTGTTGAGTGCTAAACCTTCCTTGTAGGACAGCCGCAGCGGTGCCAGGCCGGCGCGCTGCAGCGCCTCGGCACCGGGCAGTCGCTCGCCCTCGAACCACGCCTCGCCGCCACCCAGCAGGACGATGGCCAGATGCGACAGCGGTGCCAGATCGCCGCTGGCACCGACCGAACCCTTCTGCGGCACCAGTGGAATGACGCCGCGATTGAGCAGCGCGGTCAGCGCTTCGAGCGTCTGCACACGCACCCCGGAATGGCCGCGCAACAGCGTGTTGATGCGGATCGCCAGCATCGCCCGCACCACTTCGGCGGAAAACGGCTCGCCGACGCAGACCGCATGGGTGACGATCAGGTTGTGTTGCAGTTCCTCCATCAAGTCCATCGACGGCACCGCCGCATCGGCCGACGCCTCGCGCGCGCGACGCGCGCCAAGCAGGCGGTCGGCATTGCTGCCGAAGCCGGTGCTGACGCCGTAGATCGGCTCCTGTCGGCGCACCTGTTCGGAGAGGAAATCCGCCGCCCGGCGCACCCGCGCCAGCGCCTGCGGGCACAGCGCCACGGCGCGTCCCTGGCGGGCGATGGCGACCAGTTGCCGGCGATCCAGCCCGGTTCCGCTCAGCACGATCTGCGCGCTCATGACGCCTGCTCCATCGCACGCGCCTGTTCGATCTCCACCCGCAAGGTCTGCGGCAGATCCTCGCGGCGCACTTCGAACTGCTCCTGCCGGCGCATGTCCTTCACCGCCACCACACCGCGCGCGGCCTCGTCCTCGCCTTCCATGACGACAAAGCGGATGCCGGCGCGGTCGGCATACTGCAACTGCTTGCCGAGCTTGCGCGGCTCCATCTGCACCTCGGCATTGATGCCGCCCTGGCGCAGCGCTGTAGCAAGTTCCAGCATGTGCGGCAGCCGCGCCTCGTCCATCAGCGCCACCATCGCCTGCACCGTGCTGGCCTCGGCGGCAGCGATCAGACCGGCCTCGCGCAACTGCCAGAACAGCCTGCTGGCCCCGATGGAGATGCCCACGCCGGGCAGTTTCGACCTGGTGTAGTGGCTGGCGAGATTCTCGTAGCGCCCGCCGGAACAGATCGAGCCGATCTGCGGATAGGCGTCGAGCGTGGTTTCGTAAACGGTGCCGGTGTAGTAATCCAGTCCGCGGGCGATCGACAGATTGAGCGCATAGCGCGACTCCGACACGCCGAAGGCGCGGATCAGCTCCAGCACCTCACGCAGCTCGGCCAGACCCTGGTTGAAGCTGTCGCTGCCGCTGCCCAGTGCATCGAGTTTCGCCAGCGCATCGGCATGGGAGGTCGAGCGCATCTGCACGAAGCCCAGCAGCTTTTCCGCCTGATCGGCGTCCAGACCGACGCCCTCGCCGCACAGCGCCTCGCGCACATGGTCGACACCGCGCTTGTCCAGCTTGTCCACCTCGCGCAGCGCCAGCGCCTGGCGCTCCGCCTGGTCGATGCCCAGGCCCTCCAGGAAGCCACGCATCAGCTTGCGATTGTTCAGATGGATGGTGAAATCGCCGATGTCCAGCGACTCGAACACCGCCGCGATCACCGCCGGCATCTCGGCGTCGTAGCGCACGCTGAGGGCATCCTTGCCGACCACGTCGATGTCGCACTGGTAGAACTCGCGAAAACGCCCGCGCTGGGCGCGCTCGCCGCGATAGACGCGCTGGATCTGGTAGCGGCGGAACGGAAAGCTGAGCTGGTGCTCGTGCTCGGCGACGTAGCGCGCCATCGGCACGGTGAGGTCGAAGCGCAGCGCCAGTTCCGGCAGCCCGGTCTCGGCGGATGCCTGCTGCAAAGCGCCGGTCGATTGCAGGAAATAGACCTGCCGCTCGGTCTCGCCGCCGCTCTTGGTCAACAGCACCTCGGACAGCTCCATCACCGGCGTCTCCACCGGGATGAACCCGAAACGCTCGTACACCGCGCGGATGCGGTCGAGCATGCCCTGGAAGGCAATCTGGTCGCGGGGCAGAAGTTCCAGCGTCCCCGGCGCTGTGCGCGGCTTGATCAAGGCGGTCTCCATCCACTGGCTCGACGGTCGGAACGCCTAGTGTATCCGCGCCCACCCCCATCGCGACGCCACGCTTGCCGCCGACCGGCAACCGGCTTAGAATGCGCGGCTCGGCCGTCGGGGTGTAGCTCAGCCTGGTAGAGCGCTACGTTCGGGACGTAGAAGTCGCAGGTTCAAATCCTGTCTCCCCGACCAAAACAGGCCGAACAAGACCAGAGATTCGACAAACCCGGCCATGCACCGGGTTTTTTTGTTTCCGCTGCCGTTCTGCAACCGTCCGGACAACGCCCCCGAACGCCACCGGCCTGCCGTTTCTGCCTGCGCAAAGCGTCGTCGTGGCGGCCCGCCGGCTGGCCGGGAACTGGCGGCCCGCCGGCTCTGCGCGGTTTTCCCCATCATTCCGGTTGCGGCGGACGCCCGCGACGGTCTACGGTCTCATCCTGCCGCCGCCCGCACGCGGCGCGGCGGCGCATGGATGGGGGGAACGGGATGAGCGAGACGGTTGTGTTGATCGGTTACACGGCACTTCCGGGGCAGGCCGAGACGGCCCGCAGGGAAATCGCCGCATTGGTCGAGGCCGTGCTGGCGGCGGAGCCGGAGTGCGGCGGCATCACCATGCTCCAGGGCGCGGATGATCCGGCGCGTTTCACCCTGATCGAGCGCTGGCCCGGTCGGGAGGTTTTTCTCGGTCCGCACATGCGGCAGCCGCATATCCAGGCGTTCATCCAACAGGCGGGCGCCTTCCTGGCCGGTCCGCCCGACATTGCGTTCTGGCAGGTCGCCGGATGAGCATTCGCGCGCTTGACGCGGTCTCGCGGCGCGGCGGATTTCCCATCGCAATCAAGGAGATGAAGGCATGAACGTGTGGATCGTCCTGCTGGCGGCGGTGTCCAGCTTCGTCGTCGGCGGGTTGTGGTATTCGCCGGCGCTGTTCGGCAAGGTCTGGAACAGGGAGAACGGCAGTCCGGCCGGGCAAGGGCATCCGGCGCGGATTTTCGGCGTTGCCTTTGCGTTTTCGCTGCTGGCGGCGGCCTGCTTCGGGGCGCTGGTGGGGCCGTCGCCGGGACTGGAGGCGGGCCTGCGGCTGGGCGCGCTGGCGGGCATCGGCCTGGTGGCGGCGAGTTTCGGCATCAATTATCAGTTTGCGCAACGCTCCTGGACGTTGTGGCTGATCGACGGCGGCTATCACGCGGTGCAGTTCCTGCTGTTCGGCCTGCTGTTCGGCCTGTGGGGATGACGGCGGGCGATTCATCGACGCCGTTGCCGCTTCGCGGCGCGGCTTTGCAATCGGCATGAGCGCAGGCCGATCCATGGCCGACCTGTTCCAGCCGCCACCCGCCCGCTGGGGCTTGCGCGGCGATCCGCATCTGTGGGCGGAAATGGCGTCGACGCTGGCGGGTTGCGCCATTCCACCCGATGCGGCGCAACTCGATTCGCTGTTGCAGGCGACCTTTGCCCGACTGGTCGGCACGCCGCTCGATTCGTCGGCGCCGTCCATTCATGTGCAGCGCTACGCGCATGGCGGCATGTCGTCGGGACAGGTCAGCCCCGCGTTCTGGCGGGAGACCGGGTTTGCGCTGCTGCGGGCGCGGCATGCCGCCATCCGCTGATCGGCGCGAGAACGCGACCGTCCGCGCTGACCTCCTTACGGGGATACGCGGCTTGGTTTGCCGGCGGATGCCCTCATCTGTCAAGGTGCCGCCCTTTGCCGTGAGCCTTGCCGTGACCGACTCCCCTCTCGCCGTGGCCGAGCGCCGTTTGCTGGCGTCCGCCGATCTGGGCCTGGATGCGCTGTCCGGCGTGCTGGGCCGCCTGCTGGCACCCGGCGTCGATGACGCCGATCTGTACTTTCAGCACACGCGCACGGAAAGCTGGTCGATGGAGGACGGCATCGTGAAGTCCGGCTCGCACGCCATCGAACAGGGCGTCGGCGCGCGGGCAATCAGCGGCGACAAGACCGGCTTCGCCTATTCCGACGAGATCCGTCTGCCGGCGTTGCTCGATGCCGCCGGCGCGGCGCGGGCCATCGCCCGCAGCGGCGGCGACGGCGCGCAGCCGCTGGTGTCGCGCCGCGACGCGCGAGCGCTGTATCCACCCATCGACCCCATCGACACGCTGGACAGCGAAACCAAGGTGCGCCTGCTGCGCGAAGTCGACGCCTACGCGCGCGCGGCGGATCCGCAGGTCCGTCAGGTGATGCTGAGCCTGGCGGCGGCACTGGACACCGTACTGGTGGTGCGCGGCGATGGCCGGCTGGCGGCCGACGTGCGCCCGCTGGTGCGCTTCAACGTCACGGTCATCATGGAGCGCAACGGTCGCCGCGAGCAGGGCTATGCCGGCGGCGGCGGGCGTTTCGGCTACGCCGAACTGATCGACGGCCGCCGTCTGTACGCGCTGGCCGACGAGGCGATCCGCCAGGCGCGGGTCAATCTGGATGCCATCGACGCGCCAGCCGGCAGCATGCCGGTGGTGCTCGGCCCGGGCTGGCCCGGCGTGCTGCTGCACGAGGCCGTCGGTCACGGCCTGGAAGGCGATTTCAACCGCAAGGGCGCGTCGATCTATGCCGGACGCATGGGCGAGATGGTCGCCTCCGAGCTGTGTACCGTCGTCGACGATGGCACCCTGCCGGGCCGGCGCGGCTCGCTGAGCGTGGACGACGAGGGCAATCCGACCGCCTGCACCAGGCTGATCGAAAACGGCCGCCTGGTCGGCTACATGCAGGACAGCCTGAACGCGCGGCTGATGGGCGTCGCGCCGACCGGCAACGGCCGCCGCGAGAGCTTCGCCCACCTGCCGATGCCGCGCATGACCAACACCTACATGCTGGCCGGCGACAGCGATCCGGCGGACATCATCCGCAGCGTCAAGCGCGGCCTGTACGCACCCAACTTCGGCGGCGGCCAGGTCGACATCACCTCGGGCAAGTTCGTGTTCTCGGCCAGCGAGGCCTATCTGATCGAGGACGGGCGGATCACTGCGCCGGTGAAGGGCGCGACCCTGATCGGCAACGGGCCGGAAGCGATGACGCGCATTTCCATGGTCGGCAACGATCTGGAACTGGACGCCGGAGTCGGCATCTGCGGCAAGAACGGACAGAGCGTGCCGGTCGGCGTTGGCCAGCCGACGCTGAAGATCGATGCGATGACCGTGGGCGGCACGCAGGCGTGAGGCGCGCCGCGCGTCGGCGCTCAGCCGTGCTCGTCGTCGCCGGCGTCGGGATCGGCGGCGGCATCGGCGGCGGCGCTGGACGCATCGGCGTCGGCGAACGTCTGGCGCAGCAGTTGGAACAGTTCGCGATACGCCTTCGGCGGCTTGTCGCGCCGGCGCTCCTCGTGCACGGCGCGCAGCAACTGGCGCAGGCGTTGGCGGTCGACCTCCGGATGCAGGGTGATCAGCTCGCCCAGCGCGCTGCCCTCGTCGGCCAGCAGGCGTTCGCGCCAGTCTTCCAGCCGATGCAGGCGCGCGGTTTCGCGGCGGGCTTCGGCGCGGTCCGGCTCCAGCGCGCGGCGGATCGCGTCCAGCGTCTCGTCGTCTTCCTGGCGAAGCTGCTTGGCGAGGAACTGCAACTGCCGCTTGCGGGCGATGTACGCAGTGATGCGGCGGCTGTCGACCACCAGGTCGCGCAGCGCCTCGTCCAGCGGCACGCGGTCGAGCCGGGACGGACTCAGCTCGACCAGCGCCTGCGCCAAATCGAACACGGCCAAGGCCTCGCGCCGCCGCTGGCTGCGGCTGGGGCCGAAAAATTCGCCGGTTTCTTCATCACGTCCGCGCATGGCGGGCGAAGGATACGTGGATGGACACCCTGATCGCAAAGACTATCGCGCCGCGCGGGGACGACAGCCTCGCCCGCCTGGACCACCTGCGCGAGCTGGCCGCCGACGTGCTGGCGCGCTGCGCGCGGCTTGGCGTCGACCAGGCCGAGGTCGGCCTCAGCGAGGATCGCGGCCTCGACGTCGACGTGCGCCAGGGCGAAATCGAAACGCTGCAGCAGCGCCATGACCGCGGCCTGTCGCTGACCGTCTACATGGGTCAGCGCAAGGGCAATGCCAGCACGGCGGATTTCGACCCGCACGGCATTGCCGCCACCATCGAGCAGGCCTGCGCCATCGCCCGTCACACCGAGCGCGACGACTGCGCCGGGCTGGCCGACGCCCAGCGCATGGCGAGCGAGTTCCCCGAGCTCGATCTGTGGCATCCCTGGGACATCGACGCCGACGCGGCGGTCGAACTGGCGCTGCGCTGCGAAGCCGCCGGGCGCGAGCTCGATCCGCGCATCAGCAATTCCGAGGGTGCCAACCTGGGCACCGGGACCAGCCTGTCGGTGTATGCCAACAGCCACGGCTTTGTCGGTGCCGAGCGCAGCAGCGCGCATTCGCTGAGTTGCTCGCTGATTGCCGGCGAGGGCGCGGCGATGCAGCGCGATTACTGGTACGACAGCGCCTGCGCTGCCGCCGATCTCGCCCGCCCCGAAGCCATCGGTGCCGAAGCCGCCCGGCGCGCCGTGGCACGGTTGCAGCCGCGCGGCGTGAAGACCGGGCAATACCCGGTGCTGTTCGCCGCCGAAACGGCGCGCTCGCTGATCGGCGGGCTGATCGGCGCGGTATCGGGCGGCAACCAATATCGGCGCGCCTCCTTCCTGCTCGACGCCATCGGCCAGCGCGTGCTGCCGCCGGGCATCGACCTGGTCGAGCGCCCGCATCGCCGTCGCGGCCATCGCTCGGCCGCCTTCGACAGCGAAGGCGTGGCCACCTTCGACAATCCGTTGGCGCTCGACGGCGTGCTGCAACGCTACGTGCTGGGCAGCTACTCGGCGCGCAAGCTCGGCCTCGCCAGCACCGCCAACGCCGGCGGCATCTACAACCTGGAAGTGAGCACCGGCAGCGACGACCTCGCCGCGCTGATCCGCGGCATGGGGCGCGGCCTGTTGGTCACCGAGATGATGGGCCAGGGCCTCAACATGCTGACCGGCGACTATTCGCGCGGCGCGGCCGGTTTCTGGGTGGAAAACGGGGAAATCGCCTGGCCGGTGGACGAGATCACCATCGCCGGCAACCTGCGCCAGATGCTGCTCGGCATCGAAACCATCGGCACCGACATCGACCCGCGCTCGCACATCCGCTGCGGCTCGATCCTGATCGGCGCGATGACCGTGGCCGGAGAGGGTTGAGCTCAAGTCCCCAAGGACGGCCCGGCCGGAGGAGAAACAGCATGTCGCACCAGCGCGTTTTCGCGATGAAGTTCGCCAGGGTGTATCCGATGTACGTGCAGAAGGCCGAGCGCAAACAGCGCACGCAGGCCGAAGTGGACCAGATCATCCGCTGGCTGACCGGCTACGACCAGGCCGGGCTGACACGGCAGATCGAGCAGGAAGTCGATCTGGAAACCTTCTTCGCCCAGGCCCCGGCCATGAACCCGAACAGCGCGCTGATAAAGGGCGTGGTGTGCGGGGTTCGCGTGGAAGATGTGGAAGACCCGCTGATGCGAAAAATCCGTCTGCTGGACAAACTGATCGACGAACTGGCCAAGGGCAGGACGATGGAAAAGATCCTGCGATCACCTGCCGCCTGAGAGGCCGCCGCCAAGACGGACGACACCCAGACCACAAGGCATGGTCCGGCCAGTGGAGCCGCCCATGTCCGGCGATGTCTGCATTGCCGGAGGCTGACAACAGCCGAGACGCAAAATCTCCCACGCGAATCCGCGATGCGTGGTTTTCGTGAATACCTTACTCAGGCCGGCTCCGGATCGGGCGTCGGCCCGGGCAACGGCCACAGGCAGGCACCGCGCGCCGCCATGCGCGCCAGCGTAGCCTGGTGGGCGGCGAGGTCCTCGGCGCTGGCGCGGCGCACCGGCAGGGTGAAGGCGACCGTCGCCAGGGTGACATCGCCGGCACTGGCCATTGTCGTGGTCGGCAGGTCGAAGGATAGATCGCCCTGGCCGGCGGTCAGGTTGAGGTAGACCTCGGCCAGCAGTTCGGCGTCGAGCCGCGCGCCGTGCACGGTGCGATGGCTGTTGTCGACCTGCAGGCGCTTGCACAGGGCGTCGAGGCTGATGCGCTGGCCGGGAAAGCGCTCGCGCGCCAGAGCCAGCGAGTCGATCACGTTGCAGCGGCTGCGCAGTGGCCGGTCGCCGTGTCCGGCACGGGCCAGCTCGGCGTCGAGGAAACCGACATCGAAATCGGCGTTGTGGATGATCAGCTCGGCACCGTCGATGAAGGCGAGGAAGGCGTCGGCGATGTCCTCGAACAGCGGCTGGTCGCGCAGGAAGTCGTCGGTCAGGCCGGTGATTTCGCTGGCCCTTTCCTCCATCGGCCGCTGCGGATTGATGTAGGCCTGGAAGTGGCGGCCGGTGACGCGCCGCTCCAGCATTTCGACGCAACCGATCTCGACCACGCGATGGCCCCTGCGCACGTCGAGGCCGGTGGTTTCGGTGTCCAGAACGACTTGTCTCATCAGCGATTTCCCTTGGCGGCGCGCAGGCCGTCGCGGCACCGTTCCGCTGCGGCGCGGGCCAGTTGGTCCACCCGTTCGTTGTCGACGTGGCCGGCGTGGCCGCGTACCCAGATCCATTCCACCTGATGCCGCCGGCGGGCTTCGTCCAGCCGCTGCCACAGGTCCTGATTCTTCACCGCACCGCCGCCGGCGGCCTTCCAGCCGCGCCGCTGCCAGCCCGGCAGCCACTCTGTCGCGCCCTGCTGCACGTAGCGCGAGTCGGTGTGCAGGCGCACCCGGCAGGGACGCTTGAGCGCCTCCAGCGCGCTGATCGCCGCCAGCAGCTCCATCCGGTTGTTGGTGGTGTCGGGGTCCGCACCGCTGAGTTCGCGCTCGTGGCCGGCGGCGCGCAGCAGGGCGGCCCAGCCGCCGGGGCCGGGATTGCCCAGGCAGGCACCGTCGGTGTGCGCTTCCACGTCGGACATCGGCTCAACGGACATGCAGGGACACGCCCGGGGCCAATCGACGCGAGCGCAGCGGCAGCGGCGTGCCGGGCGTCGCCCGTCGCCGCGCCAGCCAGACCCGCGAGGGACGCAGCGCGGCCGGCAGCGCGGCCGGCAGCGCGCCGCGTCCGCGCGCGCGTTCGTTGCGCCACAGCCACGGCGGGCCGACCGCTTCCTCGTGCTCGATCACCAGCCCGGCGGCTTCCAGCGCCTGGCGCAGTCGCCAGGCCGGGCAGACGCCGGGCATGGCACGCCGCCAGTGCAGTCGCCACAGGCTGTACGGATCCAGCGCGACGACCATCAACATGCCGCCCTCGCGCAGGGTACGGGCGCATTCGGCGAGAAAGGCTTCGGGGCTGGATTGGCGTTCGAGCACATGGAACAGGTGGACCAGGCAGAGGGAACCGGACACGAAGGGCAGCGAGGCGGCGGCGCAGCGCAGGTCGCCATCGTAGCCGTCGCCGGCCCGATGCAGGGCGATCATCGCGCGTAGCGGGCCTTCCCGCGCCGGCGTCGGCACCTGCGCGCCGGCGGTCAGGAAAACGCCGCGAACGCCGGCCTGCGCCGCCAGCAGGTCGGCCGTGGCGGCCTGTTCGGCGCGCATCACGCGCAGGGCGAGCGAGGAACCGAACCAGTCGGGGTCGGCCTCGGGTTGACGGAAAGCGCGCAGGGCCGGCATGGTGCGGACATTGTGCCGCAGCGCCACGACCCGCGTCAGCCCGCCGACCCATGCCCATCCTGCATGCCCTGCCCGCCTTCGAGGACAACTACATCTGGGCGCTGGCCGACGAGCGCGGCCGCGCGCTGATCGTCGATCCGGGCGAGGCCGAGCCGGTGCTGGCGGCGATGCGACAGGGGCTGACGCCACTCGCCATCGTCCTCACCCATCACCACCACGACCACATCGGCGGCGTGGCGGCGCTGCGCGAGGCGCTGCCGGACATCACCGTGATCGCCCCGGAGGACCCGCGCATCGCCCTGGCCGATCGTCGCGTCGGCGATGGCGAGGAGATCGAGATCGCCGCGCTGGGCCTGTGGCTGACGGTGATGGCCGTGCCCGGCCATACGCTCAGCCATGTTGCCTATCACGACGGCCAGCGCCTGTTCTGCGGCGACACCCTGTTCAGCCTCGGCTGCGGCCGGCTGTTCGAGGGCAGTCCGGCACAGATGCTGGCCTCGCTGGATCGGCTGGCCGCCCTGCCAGACGACACCGAGGTCTGCTGCGGCCACGAATACACGCTCGCCAATGCGCAGTTCGCCCTGCATGTCGACCCGGACAACGCGGCGCTGCGCGCGCGGCAACGGGAAGTCGCCGCCTTGCGCGAAGCCGGGCGGCCCAGCCTGCCCAGTCGCCTCGTCGACGAGCGTGCCTGCAACCCCTTCCTGCGCGTCGACGCTGCCGCGATCCGTGCGGCGCTGGTCCGGCGCGGAGCGGACAGCGCCGAGCGCAGCGCGCGTTTCGCCACCCTGCGCGCCTGGAAGGACGGGTTTCGACCCGCATGAGCGCGATGCCGCGCCGCCTTGCGCCGCTTCTGGCGCTGCCCTTGCTCGTCGCGCTGGGTGCCTGCGCGCCGACACCAACGCGCGCGCCGACGCCGGAGCCGGCCAGCGCGCCCGGCGAGGACATCGTGCAGCCGGTTGCCCGCGCGCCGCGCGCCGCGCCCGCCAAGGCACGCAAGCCACGCAAGACGGCGACCGCAGCGCCGCCGGTCGAAACCCTGCCCGCCGACGGCCCGGAGTTCCTCGCCCCGGACCTCGAACGCCTGCGCGCGCGCCTCGCCGCCCGCCTGCGCCCGGCCGATTGCGACGCGCCCGCCACCCGCCGCGCGCTGGCCCAGCAACTGCGTCGCCCGAGCCAGCTTGTCGACAAACTGGTCCGCGTCGCCCCGGCGCTGGATTACGTGCTCGGCGAGATCGAGCGCCAGGATCTGCCCGGCCAGTACGCGCTGATCCCGTGGGCGGAAAGCGGCTACCGCGCCGATCCGGGCAACCGCGGCCAGGTCCAGGGCATGTGGCAGTTCACCCCCGGCACCGGCCGCCACCACGGTCTGCGCATCGACAGCCGTTACGACGGCCGCCGCGCCGCGCTGCAATCAACCGCCGCCGCGCTCGACCATTTGCACACCCTGCAACAACGTTTCATCGACTGGCGGCTGGTGATCCTCGCCTACAACGCCGGCGAATACCGCGTGCTGCGCGGCCTGCGCACGCCGCCGCCGCTGGCCGCCGCCTCGGTGGAGGAGATGGCCTGCGCCGACTGCGCGCTGGCACCGCATTCCTACGCCTACCTGCACAAGATCGTCGCCCTCGGCTGCCTGCTGGCCGATCCCGCCCGCCACGACCTCGCCCTGCCCGCCGATCGCTTCGAGCCGCTGGCCCTGGCGGTGCGCCCGGCCGGCATCCACAACACCGTGCGACTGGCCCGCGCCGCCGCCATCGAGCAGCAGGACCTCCTGGCCTACAACGCCGGATTCCGCAACGGCGACATCGCCGACGATGCACCGACCACCCTGCTGCTGCCGCGCAGCGCCGCCGAGCGCCTGCGCGGATCGGTCGGCGCGGCGGACTTTGCGCTGCGAGCGGAGCAACCCGCTGCGACCGGCGACGACGCCCATGTGGTCGCTCCCGGCGACACCCTGTGGCGGATCGCCCGCCGGCATCGCGTCGCGCTGTCCGATCTGTTGCGCTGGAACGGCCTCGACGCCGCCAGCATCCTGCGCCCCGGGCAGCGGCTGCGACTGCGTCCCGACCTCGTTCAGCCGGCCGCCATGTCCTCGGGGACGCCGTCGAAAAAGTCGACCTGACCGGTTTCCAGCGAGTATTCCGCGCCGACCACCAGCAACTCGTCGCGGGCGATCAGTTCTTCCAGCAACTCCGAGCCGGAACGCAGCCGGCTGGCCGAGACGCGCACGTTGGCACGCACCGCGTGGGCGGTCAGCGCGGCGTGGTCGTGGCGCAATTCGGTGCCGAGCAACGGCTCCAGCGTCGGCTGGATGCGCTCGACGATGGAGCGCAGGTGGCGCGAGCGCGAGCAGCCCGGATCGGCCATCGCCTCCAGCGTGGCCTGGATCGCACCGCAGCGCGAATGGCCCAGCACCACCACCAAGGGCGTGCCGAAGCGCTCGGCGGCGAACTCCACGCTGCCGATCTGCGAGGGCGCGACGATGTTGCCGGCGATGCGGATGACGAACAGATCGCCCAACCCTTGATCGAACACGATCTCCGCCGGCACCCGCGAATCGGAACAACCGAGGATGATCGCGAACGGTTCCTGGCCGCCGGCCAGTTCGCGCCGGCGCGCCTCGTCGCAAGGCGACGCCTTGCCGCGCAGATCCTCGACGAAACGACGGTTGCCGTCGCGCAGCCGGACCAGCGCCTCGCGCGGGCCGATCATGCCGGCTGCCTCCGCATCGGGTGAACGGCGCTCACAGGAGACCGGTCTCCAACCGCGCGGCCTCGGTCATCATCGACTGGTTCCAGGGCGGGTCGAACACCAGTTCGACATCCGCTTCCGCCACCGTCGGCACGCGCTCGATCTTGCTGCGCACGTCGTCGACCAGCACTTCGCCCATGCCGCAGCCGGGCGCGGTCAGGGTCATCGACACTTCGACCTTGCGTCGGCCGTCGTCGAGCGGGATCACGGTGCAGGCGTAAACCAGGCCCAGATCGACGATGTTGACCGGGATTTCCGGGTCGAAACAGGTCCGCATCTGCTTCCACACCAGCAGTTCGACATCATCGTCGGTGGCGCTTTCCGGCAGTTCCGGCAGCGGCACCGGCTCCTTGCCGATGGCGTCGGCGTCCTCGCCGGCAATGCGGAACAGGTTGCCTTCGACGAACACCGTGTAGCTGCCGCCCAAGCCCTGGGTGATGTAGCCGACGCTGCCGGCGGGCAGGGTCACCTGATCGCCCTGCGGCACCATCACGGCGGGGCAGTCGCGTTCGAACTTCACGGGCTCGCTGCTGCGGCTGTAGGACATCGGCAATACGGACGTGGACGCCAAGGCGCGGCGGGACGGCTATTCTACACCCGTCCGTCCGCCTTCCCGACCCCATGAACCCGACTCCTGCGCCGGCCGCCCGGCGGCCCGGCACGTTCACGCGCCTGTTGGCGATCATCGCCGGCCTTGCCGCCATCGCCGGCGTCTCCGCGATCTGGGCCGGACTGACCGCCTTCCTGCGCGATCCCTGCGCCTGGATGAGCCTGGTGACGGCGCTGGACGCCGCCCTGCTGCTGCGCCTGGCCGGCTTTCCGCCGGGCCGCGAGCGCGCCGCGTTCGGCATCGCCATCACCGCACTGACCCTGCTCGCGGCAGGTTATCTGTACGCCACGACAGCCATCGGCATGCTGATGGGCATGCTGCCCTCGGAATCGGTCTGGCTGATGCGACCGGGCCTGGCCTGGCTGTACGTCAAGGGCCACGCCGACTGGCTCGACGCGCTGTGGGTCGTCGCCGGCCTCGTGCTGGCCTGGAAGACCACGCGCTGAGGGCGCGTGGCGGGCCGGTTCAGCCGTTGCCGCGCTTGCGCACGATCAGCATCGCCAGTTCCATCGACTGCTCGTAGTTGAGCCGCGGGTCGACGGTGGAACGGTAGTCGCGGCCGAGATCGGTTTCGGTCAGTTCGCGCGCGCCGCCCAGGCATTCGGTGACGTTCTCGCCGGTCAGTTCCAGATGCACGCCGCCGAGGCGGGTGCCGGCCGCAGCGTGCAGGTCGAAGGCCATGTCGAGTTCGCCACGGATGTTCTCGAAGCGCCGCGTCTTGTAGCCGTTGCCGGTGCTCTCGGTGTTGCCGTGCATCGGATCGGCCACCCACAAAACGCGGCGGCCCTCGCGACGCACCGCGTCGAGCAGCGGCGGCAGGGCGCTGTCGATCTTCGCCCGCCCCATGCGGTGGATCAGGGTCAGACGGCCGGCCTCGTCGGCGGGATTGAGGCGTTCGATCAGGCGGATCAGCGCGTCCGGCGTCACTCCCGGGCCGACCTTGACCGCGATCGGGTTGCGCAGCCCGCGCATGTATTCGACGTGGGCACCGTCGAGGTCGGCGGTGCGCATGCCGATCCACGGGTAGTGCGTGGACAGGTTGAACCAGCCCCACTGGCGCGGCACCTGGCGCGTCAGCGCCTCCTCGTAGTGCAGCAGCAGTGCCTCGTGCGAGGTGAAGAACTCGACCCGGTTGAGGTTGTGCACCGCTGAACCGGTGATCGTTTCCATGAAGCGCACGGCGTCGCCGATGGCGTCGACCCGGCGCTGGTACTCGGCCGCCAACGCGGCGTGCGGCACCCAGCCCAGATCCCAGTATTCCGGATGGTGCAGGTCGGCGAAGCCGCCGTCGATCAGCGAGCGGACGAAGTTCATCGTCATCGCCGAGCGGGCGTGGCCGACGATCATGCGGCGCGGATCGGGCGTGCGCGCGGCGACCTCGAAGGCCGGCGCGTTGATCAAATCGCCGCGATAGCTCGGCAGGGTGACGCCGTCGCGGGTTTCCGTGTCGGCCGAGCGCGGCTTGGCGTACTGGCCGGCAAAGCGGCCGACGCGGATCACCGGCAGGCGCATGCCGTGCACCATGACCACGCTCATCTGCAACAGCACCTTGAGGCGGTTGGAGATCAGCCCGGACTCGCAGTCATCGAAGTTTTCCGCGCAATCGCCGCCCTGCAGCAGGAAGCGCTTGCCTTCCTGCGCCTCGGCCAGTTGCCGCTTCAGCGACATCACTTCCCACGAGGTGACCAGGGGCGGCAGCCGCTGCAACTGGTGCAGCGCAAGCGCCAAAGCCTCGCGGTCGGGATAGCTGGGCTGCTGCAGCGCAGGCAGGGACTGCCAGGAGTCCGGGCTCCAGTTTTCGGGCAGATCAACGGGGTGCGGGCCGGCTTCCAGTGCGTTCATGGCGTTCTTTTTGCTGCGGTGCATCACCGCATGATGCCACAGCGCGCCGCCGACGCAAACGCCCGTTGGCGGAGCCGCCGGGCGGCCCCGGTGCGTGGCCGATCAGCGGCGGCGGAAGCCGGCGTACAGTGCGGCCGTCGCCAGCAACACGAAGCAGAGCAGGGTCCAGCCCGGCATCGACACGCCGAGGAAGGTCCAGTCGATCTTGGCGCAGTCGCCGGAGCCGGTGAACACCTTGTCGATCACCGTGCGCAGCGGGAAGGCCTTCACCATGTAGCCCAGTTCCATGCCGCCGCAGGACGGCACTTCATCGGGCGGCAACAGTTGCATGCGCACGTGCCAGGCGGCGATGGCGGCACCGACGATGGCGGAGATCGCGGCCAGCACGCCATAAACGGCACGGACGCCGGCCCTGCGCGGACCATGGATCGCGCCGACCAGGCAGACCAAGCCCACCGCGAGGAAGGCGATCCGCTGCAGGATGCACAGCGGGCACGGCTGCATCAGCATGCCGTGCTCTACGTACAGCGCATAGGCCAGGAGGCCGCCGCAGGCCAGCGCGCCGAGCAGGCAATGGATGCGGAAAGACCAGTTCAGCGGGTTGCGTGTCATCGTCCTGTCCGGCTAATGGATCGGTCCTGCGACCGGGGGCGTGGCGGGGAGTTCCTTCCCGTCGCCGGGCAAAACCGCCGGCGCAGGAACGCGAAACCCCGGCAAGCCGGGGTTTCCATGTTGCGCATGCGGGGGCCGGATCAGTCTTCGGCAGCAACCGCGGCGGCCGGACGGTCCATCAGTTCGACATAGGCCATCGGCGCGTTGTCGCCGTCGCGGAAACCGCACTTGAGAATGCGCAGGTAACCGCCCGGACGGTCGCGGAAACGCGGGCCCAGTTCGACGAACAGCTTGCCGACCGCTTCCTTGTCGCGCAGGCGGGCAAACGCCAGACGGCGATTGGCGACGCCATCGGTCTTGGCCAGGGTGATCAGCGGCTCGGCGACGCGGCGCAATTCCTTGGCCTTGGGCAGAGTGGTCTTGATCAGCTCGTGCTTGATCAGCGAGGCGCTCATGTTGCGGAACATCGCCTCGCGATGCGAGCTGGTGCGGTTGAACTTGCGGCCGGATTTCTGGTGACGCATGAGGAAGATTCCTTCGATCTATGGCTTTGCTGGATGCCGTCCGTGGCCAACATTATTGGTCTTGTGCCGGGCCGGACGTCCTGTCCGAGCCCTGGGTCGCACTGCCTTGCGGCGGGGACCGGGCGAGCGCCGGGGCCGTGGCCCCGGCCTCGATGGATCAGCCCAGCATGCCCTGCTGGAGGCCGGCCGGCGGCCAGTTCTCCAGTCGCATGCCGAGCGACAGGCCGCGCTGGGCGAGCACTTCCTTGATCTCGGTGAGCGACTTCTTGCCGAGGTTCGGCGTCTTCAGCAGTTCCACTTCGGTGCGCTGGATCAGGTCGCCGATGTAGTAGATGTTCTCGGCCTTCAGGCAGTTGGCTGAACGCACGGTCAGCTCCAGATCGTCGATCGGACGCAGCAGGCCCGGGTCGACGCCGGCATGCTGCACCGGCTGCACCGGCGCGCCGACGCCGGTGAAGTCACCGAACACCGACAGTTGCTCGGTGAGGATGCTGGCCGCCTTGCGGATCGCTTCCTCGGCATCGATGGCACCATTGGTCTCGATGTCCAGCACCAGCTTGTCGAGGTCGGTGCGCTGTTCGACGCGGGCGCTTTCCACCTCGTAGGCCACCCGGCGCACCGGGCAGAACGAGGCGTCCAGCATCAGCCGGCCGATGGCGCGGCTTTCCTCGTCCGGATTGCGGCGCGCGGCGGCGGGCTGGTAGCCCATGCCGCGCTCGACCTTGATCCGCATGTTGAGTGAGGTGTCCTTGGTCAGCGTGCAGATCATGTGGTCGGGGTTGACGATCTCGACGTTGTGGTCGGTCTTGATGTCGCCGGCCAGCACGGTGCCGCGGCCCTGCTTGACCAGGGTCAGCGTGGCCTGGTCGACGGTGTGCATGCGGATCGCCACGTCCTTGAGGTTGAGCAGGACTTCGATGACGTCCTCCTGCAGGCCCTCGACGGTGGTGTATTCATGCAGCACGCCATCGATCTCGACCTCGGTGATGGCGAAACCGGGGATCGAGGACAGCAGGATGCGGCGCAGCGCGTTGCCCAGGGTGTGGCCGTAGCCGCGCTCGAGCGGCTCGACGGTGACCTTGGCCCGATTGGCGCCGAGATGCTCGACGCCAAGGCCGCGCGGACGCAGTACCTGGGTTGCGGAAACTGACATGCAGCGATTCTCCGTAGATGCGGGTGAAGCCCGGCGATTACTTCGAGTACAGCTCGACGATCAGCGCCTCGTTGATGTCCGAAGGCAGGTCGGAGCGCTCGGGCACGGACTTGAAGACGCCGCTGAACTTCTTGGCGTCGACTTCCAGCCAGTTGGGGGTCAGATCCATCTGTGCCGACAGGGCGAGGGCTTCCTGCACGCGCAACTGGCGCTGCGCCTTCTCGGTCAGGCTGAGAACGTCGCCGGCCTTGATCTGGTAGGACGGCAGGTTGACCGGCTTCTCGTTCACCAGCACGCCGCAGTGCGAGACGATCTGGCGCGCCTGCGGGCGGGTGACGGCGAAGCCCATGCGGTAGATGACGTTGTCCAGACGGGTTTCGAGAAGTTGCAACAGGTTCTCGCCGGTATTGCCCTTCCTGGTCGTCGCCTTCTTGTAGTAGTTGCGGAACTGGCGCTCGAGCAGGCCGTAGATGCGCTTGACCTTCTGCTTCTCGCGCAACTGGACGGAGTAATCCGACATCTTGCCCTTGCGCATCGCGCCGTGCTGGCCGGGTTTTTGCTCCAGCTTGCACTTGGAATCGATTGCGCGGGCGGGGCTCTTGAGGCTGAGGTCGGCGCCTTCGCGACGAGCCAGCTTGCAGGTGGGACCGATATAGCGTGCCATGACAGTTCAGCTCCTCAGACGCGACGCTTCTTCGGCGGCCGGCACCCGTTGTGCGGGATCGGCGTGACGTCGATGATGTTGGTGACTTTGTAACCGACGGCGTTGAGCGCGCGAACAGCGGACTCACGGCCCGGACCGGGACCCTTGATGCGGACTTCCAGCGTCTTCACGCCGTAGTCCAGCGCCACCTTGCCGGCCTTCTCGGAGGCGACCTGGGCAGCGAACGGGGTGGACTTGCGCGAACCGCGGAAGCCGGCACCGCCGGAAGTCGCCCAGGACAGGGCGTTGCCCTGACGGTCGGTGATGGTGATGATGGTGTTGTTGAAGGAAGCGTGGACGTGGGCGATGCCGTCGGTGACGACCCGCTTGATCTTCTTCTTGCCCTTGGCGGCGGATGCCTTGCTCATGTGCTGTCCTTACTTCCTGATCGCCTTGCGCGGACCCTTGCGGGTGCGTGCATTGGTACGGGTACGCTGGCCGCGCACCGGCAGGCCGCGACGATGGCGCAGGCCGCGATAGCAGCCGAGGTCCATCAGACGCTTGATGTTGATGCCGACCTCGCGACGCAGGTCGCCCTCGATGATGAACTTGCCGATCTCGGCGCGCAGCCGCTCGACTTCCGGCTCGGACAGGTCGCGGATCTTGACGGACGGGTTCACCCCGGCCAGATCACAGACCTTCCTGGACCGGGTACGACCGATCCCGTAAATGCTTTGCAGGCCCACCCAGACGTGTTTCTGGACAGGCAAATTGACACCCGCGATGCGCGCCATGAGGCGATCTCCAACGATGAATTGCGCAGTGAACTAGCAATTGTACTATGGCTTCGGTCTTATATGGAACCCGTCGGCGCACGAATACGCCAACGGGAACCGGCACGGGTGTGTGGTGCCCGTGCTCTGGCGTTGTCCGACGCCACGACATGCGGGCCGGCAAGGAAAGTTCGCTTGCCCGGCCTGCGCCAGCGGTTACCCCGTTGACGCCATGCCCGTGTCACCGGACTATCCGCGCGCGAAGCGGCCGCGCGGATCGCCCATCAATGCGAAGGTCAGCCGCGCAGCAGTCCGCCGCGGGAGCCTCCGCCCTTCAGATTCGCCTTCTTCATCAGGCTTTCGTACTGATGCGACATCAGATGCGCCTGGATCTGCGCAGTGAAGTCCATCACCACCACCACGACGATCAGCAGCGAGGTGCCGCCGAAGTAGAACGGCACCGCCCAGCCCATGCGCAGGAACTCCGGCAGCAGGCAGACCGCCACCAGATACAGCGCACCGACACCGGTCAGGCGGGTCATCACGCCGTCGATGTACTCGGCGGTTGCCTTGCCCGGACGGATGCCGGGGATCAGCGCGCCGGATTTCTTCAGGTTGTCGGCATTTTCCTGCGCGTTGAAGGTCAGCGCGGTATAGAAGAACGTGAAACCCAGGATCATGCCACCGTACAGCAGCAGGTACAGCGGCTCACCGGGCGACAGCAGGGCCGACAGGTTCTGCAACCAGCGCGCCTCGGAAGCCTGGCTGAACCAGCTCGACGCGGTGGCCGGGAACATGATCAGGCTGCTGGCGAAGATCGGCGGGATCACGCCCGACATGTTGATCTTCAGCGGCAGGTAGCTGGACTGGTTCATGTAGGCCTGGCGGCCGCCCTGACGGCGTGCGTAGTTGACCGTGATGCGGCGCTGGCCGCGCTCGACGAAGACCACGAAGGCGGTCACCAGCAGCACCAGCACGAACACCAGGATCACCGCCAGCGGGCTGAGCTCGCCGTTGCGCGCCAGTTCCAGGGTGCCGACCACGGCGCTGGGCAGACCGGCGACGATACCGGCGAAGATGATCAGGGAGATGCCGTTGCCGATGCCGCGCTCGGTGATCTGCTCGCCCAGCCACATCAGGAACATGGTGCCGGCGGTCAGCGAGATGACGGCAGTCATCACGAAACCGGGGCCGGGGTTGTAGACGATGTTGATGCCGCTGCCGGCACCCGAACTTTGCAGGGCGATGGCGACGCCGGCCCCCTGGAAGGCGGCCAGCAACACTGCGCCGTAACGCGTGTACTGGGTGATCTTGCGCCGCCCGGACTCGCCTTCCTTGCGCAGCGCCTGCAGCGACGGGAAGACCTGCGCGCAGAGCTGGATGATGATCGACGAGGAAATGTAGGGCATCACGTTCAGCGCGAACAGGCTGAAGCGCTCCAGTGCGCCACCGGAGAACATGTTGAACAGGTCGACGATGGTCCCTTGCTGGGTGTCCATGAAGCGGACCATCGCCTGCGGATCGACGCCGGGCACCGGGATGTAGGTACCCAGACGATAGACGATGAGCGCACCGAGCACGAACAGCAGTCGCTGCCGCAGCTCGGTGAGCTTGCCCAGACCGCCCAGGGCGGATGCGGTTTTCGAGGCCTGGGCCACGGATTACTCCACGCTGCCGCCGGCCGCCTCGATGGCGGCCTTGGCCCCGGCGGTGACGGCAATGCCGCGCAGGACCAGCTTGCGCTCGATCTCGCCCTTCTTCACCACCTTGACCGACTTGGCGCTCGGCGGAATCAGCTTGGCCTCGCGCAGGGCGGCAAAGTCGATCACGTCGGCATCGATCAGCGCCAGCTTGTACAGCAGCACCTCGGCGCTGTCGCGGGCAGTGCGGGAGCGGAAGCCGACCTTGGGCAGACGCCGCTGCAACGGCATCTGGCCGCCTTCGAAGCCCGGCTTGACCTTGCCCTTGCCGCTGCGCGCGTACTGGCCCTTGTGGCCACGGCCACAGGTCTTGCCCAGACCCGATCCGATGCCACGGCCGACGCGGACGCGCTCGCGGCGCGCACCTTCGGCTGGCTTGAGTTCATTCAGACGCATGATGTTCGCTCCAATTGCTTCGGCTTACTGCTCGACCCGGACCAGGTAGCTGACCTGATTGATCAGGCCGCGCACGCTGGGGCTGTCCACGAGTTCGCGGACGTCGTTGATCTTGCGCAGTCCCAGCGCCTTCACCGACAGGCGATGGCGCGACTGCGTGCCACGCAGGCCCTTGACCAGACGGACCTTGACGGTCTTGCGATCGGTATCAGCCATGGCTCACTTCCTCCAGCGACTTGCCGCGCTTGGCGGCGATGGCGCTCGGCGAGGACATGGACTTGAGGCCCTTCAGCGTCGCCCGCACCAGGTTGATGGGATTGCGCGAACCAACCGCCTTGGCGAGGATGTTCTTCACGCCGACCGCTTCCAGCACGGCGCGCATCGCGCCGCCGGCGATCACGCCGGTACCTTCGGAAGCCGGCTGCATGAAGACGCGCGCCGCGCCGTGGTTGGCCTTGATCGGATACCACAGGGTTCCGTTGTTCAGCTCGACGTTGATCATCTGCCGGCGGGCGTGCTCCATCGACTTCTGGATCGCCACCGGCACTTCGCGCGCCTTGCCATAGCCGAACCCGACCTTGCCGGCACCGTCACCGACCACCGTCAGTGCGGTGAAGGTGAATTGGCGACCGCCCTTGACGGTCTTCGACACGCGGTTGACGGCGACCAGCTTTTCCAGCATGCCATCGCTGTTGTCACGATCATTCGTGCTCATGCCTTGCTCTCTCGATAATTACGGCACAACGGCCGCTTGTAGTTGTATTGTTTCAGGGATTGGTGATTCGTGATTGGTGATTGGAAACGCCGGAAGCGCTTTGTCACCTCGGCGAATCACAAATCCCGGCACCCTTAGAACTGCAATCCACCCTCGCGGGCGGCGTCGGCCAGCGCCTTGACGCGACCATGGTAGCGGTAACCGGAACGGTCGAAGGCCACCGCATCGATGCCGGCCGCCTTGGCGGCTTCGGCGATGAGGCGACCGACGCGGGTCGCCGCCTCGATGTTGCGGGTGCTCTTCAGCCCCTCGGCCACCGGTTTCTGCACGGTGGAGGCGCTGGCCAGCACGCGCGAACCATCGGCGCTGAAGACCTGGGCATACAGATGCTGGCCGGTGCGCAGCACCGACAGGCGCGGAACGCCCAGGTTGCGGATGTGCGAGCGCGTCGACTTGGCGCGGCGCAGGCGAGCAATTTTCTTGTCCATATCGATTCTCGTCTCGAAAAGCTGAAGGGGTAGCTGTCCCCGGGGCCGAAGGCGGAGCCTGCGGACCCTTGCGGGGAATCGCATCAGGCCTTCTTGGCTTCCTTCATGATGATCTTCTCGCCGGAGTAGCGCACGCCCTTGCCCTTGTAGGGCTCCGGCGGACGGAAACCACGCACCTTGGCGGCGACCTGGCCCACCTGCTGCTTGTCCGCGCCCTTGATCAGGATCTCGGTCTGCGTCGGCGTCTCGATGGTGATGCCCTCCGGGGCGGTGAACACCACCGGATGGGAGAAACCCAGCGACAGGTTCAGATCCCGACCGGCCACCGACGCGCGGTAACCCACGCCGACCAGTTCGAGCTTGCGCTCGAAGCCATCGGAAACGCCCTGGACCATGTTGGCCAGCAGGGAACGCAGGGTGCCGGCCATGGCGATGCGGCCGGCGTCCTCGGTGACGACGGCGACCGTGCCCTGATCGATGTTGACATCGATGTCGGACGGCTTGGCGAGCGACAGGTTGCCCTTCGGACCCTTGACGGAAATCTGCTCGCCGGACACGGCCAGCTCCACGCCCTTGGGCAGGTTGATCGGCTTGTTGGCTACGCGGGACATGCTGTGACTCCGATCAGGCGACAAGGCACAGGACTTCGCCGCCAACGCCCGCCGCGCGAGCCTGGTGGTCGGTCATGATGCCCTTCGAGGTGGAAATGATCGCCACGCCGAGGCCGCCGAGCACCTTGGGCAGGGCGTTCTTGCCACGGTACTGGCGCAAGCTGGAACGCGACACGCGCTCCAGACGCTCGATCACCGGCTTGCCCTGGAAGTACTTGAGCACCAGTTCGAGCTCGGACTTGTTGCCGTTGGGGCTGACGCGCACGTCGCTCAGGTAGCCTTCGCTCTTCAGCACGCCGGCAACGGCTTCCTTCAGCTTGGAGGACGGCATCCTCACCGTCGGCTTGCCAACCGCCGCCGCATTCTTGATGCGGACCAGCATGTCGGCGAGGGGATCAGTCATGCTCATTGTTGTTTACCTTGCATCGATATCCGTGGATACGGGAATGGGGAATCGGGAATAGGGAATCGGAAGTGCGGGAACGACGTCTCAACCATTCCCCATTCCCGATTCCCCATTCTCGGCCTCGTGTTTTACCAAGAGGCCTTGCGCAGACCAGGCACGTCGCCGCGCATGGTGGCTTCGCGCAGCTTGTTGCGGCCCAGGCCGAACTTGCGGTAGACGCCGCGCGGGCGGCCGGTCAGCTCGCAGCGGTTGCGCTGGCGCACCGGCGAGGCGTCACGCGGCAGCTTCTGCAGGGCAGCCTGCGCAGCCATCTTCTCTTCGTAGCCGGAGTGCGGGCTGTTGACGATTTTCTTCAGCTCGACGCGCTTGGCGGCGTACTTCTTGACGGTCTTGGCGCGCTTGATCTCGCGGTTGACCATGCAGGTTTTGGACATGTCGCAAATCCTCGTGACTTGTTTATCGTGACAGGTGATTGGCGATTGGTGATTCGACGGGGCAGCGGCACGCGGGCCTCGAACCCTTGCGAACAGCGAATCACGAGTCACCCATCACGGCTCCTCAGTTGCGGAACGGGAAACGGAAGGCTTCGAGCAGCGCCCTGGCTTCTTCGTTGGTCTTCGCCGTGGTGCCGATGGCGATGTCCATGCCGCGGATCGCGTCCACCTGATCGAAGTCGATCTCGGGGAAGATGATCTGCTCCTTGACGCCCATGTTGTAGTTTCCGCGTCCGTCGAACGAACGGCCGGAAACGCCACGGAAGTCACGCACCCGGGGCAGAGAGACATTGATCAGACGATCCAGGAACTCGTACATCCGGGCGCGGCGCAGGGTGACCTTGCAGCCGATCGGCCAGCCGTCGCGGATCTTGAACGAGGCGACGGAGACGCGGGCGTGGGTGACGATGGGCTTCTGACCCGACACCTTGGCCATGTCGGCAACGGCGCTTTCCAGCACTTTCTTGTTGCCCACCGCTTCGCCCACGCCCATGTTCAGCGTGATCTTGGTCAGGCGGGGTGCCTGCATCGGGTTGGTGTAGCCGAAACGCTTGATCAGCGCCGGCACCACTTCTTCCTTGTAAATTTTTTCAAGCCGGGTCATGGCGCGTTCCTTCAAGCGTCGATCGACTCACCACTCGAGCGGAACACACGCAGTTTGCGTCCATCCTCGAGCACCTTGATACCTACCCGATCACCCTTGCCGGCAGCGGGATTGAAAACCATCACGTTGGACACATGGATGGGCGCCTCGCGCTCGATGATGCCGCCGGGCTGGTCGGCCTGCGGATTCGGCTTGGTGTGGCGCTTGACGAGATTGACGTTGGTGACGACGACCTTGTCGCCGACCACGCGGATGATCTCGCCACGTTGCCCCTTGTTCTTGCCGGCGATCACGATTACCTGGTCGCCCTTGCGGATGCGGTTCATGTCGGGGTTTCCTTACAGCACTTCCGGCGCCAGCGAGATGATCTTCATGAACTTCTCGCCGCGCAGTTCACGGGTGACGGGTCCGAAGATACGGGTCCCGATCGGCTCCTGCTTGTTGTTCAGCAGCACGGCAGCATTGCCGTCGAAGCGGATCAGCGAGCCGTCGGCGCGACGCACGCCCTTGCGGGTGCGCACCACCACGGCGTCATAGACCTCGCCCTTCTTGACCTTGCCGCGCGGAATGGCTTCCTTGACGCTAACCTTGATGATGTCGCCAATGTGCGCGTAGCGGCGCTTGGAGCCGCCGAGCACCTTGATGCACATCAGTTCCTTGGCGCCACTGTTGTCGGCAACGTCGAGGGTGGACTGCATCTGGATCATGGTCGTTTCTCCTGGTCAGTCCGCGCTGCGCGAAAGCACTTCGACGACGCGCCAGTTCTTGGTCTTGGAAAGCGGACGGCATTCCGCGATGCGGACGACGTCGCCTTCCTGACAGTCCTGCTCGTCGTGCGCGTGCAGCTTGGTGGAGCGCTTGATGTACTTGCCGTACAGGCCATGCTTGACCTGGCGTTCGACCAGCACGGTCACCGTTTTCTGCATCTTGTTGCTGATCACGCGGCCTTCGACCGTGTGCAGCTTGTGGTTGGTATCAGTCATTGTCGGCGCCCTTTCAAGCATTCGAGTCGAGCAGCAGCTTCACCCGCGCGATCTCGCGGCGGACGCGGCGGACCTCGTGGGTACGGGTCAGCTGCGCGGTGGCTTTCTGCATGCGCAGGTTGAACTGCTCGCGGCGCAGGTCCAGCAGGTGGGCCTTGAGTTCGTCGGGCGTCTTCGCCCGCAGGTCCTTGATGGTCATCAGCGCACCGTACGGATAACAAAGGTGGTCTGGACGGAAAGCTTGGCGGCCGCCAGACGGAACGCCTCGCGGGCGACCTCTTCGGTCACGCCTTCCATTTCGTAGAGCATGCGGCCGGGCTGGATCGGCGCGACCCAGAACTCGACGTTGCCCTTGCCCTTGCCCATGCGTACCTCGATGGGCTTCTTGGTGACGGGCTTGTCCGGGAACACGCGGATCCAGATCTTGCCGCCGCGCTTGACCGAGCGGCTGATCGTGCGGCGCGCGGCCTCGATCTGGCGCGCGGTCAACTGGCCGCGGGTGGTCGCCTTCAGTCCGTACTCGCCGAAACTGACGGCGGAACCGCTCCAGCTCAGGCCCTCGTTGCGGCCCTTGTGCATCTTGCGGTACTTGGTTCGCTTGGGTTGCAGCATGGCTGTGATTCCTTACTTCGCGCCGCGCTCGCGACGGCCTTCGCCACCGCGCGGTTCATCCTTCGCCTCGGCAACGGCCGCCAGGTCGAAGATCTCGCCCTTGTAGATCCAGGTCTTGATGCCGATGATGCCGTAGGTGGTGCGGGCCTCGGCAAAGCCGTAGTCGATGTCGGCGCGCAGCGTGTGCAGCGGCACGCGACCCTCGCGATACCACTCCGAACGCGCGATCTCGGCACCGTTGAGGCGACCGGCTACATTGACCTTGATGCCCAGCGCGCCCAGGCGCATCGCGTTGCCGACGGCGCGCTTCATCGCGCGGCGGAACATGATGCGGCGCTCGAGCTGCTGGGCGATCGACTCGGCCACCAACTGCGCGTCCAGCTCCGGCTTGCGCACTTCGCTGACGTTGATGTGCGCGGGCACGCCCATCATGTCGGACACGTCCTTGCGCAGCTTCTCGATGTCCTCGCCCTTCTTGCCGATCACCACGCCCGGACGGGCGGTGTGGATCGTCACGCGGGCGGTCTTGGCCGGACGCTCGATCAGGATGCGGCTGATGCCGGCCTGGGCCAGCTTCTTGCGCAGCATCTCGCGGACCTTCAGATCCGCAGCCAGGTAGCCGGCGTATTCACGCTTGTTGGCGTACCACTTGGAGTTCCAGTCCTTGGCGATGCCGAGGCGGATACCGGTTGGATGAACTTTATGACCCATCGTGGATTCCCGTCTGCCCGATTACTTGCCGGTACCCACCACCACGGTGATGTGGCTGGTCCGCTTGAGGATGCGTGCGCCACGGCCTTTGGCACGGGCGTGGAAACGCTTCATGGTGGCACCTTCATCGACGAAGATCCGGCTGATCTTCAACTCGTCGACATCCGCGCCATCGTTGTTTTCCGCATTGCTGACCGCAGACAGCAGCACCTTGCGGATCAGGCCGGCGGCCTTCTTGTCGCTGAACTGCAGCAGGTCGCTGGCGCGCCCGACAGGCAGGCCGCGCACCTGGTCGGCGACCAGGCGGGCCTTCTGTGCGGAGATGCGGGCGCCGCGGTGGATTGCTTTGGCTTCCATCGTCGTCGCTCCTTACTTGCTCTTCTTGTCGCCGCCGTGTCCCTTGAAGGTGCGGGTCAGTGCGAACTCGCCGAGCTTGTGCCCGACCATGTTCTCGTTGACCAGCACCGGGACATGCTGCTTGCCGTTGTGGACCGCGATGGTGAAGCCGATCATGTCCGGCACCACCATCGAACGCCGCGACCAGGTCTTGATCGGCTTCTTGCTGCCCGTCGCGCCTTCCACCTTCTTGAGCAGGTGGAGATCGACGAAGGGGCCCTTCTTGAGTGAACGTGCCATGGGACCTGTTCCTTACTTGCGACGGCGCACGATGAACTTCTCCGTGCGCTTGTTGTTGCGGGTCTTGTAGCCCTTGGTCGGCACGCCCCACGGCGACACCGGGTGGCGACCGCCGGAAGTGCGGCCTTCGCCGCCGCCGTGCGGATGGTCGACCGGGTTCATCACCACGCCGCGGACGGTCGGGCGGATGCCCTTCCAGCGGTTGGCGCCGGCCTTGCCGATCTTCTCCAGGCTGTGCTCGCTGTTGCCGACTTCGCCGATGGTGGCGCGACAGTCGGCCACCACCTTGCGCATCTCGCCGGAGCGCAGGCGCAGCGTCGCGTAACCCTGTTCGCGCGCCACCAGCTGGGCACCGGCACCGGCGGAACGCGCCAACTGTGCCTTCTTGCCCGGCTTCATCTCGATGCAATGCACCATGGAGCCGATCGGGATGTTGCGCAGCGGCAGGGTATTGCCGATCTTGATCGGTGCGTCACGGCCGGCCATCACCTGGTCGCCGATGGCGATGCCCTTGGGGGCGATGATGTAGCGGCGCTCGCCATCGGCGTAGCACAGCAGGGCGATGTGGGCGGTGCGGTTGGGATCGTACTCGATCCGCTCGACGCGCGCCGGGATACCTTCCTTGTCGCGCTTGAAGTCGACGATGCGGTAGTGCTTCTTGTGCCCGCCACCAATGTGACGCGTGGTGATGCGTCCCTGGTTGTTGCGACCGCCGGTCTTGGACTTCGGCTCAAGCAGCGCGGCATGCGGCGCGCCCTTGTGCAGGTCGGCATGCACCACACCCACCTTGGCGCGGCGGCCGGCCGATGTTGGCTTGTAGTTGATCAGTGCCATGGATTCCTACCCTCAGGCCTTGGCGGCGAGGTCGATCGACTGGCCTTCGGCCAGCTGGACGTATGCCTTGCGCCAGTCGTTGCGACGACCATTGCGGAAACGAAAGGCCTTGCTCTTGCCCTTCACGTTGACGACGTTGACGCGCTCGACCTTGACGCTGAACAGCTCCTCGACGGCAGCCTTCACGTCGGCCTTGCTGGCCGTGGTCGCCACTTCGAACACGTACTGGCCGCTTTCCTGCAGGCGCGCGGTCTTCTCGGAAATGTGCGGCGCGCGCAGGGTATCCAGAATCTTCTCGCTGCTCATGCCAGCCACTCCTCGACCTTCTTGACCGCATCGGCGGTCAGCACCACGTAATCGGCACCGACCAGCGCGACCGGGTCCATGCCCTGCACGTCGCGGACCTGCACGTACGGAATGTTGCGGGCGGCCAGGTACAGCGCTTCGCTGCCGCTCTCAGTGACCAGCAGCGGACGGGTCACTTCCAGTGCCTTCAGCTTGGCGACCAGTTCGCGGGTCTTCGGCTGCGCCAGGTCCAACTCATCGACGACCTTCAGGCGGCCGTGACGGTTGAGCTCGGACAGGATCGCCGCGATCGCCGCGCGATACATCTTGCGATTGACCTTCTGCGCGAAGCTGCGCGGGCGGGCGGCAAAGGTAACGCCACCGCCGACGAAGATCGGAGCCGTCAGCGCACCATGACGCGCACCGCCACCCTTCTGCTTCTTCGACTTCTTGGTGGTGCCGCTGACCTCGGAGCGCGTCTTCTGCGCCTTGGTCCCGGCCCGGCCGGCGTTGCGGTAGGCAACGACGACCTGGTGCACCAGATCTTCACTGAACTCGCGACCGAAGATCGCGTCGGAAACCGACAGCGACTGGCCACTACCTGCTACGGAGAGTTCCATTGTCTATTCTCCTCAAGCCTTGGCCGCAGGGCGGACGACGACATCACCGCCCGGCGCACCCGGCACGGCACCGCGAACCGCGATCAGGCCGCGCTCGACATCCACCTTGACCACGGTGAGATTCTGCGAGGTGCACTGTTCGCTGCCCATGTGGCCGGCCATCTTCTTGCCCGGGAACACGCGACCCGGCGTCTGCCGCTGGCCCAGCGAGCCGGGCGAACGATGCGACAGCGAGTTGCCGTGGGTGGCATCGCCCATGGTGAAACCATGGCGCTTGATGGTGCCCTGGAAGCCCTTGCCCTTGCTGACGCCGGACACATCGACCACCTGGCCGACGCTGAAGATGTCGGCGCCGATCTCGCCGCCCACGCTGTAGCTGTCCAGTTCCTGCGCAGAGACACGGAACTCCCACAGACCGCGACCGGCACCGACGCCAGCCTTGGCGAAATGGCCCGCTTCGGGCTTGTTCACCAGCGCCGCGCGCTTGCGGCCCGTGGTCACCTGCACGGCGCTGTAGCCATCGTTCTCGACGGTCTTCAGCTGCACCACGCGATTGGGGGAGGCCTCGATCAGGGTGACCGGCACCGACTCGCCGGACTCCGTGAACACTCGACTCATGCCGCACTTGCGGCCAACGATTCCGATAGTCATGACATCAACCCAGCTTGATCTGCACGTCCACGCCCGCGGCAAGCTCGAGCTTCATCAGCGCGTCGACGGTCTTGTCGTTGGGATCCACGATGTCGAGGACGCGCTTGTGGGTACGGGTCTCGTACTGGTCACGCGCATCCTTGTCCACGTGGGGCGACACCAGAACGGTGTAACGCTCGATCTTGGTCGGCAACGGAATGGGGCCGCGCACCTGCGCGCCAGTCCGCTTGGCCGTTTCGACGATCTCGCTCGCGGAGCGGTCGATCAAGCGATGATCGTACGCCTTGAGCCGAATCCGAATCTTCTGGTCCGCCATTGGCTGGGTCCTTGGAATCTTGTAAAGAGCGCCGGGCTGGTGACGGCGTCACGAAGCCCGATAACGAATGCTGGCCGGTTTCCCGGCCAGCCAGACAGAGAAGTATAATACGCACGAAACGCTGTCGTCAACTGCTCAGACAACAAATATTCGAGCGACCATCCCGGTCGGGCGAACACGAAGCGCATCCTGCGCCTCATTTCGCGGTAAGTCCTTCAGGGGCTATCTGTCATGGGTGATTCGTGATGGGTGGAAGCGCCCTGTAGCCGCGTTTCCCAATCACGAATCCCCAACCACCAACCCCGGCTTGTTACTTGAAGATCTTCGCCACCACACCGGCACCGACGGTGCGGCCGCCTTCGCGGATCGCGAAGCGCAGACCTTCGTCCATCGCGATCGGCGCGATCAGCGATACCACCATCTTGACGTTGTCGCCAGGCATCACCATCTCGACGCCTTCCGGCAACTCGCAGGCACCGGTCACGTCCGTCGTGCGGAAGTAGAACTGCGGGCGGTAGCCCTTGAAGAACGGCGTGTGGCGGCCGCCCTCTTCCTTCGACAGCACGTACACCTCGGCCTCGAAGTCCGTGTGCGGCTTGATCGAACCCGGCTTGCACAGCACCTGGCCGCGCTCGACATCGTCGCGCTTGGTGCCGCGCAGCAGCACGCCGACGTTGTCGCCCGCCTGGCCCTGGTCGAGCAGCTTGCGGAACATTTCCACGCCGGTCACCGTGGTCTTGGTCGTCGGGCGGATGCCGACGATCTCGATTTCCTCGCCCACCTTGATGATGCCGCGCTCGACGCGGCCGGTCACCACGGTGCCGCGACCGGAAATGGAGAACACGTCTTCCACCGGCATCAGGAACGGCTTGTCGATGTCGCGCTCGGGCTGCGGAATCCAGGTGTCCAGCGCGTCCACCAGGGCCATGATCGCCGGCACGCCGATTTCCGACTGGTCGCCTTCCAGCGCCTTCAGCGCCGAGCCCTTGATGATCGGGGTGTCGTCGCCGGGGAAGTCGTACTTCGACAGCAGCTCGCGCACTTCCATCTCGACCAGTTCGAGCAGCTCGGCGTCGTCCACCATGTCGGCCTTGTTCAGGAACACGACGATGTACGGCACGCCGACTTGGCGCGCCAGCAGGATGTGCTCGCGGGTCTGCGGCATCGGGCCGTCAGCGGCCGAGCAGACCAGGATCGCGCCGTCCATCTGCGCCGCGCCGGTGATCATGTTCTTCACGTAGTCGGCGTGACCCGGGCAGTCGACGTGCGCGTAGTGCCGCGTCGGCGACTCGTACTCGACGTGCGAGGTCGAGATCGTGATACCGCGTGCCTTCTCTTCCGGTGCCTTGTCGATCGCGTCATACGCGTGGAACTCGCCACCGAAACGCTCCGCGCCCACCTTGGTCAGCGCCGCCGTCAGCGTCGTCTTGCCGTGGTCGACGTGACCGATCGTGCCCACGTTCACGTGCGGCTTCGTACGTTCGAATTTTGCCTTGGCCATTGCTCTCAACCTCTAGTGATTCTTGATTCGTGGATTCGTGATTCGTGGATTCGTGATGGATGACTCGTCAGCGGGGCTCGCAGCAGTGCTCGAACCCCGGACTACGAATCCCGAATCACGATTTCTTGACGACCTGGTCGGCGATGTTCGACGGCGCTTCGGCGTAGTGGTCGAATTCCATCGTGAAGGTGGCGCGGCCCTGCGACATCGAGCGCAGGGTGGTCGCGTAACCGAACATCTCGCCGAGCGGGATCATCGCGTTGATGACCTTGCCGGAGCTGTTCTCGTCCGAGCCCTGCAGGATGCCGCGACGACGGCTGACGTCGCCCATCACGTCGCCGAAGTAGTCCTCCGGGGTGACGATCTCGACCTTCATGACCGGCTCCAGCAGGACCGGATCGGCCTTGCGGAAGCCGTCCTTGAAGGCCATCGAACCGGCGACCTTGAACGCCATTTCGTTGGAGTCCACGTCATGGAAGGAACCGTCCACGGCGCGGATCTTGACATCCACCACCGGGAAGCCCGCCAGCGGACCGGACCTCATCGCTTCCTGGATGCCCTTGTCGGAAGCGGTGACGTACTCCTTCGGCACCACGCCACCGACGATGGCGTTCTCGAACACGTAGCCGGCACCGCGCTCCTGCGGCTCCATCTCGATGACGATGTGGCCGTACTGGCCGCGACCGCCGGACTGGCGAACGAACTTGCCTTCCTGCTTGATCGGCTTGCGGACCGTCTCGCGGTAGGCCACCTGCGGCTTGCCGACATTGGCCTCGACGTTGAACTCGCGCTTCATGCGGTCGACCAGGATGTCGAGGTGCAGCTCACCCATGCCGGCGATGATGGTCTGCCCGGACTCTTCGTCGGTGCGCACGCGGAAGGACGGATCCTCCTGCGCCAGACGGCCGAGGGCGATGCCCATTTTTTCCTGGTCGGATTTGGTCTTCGGCTCCACCGCCATCGAAATGACCGGCTCGGGGAAGATCATCCGCTCGAGGGTGACGATGGCGTCCTGGGCGCACAGTGTATCGCCGGTGGTGACATCCTTCAGACCGACCGCGGCGGCGATGTCGCCGGCACGCACTTCCTTGATTTCGTCACGCTGGTTGGCCTGCATCTGCAGGATGCGGCCGATGCGCTCCTTCTTGCTCTTGACCGGGTTGTAGACCTGATCGCCAGCGTTGAGGACGCCGGAATAGACGCGGAAGAAGGTCAGCGAACCGACGAACGGGTCGGTCATGATCTTGAACGCCAGCGCGGAGAACGGCTGGTCGTCGCCGGCCTTGCGCTCGACTTCCTTCTCGCTCTCGTCCACGCCCTTGATGGCCGGACGGTCGACCGGCGACGGCAGCAACTGCACCACGCCGTCGAGCATGGCCTGCACGCCCTTGTTCTTGAATGCGCTGCCACAGAACATCGGCACGATTTCGACGTTCAGCGTGCGCCTGCGCAGACCATCGACGATCTCGTCCTCGGTCAGCTCGCCGCTTTCGAGGTACTTGTCCATCAGTTCTTCGGACGCCTCGGCGGCGGCCTCGACCATGAAGGCGCGCGCCTCTTCAGCCTTGGCCTGCATGTCGGCCGGAATGTCGGCGTATTCGAACTTGGTGCCCTGCGACTCGGCATCCCAGCGGATCGCCTTCATCTTCACCAGATCGATGACGCCCTCGTAGGCGTCCTCGGCACCGATCGGCAACTGCATCGGCACCGGATAGGCACCCAGGCGGGTACGCAACTGGCCGACCACCTTCTCGAAGTTGGCACCGGTACGGTCCATCTTGTTGACGAAGGCGATGCGCGGCACTTGATACTTGTTGGCCTGGCGCCAGACGGTCTCGGACTGCGGCTGCACGCCACCCACCGAGCACAGCACGAACACCGCGCCATCGAGCACGCGCAGGCTGCGCTCGACTTCGATGGTGAAGTCGACGTGGCCGGGGGTGTCGATGATGTTGAAGCGATGCTGCGGCAGCGACTGGTCCATGCCGCGCCAGAACGCGGTCACGGCGGCGGAAGTGATGGTGATGCCGCGCTCCTGCTCCTGCTCCATCCAGTCGGTGGTGGCCGAACCCTCATGGGTTTCGCCCAGCTTGTGGTTGGCGCCGGTGTAGAACAGGATGCGCTCCGACGTCGTCGTCTTGCCGGCGTCGATGTGCGCCATGATGCCGAAGTTGCGGTAACGCTCGATGGGAGTGGTACGGGCCACGGGAAATCCTTTTTCTCGTTACCAGCGGTAATGGGCGAACGCCTTGTTCGCCTCCGCCATGCGATGGGTTTCTTCGCGCTTCTTGACCGCGCCGCCACGGCTCTCGGAAGCATCGAGCAGTTCGCCGGCAAGCTTGCGCGGCATCGACGCCTCGCCGCGCTTGCGGGCGGACTCGATCAGCCAGCGCATGGCCAGCGCGGTGCGACGGGAGGCGCGCACTTCGACCGGTACCTGGTAGGTGGCGCCGCCGACGCGGCGCGACTTGACCTCGACCGTCGGCGCGACGTTGTCCAGCGCCTTCTGAACCAGGGACAGCGGATCATCGTTCTTCTGCCCGATGACGTCCATCGCGCCATAGACGATGTTCTCGGCAACCGACTTCTTGCCGCTGAGCATGACCATGTTGATCAAGCGCGCGACCATCTCGCTGCTGTGCTTGGGATCGGGCAGTACGGAACGGGAACCGGGCGAACCTTTACGGGACATGATGCGTGCCTGAGTTTGAAAAGATCGAACGACGGCCTCGCCGGCGGCGAAACGGCCGCCAGGTCGGGACGATTAGGACTTCGGGCGCTTGGCGCCGTACTTGGAGCGTGCCTGCTTGCGCTTGGCGACGCCGGCGGCATCGAGCGAGCCGCGCACGGTGTGGTAGCGCACGCCGGGCAGGTCCTTGACGCGACCGCCGCGGATCAGCACGACCGAGTGCTCCTGCAGGTTGTGGCCTTCGCCACCGATGTAGGAGATCACCTCGAAGCCGTTGGTCAGGCGCACCTTGGCGACCTTGCGCAGGGCCGAGTTGGGCTTCTTCGGGGTGGTGGTGTAGACGCGGGTGCAGACGCCGCGCTTCTGCGGGCAGTTCTCCAGCGCGGGGGAGGCGCTCTTGTAGGTGAGCGGCTGGCGCGGCTTGCGCACCAACTGGTTGATCGTCGCCATGGGTCCGAACCTTGCTAGAAACGAAGACAGGCCAAAAACGGCCCAGTCAGACAGAGAAGTATAACCCGATGCGTTGAAGCCAGTCAACGCATCGGATCCCGTTCAATTGCGCATCCCGCGCCCCGAACGCGAGGCGCTTCCTGCGCCTCGCTTTGCATCGCGCCGCGCGCGCGGCGGCGCGCGGCCCTTGCCTTTCAACCTCAGCCGGCGACTTCCTCGGCTGCACCGCCCGGGTCGGCGATGATCGGTGCGACCAGGGTGTCCAGTTCGGCCTGGGTGAGGCCTTGCGCTGAGCGCCGCCTGCGGCTGTGGTAGGCGAGGCCGGTACCGGCCGGGATCAGGCGACCGACGATGACGTTCTCCTTCAGGCCGCGCAGCGTGTCGCGGGTGCCGCGCACGGCCGCCTCGGTCAGCACGCGGGTGGTCTCCTGGAAGGATGCCGCGGAGATGAAGGACTCCGTCGCCAGCGACGCCTTGGTGATGCCGAGCAGTACCGGGTCGAACGCCGCCGGCATTTCCTCGCGGGACGCCGCGCGGGCGTTCTCCTCGACGATGCGCACGCGCTCGACCTGCTCGCCGCGCAGGTAGCGGGTATCGCCCGGATCGGCGATCTCCACCTTGCGCAGCATCTGCCGGATGATCGTCTCGATGTGCTTGTCGTTGATCTTCACGCCCTGCAGCCGGTACACGTCCTGGATTTCCTTGACCAGGTAGGCGGCCAGCGGCTCGACGCCGAGCAGGCGCAGGATGTCCTGCGGATTCGGCTCGCCGTCCACGACGGTTTCGCCCTTCTCGACGTGCTCGCCTTCGAACACGATGATCTGGCGGTACTTCGGAATCAGCTCCTCGTGATCCTCGCCATCGGCACCCTTGATCACCAGGCGCTGCTTGCCCTTGGTCTCCTTGCCGAAGCTGACGATGCCCGACTTCTCCGCCAGGATGGCCGGATCCTTCGGCTTGCGTGCTTCGAACAGATCGGCCACGCGCGGCAGGCCGCCGGTGATGTCGCGGGTCTTGGAGGCTTCCTGCGGCACCTTGGTGACCACGTCGCCGACGCCCACCGGCGCGCCGTCCTGCAGGTTGACGACGGAGCGCGGCGGCAGCAGGTACTGCGCCGGCAGATCGGTGCCGGGGATGTTCAGATCCTGGCCGTCGGCGTCGACGATGCGGACGATCGGGCGCAGATCCTTGCCGGCCGTGCCGCGGCGCTTGGGATCGGTGATCTCGACGCTGCCAAGGCCGGTCAGCTCGTCCACCTTCTCGATGATGGTGACACCCTCGACGAAGTCCACGAAACGCACAAAACCGGCCACTTCGGAGACGATCGGGTGGTTGTGCGGATCCCAGTTGGCGACCTGCTGGCCGGCCTTCACCGGGTCGCCGTCACGCAGCGAGATGGTGGCACCGTAGGGCAGCTTGTAGCGCTCGCGCTCGCGGCCGTGGCCGTCCATCACCGAGATTTCGCCCGAACGCGACACCGCCACCAGGTGGCCGGAGGCGTGCTCGACGGTCTTCAGGTTGTTGAACTTGACCGTGCCGCTGGTACGCACCGAGACGCTGTCGACGGCGGCGGCACGCGATGCCGCGCCGCCGATGTGGAAGGTACGCATGGTCAACTGGGTGCCCGGCTCGCCGATCGACTGCGCGGCGATCACGCCGACCGCTTCGCCGATGTTGACGATGTGCCCGCGCGCCAGATCGCGGCCGTAGCAGTGCGCACAGACGCCGAAGCTGGATTCACAGGTGATCGTCGAGCGCACCTTGATGCTCTGCACGCCGGATTCCTCCAGCCTGGCGACCCACTTCTCGTCGAGCAGTTCGTTGCGGGTGACAATGGGATCCTCGTCGTTGCCCGGCAGGTAGACGTCCTCGGCGACGATGCGTCCGAGCACGCGCTCGCGCAGCGGCTCGACCACGTCGCCACCCTCGACGATCGGCGTCATGGTCAGACCGTTGACGGTGCCGCAGTCGACCTCGGTGATCACCACGTCCTGCGCCACGTCGACCAGACGCCGCGTCAGGTAACCGGAGTTGGCGGTCTTCAGCGCGGTATCGGCCAGGCCCTTGCGCGCGCCGTGCGTGGAGATGAAGTACTGCAGGACGTCAAGGCCCTCGCGGAAGTTGGCCTTGATCGGGGTTTCGATGATCGAGCCGTCCGGCTTCGCCATCAGGCCGCGCATGCCGGCCAGCTGGCGGATCTGCGCCGCCGAACCGCGGGCACCGGAGTCGGCCATGATGTAGATCGAGTTCATCGACTTCTGCTCGACCATGCTGCCGTCGGCAGCCTCGGTCTTCTCGCTGCCGATGCCTTCCATCATCGCCTTGGCGACGCGCTCGTTGGTGCGCGACCAGATGTCGACCACCTTGTTGTAGCGCTCGCCGGCGGTCACCAGGCCGCTCTGGTACTGCTCCTGGATCTCGTTCACCTCGCGCTCGGCCTCGGCCAGGATGCCGCGCTTGTCGGCCGGGATCACCATGTCGTCGATGCCGATGGAGACGCCGGCGCGGGTGGCGTAGCGGAAGCCGGTGTACATCAACTGGTCGGCGAAGACCACGCTTTCCTTCAGGCCGAGCTGGCGGTAGCAGGCATTGATCAGACGGCTGATCGCCTTCTTGTTGAGCTCGGTGTTGACCAGGCTGAACGGCAGGCCCTCGGGCAGGATCTCGGCCAGCAGGGCGCGACCGATGGTGGTGTCGTGGATCGCGTTGCGGACGGTGCGGACACCGGCCTCGTCGATCTCCACCTCGCGGATGCGCGCCTTGACCTTGGCGTGCAGGTCGACCACGCGGTTGTCGTAGGCGCGCTGCACCTCGGCCAGGTTGGCGAACACCATGCCTTCGCCGCGCTTGCCTTCCAGCGCACGGGTCATGTAGTACAGACCGAGCACCACGTCCTGGGTCGGCACGATGATGGGCTCGCCGTTGGCCGGCGACAGGATGTTGTTGGTGGACATCATCAGCGCACGCGCTTCCAGCTGGGCTTCCAGCGACAGCGGCACGTGCACGGCCATCTGGTCGCCGTCGAAGTCGGCGTTGAAGGCGGTACAGACCAGCGGATGCAGCTGGATCGCCTTGCCTTCCACCAGCACCGGCTCGAAGGCCTGGATGCCGAGGCGGTGCAGGGTCGGGGCGCGGTTGAGCATCACCGGATGCTCGCGGATGACTTCTTCCAGGATGTCCCAGACTTCCGCTTCTTCGCGCTCGACCAGCTTCTTGGCCGCCTTGATGGTGGTGGCCAAGCCGCGGCTTTGCAGCTTGGAGAAGATGAACGGCTTGAACAACTCCAGCGCCATCTTCTTCGGCAGGCCGCACTCGTGCAGGCGCAGGGTCGGGCCGACCACGATCACCGAACGGCCCGAGTAGTCGACGCGCTTGCCGAGCAGGTTCTGCCGGAAGCGGCCCTGCTTGCCCTTGATCATGTCGGCCAGCGACTTCAGCGGGCGCTTGTTGGTGCCGGTGATGGCGCGGCCACGACGGCCGTTGTCCATCAGCGCATCGACCGACTCCTGCAGCATGCGCTTTTCGTTGCGCACGATGATGTCCGGCGCGGACAGTTCGAGCAGGCGCTTGAGGCGGTTGTTGCGGTTGATGACGCGGCGGTATAGGTCATTCAGATCTGAGGTGGCGAAGCGGCCGCCATCCAGCGGCACCAGCGGACGCAGATCCGGCGGCAGCACCGGCAGCACGGTCATCACCATGTATTCCGGGCGGTTGCCGGAATCGATGAAGGCCTCGACCAGCTTGATCCGCTTGGACAGACGCTTGAGCTTGGTCTCGCTGTTTGTGGAGGCGATCTCCTCCTTCAGGTGCACCAGCTCGGCGTTGAGGTCGATGGTCTTGAGCAGCTCGTAGACCGCCTCGGCACCCATGCGGGCGTCGAACTCGTCGCCATGCTCGGTGATCGCCTGCAGGTACTGCTCTTCGTTGAGCAACTGGTTGCGATCAAGCGGGGTCAGGCCCGGGTCGATGACCACGTAGGCTTCGAAGTAGAGGATGCGTTCGATGTCGCGCAGGGTCATGTCGAGCATCAGGCCGATGCGCGAGGGCAGCGACTTGAGGAACCAGATGTGGGCAACCGGGCTGGCCAGGTCGATGTGGCCCATGCGCTCGCGGCGCACCTTGGCCAGGGTCACCTCGGTGCCGCACTTCTCGCACACCACGCCACGGTGCTTCATCCGCTTGTACTTGCCGCACAGGCACTCGTAGTCCTTGATCGGACCGAAGATGGCAGCGCAGAACAAGCCGTCACGCTCCGGCTTGAAGGTGCGGTAGTTGATCGTTTCCGGCTTCTTCACCTCGCCGTAGGACCACGAACGGATCAGGTCCGGCGAGGCCAACTGGATCTTGATCGCATCGAAATCGAGCGGCGCGCGCTGCTGGCTGAAGAGGTTGAGCAGATCTTTCATGACTTTCTCCGGGAATTGGGAATCGAGAATCGGGAATGGTCAGAAGCGGGGAGCCGGGAGGTCAGGGCTGTTGCCGCGCGCTGCGCGCGGCCACGATTCCCGATTCCCGTTTCCCCATTCCCTGCTCCTCAGGTCTCTTCCAACTCGATGTTGATGCCCAGCGAACGGATTTCCTTGACCAGCACGTTGAACGACTCCGGCATGCCGGCCGCCATTTCGTGGTTGCCGTCGACGATGTTCTTGTACATCTGGTTGCGGCCCTGCACGTCGTCGGACTTCACCGTCAGCATTTCCTGCAGGGTGTAGGCCGCGCCGTAGGCTTCCAGCGCCCAGAC
>JBAYTD010000009.1:0-42309 GCA_041675805.1 Lysobacteraceae bacterium
CCTCGGCGTGGAAGGGCAGTTCGCCGGTCAGCATCTCGTACGCCAGCACGCCGACTCCGTACAGATCGGCGCGACCATCCAGCGCCTCGCCGCGCGCCTGTTCTGGTGCCATGTAGCCGCCCGAGCCCAGCGCCATGCCCTCGCGGGTGATCCGCGAAGCCGGCCGACGCCCGCCCAGAGCAATGCCGAAATCGGCCAGACGCGGCTGGCCGTTGGCATCGAACAGCACGTTCTCCGGCTTCACGTCGCGATGCACCACGCCATGCGCGTGGGCGTGCCCGAGCGCGCCCAGCAGCACGCGCAGAATGCCGAGGATGGCGCGCTGATCGCCGCGCAGCTCGCGCCCGGCGAGATCACCGCCCGGCAACCACGGCATGGCGTAGAACAACCGGCCATCAGGCAGCCGGCCCACGTCATGGATGCCGACGATGCCCGGATGCTCCAGCCCGGCAATGATCCGCGCCTCGTGGGCGAAACGCTCGGCGCTGGCGTCGTCGTCGTCGCGTCGCGCCATCAGCTTGATCGCCACGGTGCGATCCAGCGACACCTGCCGCGCCCGATAAACCGTCGCCATGCCGCCGCGCCCGATCACCGCCTCGATGCGGTAACCCTCGACATGCGGCCATGCCAGCGTTTCATCGCCCCCTGCGGTCATGCGGCTATGGTGGCACAGATGCCCGGCCGATTCGCCCAATGGCAGGTGTCGGTCGAGTCAGTACATGAACTCGTGGAACAGCGGTTCGACCTGGCCCTGCCAGGCACCGTGGTACAGGGCCAGTTTGCGTTCGGCGGGGGTTTCGTTGGCGATGGCGGTTTCGATCAGCGGTTCGACGAATACCGATTCGTCGCCGCCGTAGTCGTTGCGGCGGTTGCGCCGGCGCAGGCCGGCTTCGGCGATGCGCACGGTTTCCAGCGCCAGATCGCGCACGCTGCCGGCGCGGAACGGCAGTTTCAGCGCCTGGCGCGGCACGCCGTCGCGCAGGGCGTGGCGTTCTTCCAGGGTGAAATCTTTGACCAGATCCCAGGCGGCGTCCAGCGCGGCATCGTCATAGAGCAGGCCGGTCCACAGTGCCGGCAGGGCGCAGATGCGGTTCCACGGGCCGCCGTCTGCACCGCGCATTTCCAGGTATTTCTTCAGCCGCACTTCGGGGAAGGCGGTGGTGACGTGGTCGGACCAGTCGCGCAGGGTCGGGCGCTCGCCGGGCAGGGCCGGCAGGCGGCCGTCGAGGAAGTCGCGGAAGCTCTGCCCGCTGGCGTCAAGGTAGCGGCCGTCGCGGTAGACGAAGTACATCGGCACGTCGAGCAGGTAGTCGGCGTAGCGCTCGAAGCCGAAACCGTCTTCGAACACGAAGTCGAGCATGCCGGTGCGGTCGGGATCGGTGTCGGTCCAGATCTGCGAGCGGTAGCTGAGGTAGCCGTTGGGTCGGCCGTCGGTGAACGGCGAGTCGGCAAACAGGGCGGTGGCGACCGGTTGCAGGGCAAGGGCGACGCGGAACTTCTTCACCATGTCGGCCTCGCTGGAAAAATCCAGGTTGACTTGCACGGTGCAGGTGCGGGTCATCATGTCGAGGCCGAGCTGGCCCCGCGTGGGCATGTACTCGCGCATGATCTTGTAGCGGCCCTTCGGCATCCACGGCATGTCCTCGCGCTTCCACAGCGGCTGGAAGCCCATGCCGAGGAAGCCCAGCCGCAGTTCGTCGGCCACCGACTTGACTTCGTACAGGTGGTTGGAGACTTCGCGGCAGGTCTGGTGGATGGTTTCCAGCATGGCGCCGGACAGTTCGAGCTGGCCGGCCGGCTCCAGCGTCACCGAGGCACCGTTGCGGCTCAGCGCGATCAGCTTGCCGTCCTCCTCCACCGGCTGCCAGCCGAAGCGGGTCAAGCCGCGCAGCACGGCCTCGATGCCGTGTTCGCCGGCGAATTCGGGTGGCCGCAGGTCGTTCATGCGGAAGCCGAACTTCTCGTGTTCGGTGCCGATCCGCCATTGCTCCGGCGGCTTGTTGCCGGCGGCGAAATAGGCGATCAGGTCCGCGCGTTCGACGGGCTCGGCGGGCGATGTTTCGGACACGGAACACCTGCGGGAAGGGGGAGACCGGCGACATGGGGGCAGGCTGCGCCCAGCGCAATGGCGCAGTGTACCGCCATGCGCTTGCCGGTCGACGCCCTCAGCGCACCGGTTCCAGCCGCCGGCCGCGGATGCCGAGGTCGCGACCCGGCTCGAACTGGCTGTCGTTGGTCAGGAACTGCCGACCGTCTTCGAGTTGCCAGGCGTGCTTGTAGTGGATCGACAGGTCGATCTGCCGGCCGCTGTCTGGGTCACGCCAGGGCTGCACTTCCTGGATGGCGTCAAGGTTGCGGGCGTGGATGCGGTCGTCGACGGCGCTGCGCCGGGCCACGGTCTGCTGGTTGATGCGACCGATGTCGGCGATGGTTTCCATGCGGATCTGGTGCCGGGCGGCCATGCCGGCGGCGTTGATCTCGCTCATCCGCCGCGCGTGCCACTGCTGGATGTTGGCGGCCTGGTTGGCGAAATAGCGGCGCATGGTGTCCATCGCCCAAGCGGTCACCTGCTCCATCCACGCCTTGTCGTAGCGCGCCGAACTGCGGATGCGCTCGAGCAGGGCGAAATCGAGCTGGCCATCGGGCGCGCGCAACGCCAGGCCGGTCTCCGCCCACATCGACACCGAGCCCTGCATCTCCGAGCGGCTCACCGCGGCCACCATCGATTCGCGCATTTCGCGCCCCTGCAGCGCATAGCCGATCAGCAGTTCGCCGGCGTCCCAGCTCATCCGCGCGCCATTCGGCGAGGTCTGCTGCGCCGCGCCCTGGCGCATCTGTTCGACCAGGTCCGGGCGCTGCCGGTAGCTCAGCACGCGCGCGCCGGGGCGGGCGTTGCGGGCGATGTGCTCCAGATATTGCCGGGCATCGCTGAACGGCGCGCCGGGGCAGGGATTGGTCGGCACCAGACCGGCGGATTCGAGCTGCCAGGACAGCCGCGGCAGCGCGCTGACTTCGTGCAGGCCATCAGCCGAGGCGGCACTCCAATGCAGTTGATAGGCGTTGAGCGTGCATTCCAGTTGGCGGTTCCACTCCACGCCGCCACGCGCCAGCCAGCCGACCGGCACCTCCAGCGTCATCGCCGCCATAGGTTGGCCGAAACCGCTGCCATCGATGATCGAGACCCGTTCCAGGCGATCCACCGACGGCCGCGTGGGCGGCGCGACGGCTGCCGTCTGCCGGCTGTCATGGAACACGCCGCTGGGATGCGACTGCGGCACCTGCGCGCCGCTTGCAGCGACCATCGCCAGCGACAGCGTCGCCATCGTCCAGCACGTCCACCGTTTTCCGCTCATGTCGACTCCTTGCACCACGCCTGCCGCTAAGGCGCAACGAACGGAGAAACCGGCTCAAAGGGCCTTGCCGACGGCGGGCAAACGTCAGGCGTCGGAGGCTCAGTCGTGAGCGGCCCGGCGCAGCACCTCAGAGGCCCACTGGTTGAGGCTGACGCGGTGCGCCTTGGCCGCCGCGGTGGCCGCGCGATGCAGTTCCGGCGATACCCGAAGGTTCAACGCGCCCGAGGCTTTCGCCAAAGGGTCGATGCCACGCTCTGCGCAGGCATCCAGGTACACGCGGAGGGAGAGAGCGCCTTCGCGTTTGAGGCCATCCACGTCGGCGGCGTAGAAGTCGGCACCGCCCGACAGCCCGGTGAACTCGCCGCGGAACAGGCCGATGTCCGGGTCGAAGCTGATGACAGCCTTGTGGCCGTCGATGGTCAGGATGTTTTTCATGGTCGTACTCCGTTGCTGTCCAGCCATTTTCGAATGCTGGCGACCGCACCCTTGTCGACGTCCGGACGCGGATGCGGGCGATGGAACACACGTACGACGCCAAACAGCTCGACCGTGACGCGCGAACCTTCCGCTTCCTGCAGCCGCGCGCCGAGCGCACCGAGAAGGGCTTCGATGTCCCGCCACTTCACGTTGCCACTGGTGGGACGCGCGAAGATCAGCTCCAAGGTGGCGCGATGTTTGCGGTTCATCTCAAAATGGTAGCGAATAATGCAACCAATTGTCAGCGGTGTCCGGCAGGGTGACCACCACCGCTCCGGCCCCGACACTGCCGTCGCCCTGGCCCGCCCCATCGCGCTGAGCCGCTTTTCCGCCAACCCGCGCTTTCTGCTCCATGCGGCGTCGCGCCGCCATCGTCCCGTCCGACAGGAGTGCGTCATGACCACCACCCCGCACCGCCATGGCAAGGCAACCCGGCTGGCCATCGGCCTGGCCCTGTTGCTGTCGTCGCCGAGCTTGCTGGCGCAGCAGAATTTCGACCAGGCCGCGCCAGTGGCTCCGCCCGCCGTGCCGCCGATGCAGCAACAGCCGCAGCAGCAGCCGCAGCCGCAGCAGCAACCCGCCTGGCCGCCGCAGCAGGGCATGGCACAGCCCGGCATGAACCAGGCACCGTCCACTGCCTACGGCGGCTACGGCCAGCAGCCAGGCACGGTACAAGGTCAGGCGCATCCGATGATGGCGCTGTTGCAGCAGGAGATGCAGGACTTCGGCGTGCCGCCGTCCAACCAGTTGCAGACCACCTTCCACGGCCCGACGCCGACCTCGATCCCCGGCGGCCAGGTCATCACCACCGACCGCCTGATGGGCCTGTACCAGCAGTCCGGGCAGAACGGCCTGCTGGTGTTCCACGTGCTCGGCCCCGGCCCGACCCTGCCCAATGCGCAGAACGCCGCGCCGGCTTCGCAGGCGGGCTCGTTCAATGACCAGACGCAGCAGGAGTTCGGCAACTACCTGCAGCAAGTCACCCAGGGCAACAAGGCACGGCCGCTGGTGTTCTACTGCCTCAACACGCAGTGCTGGATGTCCTACAACGCCGCGCTGCGCGCCATCCACATGGGCTTCACCCAGGTCTACTGGTATCGCGGCGGCATCGAGGCCTGGCAGCAGGCGGCGCAACTGGCGATGGGCAATGCCGGCGGCGCGCCGCCACAGGGCATGCAGCAACCGCCACAGCAGCAGCCGGGCCAATCGTGGTGAACGGGCTTGTCTCGGTGAAACGGGCTTGCGCTAATCTGCGCGAATCGTTGCCGAGACGCCGCCCGCCATCCGCCGCCCATCGACATCCTGCTTCGCCCGCATCGCCCTCGCGGCGCTGTTCGCACTGGTCGGACACGCCGGCGCGCGGCCGCTGGAGCGCGGCAACGGGCCGGAACCCTCGACGCTGGATGCCCATCGCTGCCAGGAAGTGGCCTGTGGCAACATCCTGCGCGATCTGTACGAAGGACTGATCGCCGAGGACGCCGCCGGCCGGCCGATCCCCGGCATGGCCGAGCGCTGGGAGACGTCGGCCGACGGCCTGCGCTGGACCTTCCATCTGCGCGCCGGCCTGCGCTGGAGCGATGGCCAGCCACTCGACGCCGAACAGATCGTCGCCAGCTTCCGCCGCGCGCTGGACCCCGCCACCGGCGCACCGATGGCGATGCAGTTCGCCGCCATCGACAACGCCATCGCGATCCTGCGCGGCGAGCGCGATCCGGGCGCGCTGGGCGTGCACGCGCCGGATGCGCGCACCGTCGAGTTCCGGCTGATCCGCCCGGCCCCGCTGGAGAGCCTGCTGACCCTGCCGCTGGCCTATCCGGTCTGGCTGACCGGCATCGCCGCCCATGGCGACCGCCACACCCGCGCCGGCCACCTGGTCTCCAACGGTGCCTATCGCCTGCACGCCTGGACGCCGCAATCCAGCCTGCGCCTGCGCGCCAACCCGCACTACCACGCCGCCGTCGCCATCGACGAGGTCGGCTACCACGTCACCGAGGACGCCGCCGCCGAGCGCAAACGCTTCGAGGCCGGCGACCTGCATGTGACCGAGACCGCGCCGCCCGGCCGGCAGGCGGAACTGCGCCGGCGTTTTGGCGATGCGCTGCGCATCGAGCCCTATCTGGGCAGCTTCTGGCTCGGCCTCAACCTGACCCGGCCACCGTTCGCCGACAACCGCGCCCTGCGCGAGGCGCTGTCGCTGGCGGTGGACCGCGACATCCTCACCCGCGCCATCACCGGCATGGACGAATCGCCGGCCTGGGGGATCGTCCCGCCCGGCATCGGCAGCTACCGGAACCCGTCGCCGCCGCACGCCGACTGGACGCAGGCACAGCGCGACGCGCTCGCCCGCCAGCGCTACGCCGAGGCCGGTTACAGCCGTGGGCGGCCATTGCGGGTCGAACTGCGCTACAACAGCTCGCTGCCGCATCGACGCACCCTGCTCGCCGTCAGCGCGATGTGGCGGGAGACGCTGGGCGTACACAGCGAACTGCGCAACGAGGAATGGAAAGTGTTCGTGCAGAACCGCCGCCAGCGCGTGCTGACCCAGGTTTTTCGCGGCGGCTGGATCGCCGATGTCGCCGATCCGCTGGACTTCCTCGGCGGCTTCGACGGCGACACCGCGCTGAACTGGACCGGGTACCACAACCCGGCCTTCTCCGCCGTGTTGCGCGAGGCGCGCGAGGCCGCCGATCCGGCCACGCGGATGCGCCTCGCCGCCGAAGCCGAACGCCTGCTGCTCGACGACCATGCCGTCATCGCGCTGTATCACTACACCTCCAAGCACCTGGTCGATCCGCGCCTGGACGGCTGGATCGGCAACCCGCTGGACCGCCATCCCAGCCGCTTCCTGCGCTGGCGCGATGTAGAATCCTCGCCCGACTGACCCGCCGCCGGTACACTGCGCACCATGTCGGACACGCCCGCCACCGCCCCCGCCGTCGCCGAGTTCGAGCGCTCGCTCGATGAACTGGAGTCGCTGGTGCAGAAAATGGAACGCGGCGACATGAGCCTGGACGAGTCGCTGGCCGCCTACGAACGCGGCATCGCGCTGTACCGATCCTGCCAGGGCGCGCTGGAACAGGCCGAACTGCGCGTGCGCCTGCTCGGTGATCCGCTCGACCCGGTTCAGGCGACGCCGTTCGAGCCGACGCCTTGAGCGCCGATCCCGCGCGCCTCCTGGCCGACTGGACCGCCCGCGCCGACGCCCTCCTCGATGCCCTGCTGCCCGCCGCCGACGCCGTGCCGGCGCGCCTGCACGCGGCGATGCGCCACGCCGCGCTGGGTGGCGGCAAGCGCATCCGTCCGCTGCTGGTCTACGCCAGCGGCCACGCCTGCGGCGGCGCACTCGACACTCTCGATCACGCCGCCGCCGCAGTCGAACTGATCCACGCCTATTCGCTGGTCCACGACGACCTGCCGGCGATGGACGACGACGACCTGCGCCGCGGCCAGCCAACCGTCCACATCGCCTTCGACGAAGCCACCGCCATCCTTGCCGGCGACGGCCTGCAGGCACTGGCCTTCGCCGCCCTGGCGCGCAGCCGGCTGCCGGCCGAGCGCGTGGTGGCGATGCTGCAAACACTGGCCGATGCCGCCGGCGCGCCCGGCATGGTCGGCGGCCAGTCACTGGACCTGGACGCCGTCGGCGCACACCTCGACGAAGCCGCGCTGAGCGCCATGCACGCGCGCAAGACCGGCGCACTGATCCGCGCCAGCGTGCGCCTGGGCGCACTGGCCGCCGCCGCCGACGAACACACCCTGCAACGACTGGACCGCTTCGCCACCGCACTCGGCCTCGCCTTCCAGATCCGCGACGACCTGCTCGATGTCGAAGCCAGCTCCAGCCAACTCGGCAAGACCGCCGGCAAGGACGCCGCCGCCGACAAACCCACCTACGTCAGCATGCTCGGCCTCGACGGCGCCCGCGACCGCCTGACCGGCGAAGCCGAGGCGATGCGCGAAGCGCTGCACGGCATCCCGGGCGACCTCGCGCCCTTGCAGGCGCTGGCGGCGCTGACTGTGCAGCGTGGGTACTGAGGGGGATCGGGGGTTCGTTTCTGGGTGTTTTTTTGGTTGCGGGTTCGGCTTCACTCGCCTGACTGTGTGTTGTCGCCGGGTTTCGTCCGCCTCGGCGGCGGCCGAGTCGCTTTTCTTTGTTTCGCCAAAGAAAAGTGACCAAAAGAAAGGCGACCCCAGCATCGCGCCGTTGCCGCAGTGCGGCAACGGTTCCCTGCGCTACTCGCCGACTTCGGGCCGGCGCGGACTCGGCCATCCATGGCCTCGAACATTCGCGCCTTTCCCCCGAAGTCGGCTGCGTTGCTCGGCGCGATGACGGGCGGTGGTAGCGAAGAGCAAGAGCCGAAGCCGGTTTCGGGTAGGTCGGTTCAAGCCGCGAAGCGGTGGAGCCGACAGAGGCTTGAAATCACTTCGCACCCGTTCGTGCTGAGAGGCTTGAAATTACCCCCCCCGTTCGCGCTGAGGTATCGAAGCGCCCGCCCGTACCTTCTGATCCTTCGATCAGTTCAGAGCAAATATGCCCGCAGTGTATTGAAGTGTCCAGGCATGCGCTTCGATACCTCAGCGCGAACGGGGGGGATTCCGGCGCTTCAAAAGCCTGCCGCCTGCCGTCTGTGGCTTACCGGCTTTTGCTCCGGCTCTTGACCTTCCCTCCCCTGCACCGCGCCGAGTAGCGCAGGCAAGCGGCGGGAAAAGGCGCGAATGTTCGAGCGCATGGATGCGCGAGTCCGCGCCGGCCGCCGGTTGCCGAGCAACGCAGGGAACATCGCTTGCTCCGCAAGCGATGCGCGGTGCCGGGGTCGCCTTTCTTTTGGTCACTTTTCTTTGGCGGCGAAACAAAGAAAAGCGACTCGGCCGCCGCCGAGGCGGACGAAACCCAAGCCACAACGCACAGTCAGGCGAGTGAAGCCACGCCCCCATCGGTGCCGGACTCCCCCCCCCCCAAGTCCACAAGTGCAAGGCTTCCGCCAACGGCCCAGCCTGAAACCACCCGCAAGAATCCGCAGTGCGTCGCAATATCTCAATGCAAAAAACACATACGCCAGCCACTGCGCATCACCCTTCCCCGCCCCACCGGCTACACTCTGCCAACCCTTTTGCTACCGAGCATCCCCGTGTCGCTGCGCCATCGCCTCGCCGATCACGGCTTCGAGTCCAACGTCGATTACGACTACGCGCTGCGCTGCCTATTCGATGCCGAGCAGGGCCATCTGCGGTTGCTTCACGTCGATGGTCGCGGCGGTCGACGCAAGACTGCTTTCGCCAATGCGCTGGCGCACGCGCTGGACTATCCGCACATCCTCTACCACGACTTCAGCCGCCCCGAGCCACAGGCTGCGCCGGCACCGCTGGACGCTGCCGAGGAGCATCCCGAGCCGGCCCTGCGCGGCTTGGAGCGGGTGGTCGCTGAAGCCTGCGCCTATTCCGAGGCGGCGCGCACCATCCTCATCCTTGACCAGTTGCAACAGGCCGATTTCGCCGACCAGTTGCGTCTGGTGAGCTTCGCCGGCAGCGGCGAATGGAATGCCGGCCACACCGCCGGCCTGCTCGCCAACCGGCGCAACCTGCTGCTGGCACTGATTTCCGAGGACGGTCTGTACCACTCGCTGGCGCGTCTGGCCTATCGCATCTGGACCGACTCCGACCGCGCCGCGTTCGATTTCCGCCCGGCCGACTACGGTCTGCCGGCCGATGCCGCCGACCTGTTCGAGAATCTGGGCCGGCTGTTCGCGGCGCTGGGTGCCGCACCCACCGCTGCCGCCTTCTCGCGCCTGCTTGGCGACCTCCTGCATCGCGTCCACGGCGAGGAGCAGTTGCGGCAGTCGATCTTCGGCTGGACCGAGCACGTCGAGCGCGCCCGCCTGTACGCGCCGGAGGTGACGCCGCTGCTGTCGGCGGTGGTCGATGCCGTCGCCGCCTACCACGGTCACGACCACATCGAAATCGAAGACGGCGACCACTGAGTCGCCGCCTGCGCCGGGCCGGGCGCGGGTTCGATCCGCTACACTGCCGGTCGTATCCGTCATCCGTCGAACAAGCCGTCCATGCCCAGTTCCCGCGCCGCGCGCCTGACCCTTCTCGCCCTGTTCGCCGTCGTCATGCTGGCCACGCGCATCCACCATTTCAGCGCGCTGCCGGATGCCTCGTGGGCGTTGTTCTTCATCGGCGGGTTTTATCTTTCCGCATGGTCGCGCTGGGCTTTTCCACTGCTGATGGCGCTTGCCGTGGCCATCGACTGGATGGTGGTCGGCCACGGCGGCCAGCATTTCTGGGATCACTACTGCGTCTCCCCCGGTTACGCGATGCTGCTGCCGGCGCACGCGATGCTTTGGCTCGGTGGCGCGCTGCTGGCTCGCCTCGCGGGCGCTCGCGCGTCGCAGGCGCTGCGCTGGCTGGCACCTTGTCTGTTCATCGCCATCGTGCTGTGTCATGCCTTTGCACAGGGCGGTTTCTACTGGCTGAGCGACAGTTGGCAGGCTGACGGCGCAGCGGTGCGCTCGCTGGCCGGCTGGTGGAAGAACTATCTCGACTGGCTGCCGGCCTATCTCAAGGTCACAGCCCTCTATGTCGGCATCGCGGCGCTGATCCACCTGCTCATCGCCCAGCTCGCCGGCCTGCGCGCCTCGCGGGCCACTGCCGGCTGACGCCGCGCCGACATGGGCCATCGCCTGAGCAAGCTCTACACGCGCACCGGCGATGCCGGCGACACCGGGCTGGGTGACGGCTCGCGGGTCGGCAAGGACAGCCTGCGGATCGCCGCGCTGGGCAGCATCGACGAGACCAACGCCGCCATCGGCCTGGTCCTCGCCTGCCCGCTGCCACAGCGCGTGCGCAGTTGCCTGACCGCCGTGCAGCACCAGTTGTTCGACCTCGGCGGCGAGCTGTGCATCCCCGGCCACGCGATGATCGACGACGAGGACGTACGCCGCCTGGAGCGCTGCATCGACGCCTTCAACGCCGATCTGCCGCCGCTCAAGGAGTTCATCCTGCCGGCCGGCGATCTGGCCGCCGCGCATTGCCATCTCGCCCGCACCATCTGCCGCCGCGCCGAGCGCGAGGTGGTGGCGCTGTCGCGCGTCGAGTCGGTAGGCGGCCCGGCGTTGCGCCATCTCAACCGCCTGTCCGACCTGCTGTTCGTCCTCGCCCGCGTGCTGGCGCGCCACGCCGGCGGCGGCGAAACGCTGTGGCAACGCGGCCTGCGCGACCTGCCCATCGACTGAACCATGCGCCTGTACACCCATCCCGACTGCCTGCTGCACGACACCGGGCCCGGCCATCCCGAATCCATCGACCGCCTGCGCATCACGCTGGAGGCGCTGCGCGAGGCGTATCCGCCGGAGCGCTGGATCGAGGCACCGGAGGCCAGCCAGCAGCAATTGCTGCGCGTCCACTCGCCGGCGCACATCCATCGCATCCTCGACGACCCGCGCCCCGAGCCGCATCGTATCGACCCCGACACCGTGGTCGACGCGCATTCCGCGCGCGCCGCGCTGCGCGCCGCCGGTGCCGCCTGCGCCGCCGTGGATGCCGCCATCGACGGCGACCAGCCGCGCGCCTTCTGCCTGGTCCGCCCGCCCGGCCACCACGCCAACCGCGACGAGGTGATGGGCTTTTGCCTGTTCAACTCGGTGGCTGTGGGCGCGGCACAGGCGCTGGCCGTGCATCGCCTGGAGCGCGTCGCCATCGTCGATTTCGACGTGCACCACGGCAACGGCACGCAGGACATCTTCTGGGACGAGCCGCGCGTGTTCTACCTGTCCTCGCACCAGAGCGCGCTGTATCCGCAGACCGGCCTGCGCGACGAGCGCGGTGCCAACGGCCGCAACATCCTCAACGCGCCGCTGCCGCGCGGTGCCGACGGGGCCGCCCTGCGCCGCCTGTACGAACAACGCCTGCTGCCGGCGCTGGACGATTTCCGCCCGCAACTGCTGCTGATTTCCGCCGGTTTCGACGCCCACAAGTCCGACCCGCTGGGCGGCCTGCTGCTGGACACCGACGACTTCGCCTGGCTGACCGGCGAGCTGGTCGCCATCGCCCGGCGCCACGCCGGTGGCCGCGTGGTGTCGGTGCTCGAAGGCGGCTACGACCTCGACGCCCTGCGCGAGTGCTGCCTCGCCCACGCGCAGGCACTGGACGACCACACATGAGCACCGCCGAACGCGCCGCGCAACGTCTGGCCTGGGCGCGACAAGTGCTGGCGCATCCGACGCTGCAACTGCAGCCCGCCTCCAGCGACGCCAGCTTCCGCAGCTACTGGCGGACGACCGGCGTCGCGCCCAGCCGCATCGTCATGGACGCACCGCCGGACAAGGAAGACCTCAGCCCCTGGCTGTCGATTGCCGAGCGCCTGCGCGCCGCCGGCCTGCATGCGCCCGCCGTGCACGCCCGCGACCAGGCCGCCGGCTTCCTGCTGCTGACCGACCTCGGCAGCCGCACCCTGCTGCCGGCGCTCGACAGCGACACCGCCGACGCCCTGTACGGCCAGGCCATCGACATCCTACTGCGCATGCAGTCGAGCGTCAGCGCCGACGACCTGCCGGCCTACGACGAAAACCGCCTGATTGCGGAAATGGAGCTTTTGCCGACCTGGTTCCTGCAACGCCACCTCGGCTTTTCCATCGCCTGCGAAGAGTGGGACGTGATCGAATCCGCCTTCCGCCTGCTGGTCGACAGCGCACTGGCGCAGCCGCAGCGCTTCGTCCATCGCGACTACCACTCGCGCAACCTGATGCTGCCGAGCACCGCCGGCGGCGAACTGGGCATCATCGACTTCCAGGACGCCGTGCGCGGACCGATCAGCTACGACCTGGTCTCCCTGCTGCGCGACGCCTACGTCGAATGGCCCGAAGCGCGCGTCGCCGGCTGGATGGAGGATTACCGCCAGCGCGCCGTCGCGCTCGGCCTCACCGGCCTCGACGCCCACGCCTTCCGCCGCGCCTTCGACCTGATGGGCCTGCAACGTCATCTCAAGGTGCTCGGCATTTTCTGCCGCCTGTATTACCGCGACGGCAAGGCCGGTTATCTCGGCGACCTCGACCGCGTCTGGCGCTACGCCCGCGACATCGGCCGCCGCTACCTCGACATCGCGCCGCTGATCGACCTGATCGAACGCGCCATCGACGGACGCGACCTGTCCCGGCCATGCGCGCCCTGATCTTCGCCGCCGGGCGCGGCGAACGCATGCGCCCGCTGACCGACCACCTGCCCAAACCGCTGCTGGCGGTCGGCGGCAAGCCCTTGATCGTCCACCACCTGGAAAAACTCGCCGCCATCGGCGTGCGCGAAGTGGTCATCAACACCGCGCACTTGGCCGAATGCTTCCCCGCGCAGTTGGGCGACGGCGGCCAATGGGGCCTGCGCCTGCATTACGCCCACGAAGGCGCGCAGGCGCTGGAAACCGGCGGCGGCATGCTCAACGCCCTGCGCTGGCTCGGCGACGCGCCCTTCATCGCCCTCAACGGCGATGTCTGGACCGACCTCGACTTCGCCCGCCTCGCCGCCGAACCCGCCGGCCTCGCCCATCTGGTGCTGGTCGACAACCCCGCCCACAACCCCGCCGGCGACTTCGTCCTGCGCGCCGACGGACAGGTCGACGAAGACAGCGGCGCGCGCCTCACCTTCGCCGGCCTCGGCAGCTACCGCCCACAACTGCTGGACGACTGGCAACACATCCTCGGCGACGCCCCCGGCACCGCCGACACCCCGCCGCGCTTCAAACTCGTCCCCCTGCTGCGCGCCGCCATGCGCCAGGGCCAGGTCACCGGCGAACACCATCCCGGAACCTGGGCCGACATCGGCACCCCGGAGCGGCTGGCGGAGATCAACCAGCAAGCGATCACGGTGCCTTCCCGTATCATCCTGTGAGACGCCGCTACGGCATGCTGCCACTGAAACAATGATGGGCGCGGCTGCGTCCCGCGCTTCGCTTGAGGAAAACCGAATGCCGTGGCTGGAATGGCACAAACGCGATGACGACCTGAAAGCGACGGCGAAGACGCCGTACCGCCTGCTGCAACCGATCCAGTCGCTGTCCTATGGCGACGAAGACGCGCCGAACATGCTGATCCAGGGCGACAACCTGGAAGCCTTGAAGGCGCTGCTGCCGTACTACGCCGGGCAGGTGAAATGCATCTTCATCGACCCGCCGTACAACACGAAAAGTGCGTTCGAACATTACGACGACAATTTGGAACACGCGCAGTGGCTGTCGATGATGTATCCGCGCATGGTGCTGCTGCGCGAATTATTGAGCGAGGACGGCTCCATCTGGATCACGCTGGACGATAACGAGGCGCATTACTTCAAAGTGATGTGCGATGAGGTGTTTGGCCGTAAAAACTTCCTGGGCAACATTGTTTGGAACCATAGCGTCCAATCGAAGGGATACAGCGGAAAACTATCTGTTCATCACAACCATGTGCTCGGCTATCGGAAGTCAGATACTTTTGAACTCTTGGATTTGCCACGCACAGACGAACATAACGTCAACTACTCGAACCCCGACAACGACCCAAGAGGCCCTTGGCGTTCTGGCGACGTTCGCAATTCGCTCGTTCGTCGAAACCTGATGTACGACATTACGTCGCCGGGCGGAAACATTATCAAGCACCCGCCAAAGGGTTGGCGGTTTAGCAAGGAAACATACGAACGAGAGCGCGACGAAGGGAAGATTATTTTCTCCGCAGACGAGACGCGGATAATCAGGAAAATATATCTCGCAGATCAAGATGGACGTGTTCCTGAAACCTTGTGGTTTGCTCAGGATGTAGGGACGACGCGCGAAGCCAATAAGGAGGTTCGCTCGTTCGTTGAGGGTAATTTTTTCGAGACACCGAAGCCTGAAAGACTGATTGAACGGATACTCCTGATTTCAAGCAAGCCCGGCGATTTGATCTTGGACAGTTTCATCGGTTCTGGAACGACAGGTGCGGTGGCCCATAAGATGGGGCGCCGATGGATTGGCGTGGAAGTTGGAGAGCATGCTAGGGACTTGGCTCAGCCACGATTGAAGGCTGTTGTTGACGGCGAACAGGGTGGCATTTCCGAGGCGGTCGGCTGGCACGGCGGCGGCGGGTTCCGCTTCTACCAGCTCGGCCCCAAGGTGTTCGACGACCAGGGCCGGATCAATCCAGAAATCAAGTTCGAGCACTTGGCCGCGCATATCTGGTTCGCGGAGACGGGCACCGCACGCAGCACGCGCGCCATGAAGTCGCCGCTACTGGGCGTTCACAACGGCACGGCCTATTACCTGCTCTACAACGGAATCCTGGGCGACACGACACTCTCGGGCGGCAACATGCTGACCATGAAAGTGTTGGCGGGCCTACCGAAACACGACGGCCCGATGGTGATCTACGGCGAAGGCACCAACATGTCCAACGACCGCCTGAGGTCGCTGGGGATCAAGTTCAAGAAGACCCCCAACGATATCCGCGCGAGGTGATGGCATGGACCTGAAGGACTACCAGGAGAAATGCCTCGCGCGGCTGGGCGACTTCCTGCGCGCTGCGCGCACGGACGGCATTGCCGAGGCGTTCGCCGCGCACGCGCACCCGGACGCCAAGACCATGCTGGTGCCCGAGTACCGCACCCTGCGCGACAAGGACGGCCAGGACCTGCCCAGCCTGCGCGGCGTGCCTTATGTGGCCATCCGCATTCCCACCGGCGGCGGCAAGACCCTGATGGGCGCGCATTTCATCCGCTGCGCGGCGGACAACTGGCTGGAACGCGACCGCCCGCTGGTGGTGTGGCTGGTGCCCAGCCGCACGATCAAGCAGCAGACCCTGGACGCCTTCAAGAATCGCCGCCACCCCTACCGCCTGGAACTCGATGCCGCATTCGGTGGCCAGGTGTCGGTGCTGGACGGCGACGATATCGAGCAACTGACGCCGCAGGAACTGGCGACGCGCACCTGTATCGTCGTGGCGACGATGGCGGCGGCGCGCGTCCACGACATTGATATCCGCGATTTCTACGCGCACAAGGAGGCGCTGGAACCGCACTTCATCGCCCTGCCGAAGGACGCACCGCTGCCGGACCTGGAACAGACCGAGGACAGCAAGGGGCCACGCTTCTCGTTCGCCAATCTGCTGCGGCTCCACCGTCCGCTGGTGATTACCGACGAGGCGCACAACGCGACCAGCGACCTGTCGGGCGTCGTGTATGAGCGCCTGGCCCCCAGCGCCATCATCGAACTGACCGCCACGCCGGACATGGCCACCAGCAACGTGCTGGTGCGCGTGTCTGCCTCGCAGTTGTTCGCCGAAGAAATGATCAAGTTGCCGGTGCTGCTGGAAGAGCACCTGGACGGCTGGGACGTCGCCCTGCGCCATGCGCTGCTGCGACGGCAGGAACTGGAAGAAATCGCCAAGAAGGAACGGGACTACATTCGCCCAATCCTGCTGATTCAGGCCGAGCACAAGGGCGGCGAGGCCACGGTCGAGACGATCTACGAGCACCTGACCGGCGAAGCCGGCGAACGGATCGACAAGGACTGGGTGAAGATTGCGACGGGCGACCAGCGCGAACTGGACGGGATCGACCTGTTCGCGGAAGACTGCCCCGTGCGCGTCATCATCACGATGGAGGCGCTGAAAGAAGGCTGGGATTGTTCGTTCGCCTACGTGCTGTGTTCCGTGTCCGGGACGAAATCCGCAACCGCGATCGAACAACTATTGGGCCGCGTGCTGCGCATGCCCTACGCACGCACGCGCAATCAGGCGGCGCTGAACAAGGCTTACGCGCATGTCGTCTCGCCCTACTTCGGTGCGAAGGCGGTCGAGTTCACCGATCACCTGGAAGGCATGGGTTTTTCGCGCCTGGAAGCGGCGCAGAATCTGCCTGTCCAGCCATCGTTGATCCCGGGTGATGGTGAACACCCTGCGCTGAAAGTCGAAACCCTGCGGTTGACGGCGACAAAGAAGCCGGACCTGGCGAACGTGCCGGCAGGCGACCTGCCCAACATCACGATCAGGCCCGCCGAGGAAGCAGGCAAGTTCGAGGTGGAGGTCAAGGGTGCGATTCAGCCCGAGAGCGTCGAAGCCATCGCCAAGGTCTTCACCGGCAAGACCAAGGATCAGGTTCGCACCTCGCTGGAACAGCACAATACGCGCGCGAAGTTGCGCGAGACCCCCGCACAGAAGGGCGTGAAGTTCGAGGTGCCGCAGTTGTCGATCAGGTTCGGCGACCGCGTGATTCCGGTTGAGAACGACCTGCTGGTTGAGGAGGGGTTTTGGAATCCGGCGGATACCGCCGGCACACTGGACACACTGACCTTCGACACGCGCACGCAGACCTGGGAGATCAACCTCGGCGAGAAGGCGGTGAAGATGAACATGGTCCAGGAGCCACAGGCCGAGTACCTGTCCGGCCTGACTGGCGACTGGGAAGAAGCCGACTTGCTGGTATGGCTGGAAGGCAAGGTCGTCCAGAACGACGTGCGCCACGAAACCATGATCGAATGGATCGCGCAGGCCATCGCACCGTTGAAACGCAAGGGATACAGCCTGGGGCAACTGGTGCGAGGGCGTTTCGTCATCGCGCGCCGCCTGCTGAGCCTGCTGGACGAGGCCAAGATCAAGCGCGGCAACCGGGCGCACCAGCGCCTGTTCGCGCTGGAGGAAGTCGTGGTCGATCCGGCCGTGGTGTTCACGTTCCCGGAACTGGCTTATCCCATGCGTTCGCCGTGCCCGGCACCGATGGAATGGCAGAAACACTATTACGCCGTGCCCGGCGACCTGCCCTATCAGCGGAAAAATGGCGATTTGGCGGAAGAATTCCGCTGCGCGCTGGCCATCGAACGCCATCCCGACGTGGAAGCGTGGGTGCGCAATCTCGTGCATCCAACGCAGTTCCGCTTCCCGACTGCAACCGGCTGCACCTATCCCGACTTCATTGCAAAGTTGAAGGACGGGCGTATTTTCGTGATCGAGTACAAGGGCGATGACCGTTACGACCATCCGAAGAACGTCGCCAAGCGCGCGGTCGGCGAACTGTGGGCGCGCAAGAACCCGAATGGCCTCTATCTGATGCCGCGCGAAAAGGACGAGGCAGGCCGCGATATCGATCAGCAGATCGCGCATGCCATCGCCTCGGGCCGCTGAGCCCCACGCCGGACGCAACCAGGCATGACCGCACCCAAGCCAGTGACCGCAATCAAGGGACGCGGGGCCGCTTCGCACACGCGCGGGCGATTCGAGGTGCGCACGGTCAGCGCGGAGGACGACGGATGGGACGCGCCGGACGATCCCGACTTTGCGCCGGCCAGACTGGCCACCACGGTGCAGGAGGAGCGGGCACGCTCGATCATCACGCGCAATGCGTCGCCGGACATCGGTTTCCCGCAGTCGGTCAATCCCTATCGCGGTTGCGAGCACGGCTGCGTGTATTGCTTTGCCCGTCCCAGCCATTCCTATCTGAACCTGTCGCCGGGGCTGGACTTCGAGACGCGGCTGTTCGCCAAGACCAATGCGCCCGAGCTGCTGCGGGCCGAGCTGGCCAGGCGCGGTTATCAGGTCGCGCCGATTGCGCTGGGCATCAACACCGACGCCTATCAGCCGATCGAGCGGACCTGGCGACTCACGCGCGGCCTGCTGGAGGTGCTGGCCGAGCACAATCATCCGGTCAGTTTCGTCACCAAGGGCGGGCTGATCCTGCGCGACCTCGACCTGCTTGCCGACATGGCGGCGCGCCGCCTGGTGACCGTGTACGTGTCGGTGACCACGCTGGACAACCGGCTGTCCGCCAGGCTGGAGCCACGGGCGACGGCACCGCACGCGCGGCTGGAGACGATCTCCAATCTGGCCGAGGCCGGCGTGCCGGTCGGCGTGCTGGTCGCGCCGGTCATCCCGATGATCACGGATGGCGAGTTGGAACGCATTCTGGAGGCGGCGCGCACGGCGGGTGCGGCCAGCGCCGGCTATGTGCTGCTTCGGTTGCCGCACGAGCTGAAGGAAATCTGGCGCGAGTGGCTGGCGCTGCATTTCCCGGATCGCGCCGCGCACGTCATCAGCCTGATGCGACAGATGCACGGCGGCAAGGACTACGACAGCGCGTTCGGTGTCCGCATGCGCGGCAGCGGGCCGTTCGCCGAGCTGATCGAAAGCCGCTTCAGGACGGCACGCAGACGGCTGGGCTTCGGCCGCCTGCCGGAGCTGGATTGCTCGGCGTTTGCGGTCCCCAGGCCGCCCCAGGCGCAAGGCGAACTGTTCTAGGCCACGGTGATACGCCGCGAGGCCACCCGCATCCACGGACACAAACGCACGTCCCACTGGCGCGACGGCCGCGACTGCGGCACGCGGGCGGCGGAGCAGAGGGTGACGGGGCCGCGCCATGTCAGAACCCACCTTGGGAGCGCCTTGTGGCAGCGATGTGCTGGCACCGGGCACGTCGCTGGGGCCGTACGAAATCGAGGGGCTGATCGGCAGCGGCGGCATGGGCCAGGTGTACCGCGCGCACGATCCGCGCCTGGGCCGGCGGGTCGCCATCAAGACGCTGTCCGGCGAGGCCGCCGGGGCCGGTTCGGAGGGCCGGCGGCGTTTCGAGGTCGAGGCGCGGGCGGCGGGGGCGCTGGATCATCCCAATCTGCTGACGGTGTACGACGTCGGCCAGCAGGGCGATGTCTGCTGGATCGTCTCCGAACTGCTGGAAGGGGAAACGCTGCGCGAGCGGCTCGGCCGCCATGGGCCGCTGGGCGAGCGCCAAGCCGTCGACATCGCCTTGCAGACCGCACGCGGGCTGGCGGCGGCGCATGCGCGCGGCATCGTGCATCGCGATCTGAAGCCGGAAAACCTGTTCCTGACCCGTGATCGCGGGGTCAAGATCCTCGATTTCGGCGTCGCCAAGCTGCTGCCGATGGCCGATCAGCGCCTCGATGCGGCAAGCGGTCTGCCGATGACGATGGCCGGCACGGTGGTCGGCACCGCCGGATACATGGCGCCGGAACAGGCCAACGGCCTGCCGGTGGACCCGCGCGCCGATCTGTTCGTGCTCGGCGTGGTGCTGCACGAGATGCTCGGCGGCCGCGCGCCGTTCCGTCGCGAGACGCCGCTGGCGTCGATGAACGCGATCAACAGCGAACCGGCCCCGCCGCTGCCGGCGCAGACCTCACCGGCGCTGGCCGCGGTGGTGGCGCGCTGCCTGGAAAAGGCAGCGACGGATCGCTATCAGTCCGCCAACGAGGTGATCATCGCGCTCGACCTGCTCGCCGCCAGCCTGACCAGCGGTTCGCTGACGGCGCGGACGCAGCAAACGGCGCACGCGACGTACACGCGACGACAGGCACTGGGCTTTGCCGCTGCCGGCGCGGCGGCCGGGTTGCTGGCGGGGCTGGGTGGCGGCCTGCTGCGCGATGGCTTCGGCGCTGCCGGCGATGCGCTGCCGGCGTCGTTCCGTCGCCTGACCTTCCGCCGCGGCCTGATCCGCTCGGCGCGCTTCGCGCCGGACGGGCGGACGATCCTCTACGGCGCGCTGTGGGACGGCGAGCGCTGCCGGGTGCAGACCGTGCGCCTGGACGGGCCGGAATCCAGCGTGCTCGACCTGCCGGCGGCCAACCTTCTGGCGGTGTCGCCAAGCGGCGAGTTGGCACTGTCGCTGGGCTCGCATCGCTCCGGCATCATCACCTACGGCACGCTGGCGCGGGCGTCGATGGGCGGCGGCGCGCCGCGCGAGTTGACCGAGCAGGTCAAGTTCGCCGACTGGTCGCCGGATGGCGCGGCGCTGGCCCTGGTGCGCCGCGAGGGCGATGGCGACCTGCTGGAATATCCGGCCGGCACGGCATTGCTGCGACCGGACATCGGCGAACAGGACGGCCTCGGCTTCGCTCGCGTGTCGGCGGACGGCGAGCGCGTCGCCTTCGTCCGCTATCGCACGCCGGGTTCACTGGTCGGCCAGGTCTGCGTGACCGATCGGCAGGGCCGCAGCACGGCGCTGACCGACGAGTACATCAACCTGCATGGCCTGGCTTGGAGGGGGGAGGAAATCTGGTTCACCGCCGCCGATCAGCAGCCGCTGTTCCGCGCGCTGTGCGCGGTGCGACCGGGCCGGGCGGCGCGCATCGTGCTGCGCGCGCCGGCCAACATCACCTTGTGGGACATCGCCGCCAATGGCGACATCGTGGTCGCACAGACCGATGATCGCGGCGCGATGTTCGTGCAGCAGGACGGCGCGGCGGTGCGCGACCTGTCCTGGCTGGACGCCTCCACGGCGACCGACCTGTCGCCGGATGGACGGCTGCTGCTGTTCGACGAAACCGGGCAGGGCGGCGGCCCGGACAGCGCGGTCTACCTGCGCGGCACGGACGGTTCCGCCGCCGTGCGGCTGGCCTCCGGCCGCGCCCTGGCGCTGTCGCCGGATGCCCGCTGGGCGCTCTGCGCGCCGGCCTTCACGGCCACCTCGCAGCTCGACCTGGTGCCGACCGGTGCCGGCCGCGTGCGCCGCATCGTGGCCAAGGGCCTCAACGTGGTCGGAGCGCGTTTCCTGCCCGGCGGAACTTCAACCCGCGCAGCCGGGCGCATCAGGCGCGCCTCAACGTGGTCGGAGCGCGTTTCCTGCCCGGCGGCGCGAATCTGGCGCTGGAAGCCTACGAGGCCGACCAGCGCGTGCGGCTGTATCACTTCGACCTCGACAGCGGCCGCCATCGCGCCATCACGCCGGAAGGCGTGCGCAGCTGGGCGCTGGCCCCGGACGGATCGGCGGTGGCGGCGCAAGGCCCGCAGGCGGCGGCCATGCTGTATCCGATCACAGACGGCGACGCGCGCCCCGCGCCGGGCGCGCAAGCCGGCGAGTCGGTGATGGGCTGGATCGACTCCGGCCTTCTGCTGCGCCGCGCGGAAGACCCGATCTCCGCCGTCGGCGCAGTGCAGCGCCTGGACCTGCAAGGCGGCCAGCGCAACCTGTTTTCCAACATCCTGCCCCCGGACGGTGCCGGCCTGATGACGCTGGGCAACTACTGCGTCACCCCCGACGGCCGCACCCAGGCCTACGATTGGCACCGCGCGCTGTCCAACCTGTACGTCGCCCGCGGTCTGGCGTAGAGAGTCGCAGAATCCGGACGCGCACAGAACACCGCTTGCTGCGCCCGCGACGGGACGCCGACAAGCCGTCCGCGCCACGGCGCTGACCAGAAGCCAAAAGAAAGCCCCTCGCGAGGAGGGGCTTTGCAGTGCCGGTCGGCGCTGCTCAGGGTGAAGGCGCAGGCTCGAAACCGTCGATGAAGATCTGCGCGCCGCGCACCGTCAAGGTGATCGGCACCGGGATCACCGGGCGGTTGGCGTCGTTGGACTGGATGCAGATGTTGCCGCGATGGACGCCCGGCGCAAGACCGGACGGGTTCACCGTGAAGTCGATCTGCACCTCATCATTGATCGCCACCGTGCCCGAACCGCTGCCCGCCACCGTCAGCCAGGGCGCGCCGCAGGCGTGGTTGCCGGTGACGCGGAACACCAGATCCAGCGGAGCTGCTTGCAGCACCTCCGACAGCCCTTCCCACTCGGGAACGCCACCAAACAGCACCGGGGAGAACAGATGCGCCTGCTCGCCCTTCACCACACCCTGGGTGTAGATGTTCCAGCGCGAGGCGGTGCTGTTGAAGCGCGGGTAGGCAGTCACCCAGTAGCGGCCGGCTGGCAGCGGCAACGTGCGCCCGGCGGTGGCGAGGTTCAAGGTGATGTTGCCGCCGCTGATCACCACGCCGGGGGCATTGGGTGCCGAGGTGTGGGTGAACAGCGCCGTTCCCGGCGCGGTTTCCGGGTTGCCGAGCGGAAGGCCGGTGGATTCATCCGCCGCGAACACCCACCAGTCGATGGCCGTGGCCGTGCCGAGCGCACCCGATCCGGCACCGACGAAACCGGACACGTAAAGCTGGGTCACGTTGGAATGGCCGGCAAGCTCGAAGTCGTCCGTGGTGTACGCGCCGGTGTTGTTGGGCGCGTTGTAGTAGGTCGAGACGATGCCGCTGGTGCTGCCATCGGCGTTGGGCTGGTCCCACAGCGCGCCGGTGTACTGGGTGGTGCGCAGGCTCCAGTCGAGTGCGGCGTAGATGGATTCGTTGGACAGCGTGAAGTTGCCCGCCAACGGCGTGGTGTCGCCCTCGTTGACGTTGAACTCGCTGCCTGCGCTGACCACGGCCGTCGGCGACGGCTGGGTCGCGTAGATCGCCACCGGCAGGCTCAGCGTCGGCAGCGACGCATCGGACGGGGTGAGGATGATGTAACCGAAGTTCCAGGCATTCATGGTCGCGCCCAGGGTGTTGAAATCCACCGACAGCGAGGCGCTCTGGCCGGCGGCCACCGACAACGAGGTGGTCGAGAATGCCGCAGCCAGACCGGAGCCGGTTTCAAACGTCACCGCATAGGTTTCGCTGTTTGCCGTGGGATTGCGGAAGCTGCGCTCGAAACTGCACTCGATCACGCAATCGCGATGCTGGAACGAGGCCAGGTTGAGCGTGGACGGATCACCGCCCACGGAAGCGGCCGGATTGGCGGCGACGAAATTGGCGATGGTTTCGTCCATCACCAGGCCGCTGTTGGCGGCGGCGCTGACCAGCACGTAGCCGGCACCGACATCGAACGGATCGGCCGGGGTGAGGCCGTCCTGCTTGACCTGGCCGGCGTGCCGGGCAGTCATCATGAGTGCCGACTTGACCTCCATCGGCGTCCAGTCCGGCCGCACCGCGTAAAGCAGCGCCGCCGCGCCGGCGGTGTGCGGGCTGGACATCGAGGTGCCGGTGTAATAGTCGACCGCCTCAGCCGGACCATCGACGGCCGCCAGCACCTGCGTGCCGGGCGCGGTGACATCGGGTTTGAGCATGTCGAAGGGGGCGGGACCGCGCGAACTGCTGTTGTTGACGACATCGCCCTGGGTCGGCGTCGGCAACGGCGGATCAAGATCGGCGGCAAAGTCCGCGACACCGGCAGCGCTGCCCAGTGCGGCGGCGATGGCCAGGCCATCGGCCTGGGTCAGGGTGAACGTGGGAAGGCTGGAGCCCGCCACGGTGATGTTGGTGATGGCACCTGGACGGTTGTTGTGGATCAGCACGTACTCGGCACCGCCCGCCTGGGCGTTGTTGATCTTGGCCGAAAAGTCGCAATCGCCTCGGGCAACCAGGGCGAACCCGCCGGCGAAGGTGCCCGGAGGCAGCGGACTGCAGGCAAGCAGGGAGGGCGACACCTTGATCGGCACGGCGCTCAGATCGGGGATATTGATCGCACCGGTGTTCGGCTGCATCAGCGGCACGTCCTGCGGCCCCCCGGCCACCGAGATGGAATGGGTAGCGGCAACCGGGCGGTCGTGCGAGCTGTTGGCCGAGGTGATCGTCCACGGCTCGTTGTGGCCCAGCGTGCCGGCGCCGGGGCCGGAGTTGCCGCCGGATGCGGCGACCAGCATGCCGGCCGCGGCGGCGTTGCGGAAGGCGATGGAGACGCTGTCGGTCCACGGCGAGGCACCGCCGCCGACCGAGTAGTTGAAGACGTCGACCAGGCCATCGGTCAGCGCCTGCTCCACCGCTTCGATGGTGGCCGCGCCGTTGCACAGCCCGAGACCATCGGAGATACGCGTGTAGCAAATGTCGAAGATCATCAGGTTGGCACGCGGGGCGACGCCACCGATCTTCACGCCGTCCAGATCGCCGGTCAGGGTGCGCGGGTTGCCGGCCACCGTCGAGGCGGTGTGGCTGCCGTGGCCGCTGGAGTCGTCGAACTCCGGCTCGTCGGTCATCGTCGCCGGGTTGACGTACTGCCAGATGAAGTCGTAACCACCGATCAGCTTGTTGTTGCAGACGTTGCCGGGCAGGTAGCCGGGGTTGGCCGGATCGCACTCGCCAATGAACTGGCCATCGCCGAGCGGGTTGACGTGGGCGTAGCCATCCTCGGCCAACTCGGCGAAAGACGGGCTGTCGAGGTTGGCACCGCTGTCGAGGATGCCGACGACGATGCCTTCTCCCTTGGAGCCGGCACCGCCGAATGCGGAGCCGTCCCAGATGCCGGGCGCGCCGATGTAGCCGGGGCCGACATCGGTGTTCTGCGGCACGTCGGTGACTTCCTCGACCAGGGCGATGCCGGGCAACGCGGCGAGGCGGGCGGCCTCGTCGCCGGTCAGTTCGACCGACCAGCCGTTCATCGCCAACTGGAAGCTCGATGTCGGCGTCAGCGCACGACCGAGCGCGCCGCTGGCGAGACTCAGCCGCTGCGCCTGCACGCCCTTCAGATGGTCGATGTAGGCGCGCGCCGGCGCGCTGCGCGTGTCCAGCTTGTTGCGGCCCGACGCCAGTCGCGGGGCCGGGGCGATGCCGGCGATGCCGCCGCGATAGGCCGGCAGGGCGGGCTCGTCGAGATGCACCAGATAGTGGCGGCGTTCTTCGTGCGCAGTCGCCTGCGCGGCGAGCGTCGCCCGGGTCAGCGACGCGTCCTGGCGCGCCTCGGACGCATGGACCGGATGCGCGCAGGCGGCTGTCCACACCAGCATAGCCACGACAGCGGCCAACGCGTGTTTGCAATGACTCGAACTCATCTTTGCGGAACCTCGTCTGTGAAGGAATGCGGCCGATTCCGCGTCGCGGGACGCCTCGGCGCGATCACTCCGCGCACGGCCGACCTGGCGTTTGATCGCAACACGCCGGCCGTCGCGCGAAGGGGCCGGGGGACTTTACTCCCGTCGGGTGGAGGCTGACCAGCGCCGCGGCGCGGCCGATGACTGCCCGGCGGCGTTAGAATCGTGGACAGTGAGCCGATCCGGCAGACTTCCGAGCCTTCGCACCGCCATGCCCTATCCCCAGCACCGTCCCCGCCGCCTGCGTCGCGACGATTTTTCCCGCCGACTGGTGCGCGAAACCCGCCTCGGCGTCGATGACCTGATCCTGCCGGTGTTCGTCCACGACCTGCCCGGCCGCGCCGCCATCGCCTCGATGCCGGGCGTCGAGCGGTTGTCCATCGACGAATTGCTGCGCTGCGCCGAACAGGCGGCGGCGCTGCGCATCCCGGCGCTGGTGCTGTTCCCGGTCACCGCGCCGGAGGCGAAGTCGCTGGATGCCGCCTCGGCCTGGGATGACGACGGCCTGGTGCAGCGCGCCATCCGCGCGCTGAAGTCGCGCTTCCCGCACCTGGGCGTGATCACCGATGTCGCCCTCGACCCCTACACCACGCACGGCCAGGACGGCCTGATCGACGCCGACGGCTACGTGCTCAACGACGAAACCGTCGCTGCCCTGGTCAGGCAATCGCTCTCGCACGCGCGCGCCGGAGCCGACGTCGTCTCGCCCTCGGACATGATGGACGGCCGCATCGGTGCCATCCGCAGCGCGCTCGAAGCCGACGGCCATATCCACACCCGCATCCTGGCCTACTCGGCCAAGTACGCCTCGGCCTTCTACGGCCCGTTCCGCGACGCAGTCGGCTCCGCCGCCGCGCTCGGCAAGGCCGACAAGAAGACCTACCAGATGGACCCGGCCAACAGCGACGAGGCGCTGCGCGAGGTTGCGCTGGACATCGAGGAAGGTGCCGACATGGTGATGGTCAAGCCCGGCCTGCCCTACCTCGACGTGGTGCGGCGCGTGAAGCGGCGCTTCGGCGTGCCCACCTTCGTCTACCAGGTCAGCGGCGAATACGCCATGCTCAAGGCCGCCGCGTTGAACGGCTGGCTGGACGAGCGCGCCTGCGCACTGGAAGCGCTGACCGCCATCAAGCGCGCCGGCGCCGATGGCATCCTGACCTATTTCGCGCTCGACGCTGCGCGCTGGCTGAAGGAAGCATCGACATGAGCACCGCTCCATTTTTTGCCGTTTTCGGACACCCCGTCGCACACAGCCTGTCGCCGCGCCTGCACGCCGCCTTCGGCCGGCAACTGGGCATCGCGCTCGACTACCGCGCCATCGACGCCGCGCCGCAGGACTTCGCCGCCGCGCTGCGCGCCTTCGCCGAAAGCGGCGGGCGCGGTGCCAACGTCACCCTGCCGCTGAAGGAAGCCGCCTACGCGCTGTGCATCGAAGTCAGCCGCAGCGCCCGCCGCTCCGGCGCGGTCAACACGCTCAGCCACGTCGCCGGCGGCTGGCGCGGCGACAATACCGATGGCCAGGGCCTGGTCCGCGACCTGACCGAGCGCGGCGGATTCGACCTGCGCGGTCGCCGCACCCTGCTGCTCGGTGCCGGCGGTGCCGCGCGCGGCATCGCCCCGACCCTGCTCGATGCCGGCATCACCGAAATGGTGGTGGTAAACCGCCACGCCGAGAAGGCCGACGCCCTGGTCGACGCACTGGAGGATCCCGAGCGCGTCCATTCACGTTACTGGGGCGATCTCGCCCACGTCGGCGACTTCGACCTGATCGTCAACGCCACCTCGGCCGGCCGCGACGGCGGCTCGCTCGACCTGCCCGGCCGCCTGCACCGCCCGCGTGCCCTGGCCGTCGACCTCAACTACGGCGAGGCCGCCGTACCCTTCCTCGCCTGGGCGCGCGCGCATGGTGTGCCGCACACGCGCGACGGCCTCGGCATGCTGATCGAACAGGCCGCCGAGAGCTTCGCCCTCTGGCATGGCCGCCGCCCCGACACCGACGAGTTACACCAGACCCTGCACGCCGAACGACCGCGCCTGAACACTGCCGATTGAAGCCGCGCAGATTGACGCGGCGCTGACCGAAGGCGATGGACTGCCGCGCCGGCTGCGCCGCCTGCTGCATCGCGCCGTCGATCCACAGCCCGATCCCCGGCATGCCGCACGGCAAGCCCGCCGGCATGCCCTGCGTGCAACTGGACGACGCCCTGCGCTGCCGCCTGTTCGGCCGTCCCGAGCGTCCCGCCTTCTGCGCCTCGCTGCGCCCGCAACCGGCGATGTGCGGCGCCGACCGCGAGCAGGCGCTGGCCTACCTCGGCGCGCTTGAGGCGGCCACCGACCCGGACAGGTAGCGATCCTTCAGCCGCACGTAGTGGCCGGAGGAGTAATGCAGTTGCTCGATCTCGCGCTCGCTGAGCCGCCGCGCCAGCCGCGCCGGATTGCCCAGCCACAACTCGCCCTCGCCGACCGTCTTGCCCGGCGACACCACCGCGCCGGCACCGACGAAGCCATGACGCTGCACCGTCACCCCGTCGAGCAGCCGCGCGCCCATGCCGATCAGACAAAAGTCCTCGATGGTGCAGGCATGGACGATGGCCCCGTGGCCGATGGTGACATCACTGCCGATGAGGGTGGGCCAGCCGCCCGGCCGCGTGAACGGGCCTTCGTGCGTCACGTGGATGATGGTCCCGTCCTGCAGATTGCTGCGCGCACCGATGCGGATGTGGTTGACATCGCCGCGCACCACGGTGAACGGCCAGACGGAAACGTCATCGCCCAGTTCGACATCGCCGATCACGCAGGCCGCCGGATCGACGTAGACGCGCTCGCCGAGCACGGGAAAACGATCAAGGTAAGGTCGAATGTTCATGCCGCGATGGTCGCCGCTCGCAGGGTGCCGGGGCAAGTCCACGCAACGCACTGCAACCCTTCCGGCGAGCGCCAGTGATGCCCGCAGACGTAGCGGCCGAGCATCCAGCGCGATGACGCCGCCGTGATCGGCTCGGGCTCGGTACCGAAGGCGGCCTGCAGACCATGTTCGTGGACGAAGCGCGGCAGATAGTCCTCGCGCAGCCAGGCGCTGGATTCGCCGTAGGGATAGGCAAACAACGTGGTCTGGCCGGCACCCAGGCGCGCATCGACGAAGGCGCTGGCCTGACGAATCTCGCAATCCGCCGCCGCGTAATCGACGATGTTGGCGAACGTGCCTCCGGGCAGGCCGCTGGCGGTGGCCGGCAGCGCGCTCAACAGGCGCAAGTCCTGCGCCAACGCGACGTGATCGTTGGCGTGGTAATCGCCGCCGTGGATGTTGATGCTGTGGCAGCACAGAACGATGGCTCGCATGCGCAATCCGGGATCGGGGAACGGATGCGGCCATGTAAGGCGGTTATCGGGGCATTGCCGCGTTCGCGCCGATGCGCTTCGGTTTTGTTCTGGCGCTGGCCTGGTCGATGTTGGGGGGTCGGCTTCAGTTGCGAACAGCCACCGTTGAGGCGTCCGCAAGTTCTCAGTCCTGCGCTGCCGGCGCATCAGCCATCGCCGTGTAACGCTGTGCTTCCTCGTGCTGGCCGAGCGCGTCGTGCGCCGTGGCCAGTCGGCGGGCGGCGTCGCGGACTCGGCTGTGGTCCTCGCCGAATACCTGCACGAGGCGCGGCAAGGCGTCTTCCAGTGCCGCCTGCGCCTGCGCCGGTCGTCCGGCCTTGTTCAGCGCGTCGCCCTGGTTGCTGCGGAAGATGGCGTAGTAGGGATGCGCCTCGCCGGCGCCCTCGCGGGTGGTGGCGATCAGTTGCTCGAACTCGCGCAGCGCCTCCTCGTGCAGGGCGCGCCGGCTCAGCAGCATGGCGAGGTTGTTGTGGATGCCCAGCATCTCCGCATCCTGTGGGCCGGTGCGCTCGGTCAGCGCGGCGTAGACGGACAGGATGTCGCGGTACAGGCGTTCCGCTTCGGCCGGCTGGTCGAGGTCTTCGAGGATGTAGGCCAGCGTGTTGCGCGCCTGCAGCGTGCGTGCGTGGCGGCTGCCCATCACCCGTTGCACGCGCTCGATCAGGTCGCGGGCCAGCGGCTCGGCCTCGGCCTGGCGGCCCATGCGGACCAGGATGACGATGCGGTTCTGCAGGCTGTTGAGGGTGGACAGGTGGTCGGCACCGAGCACCCGCTCGCGGGCGGCAAGGACGTGGCGGATTTCGCCCTCGGCCTCGTCCAGCTTGCCCATGTTTTCCAGCGTGCCGACCAGGTTGTTGTGGCTGAACAGGGTCAGCGGGTGATCCGGCCCGTAGCGCTGCGCGCGCAGTGCCAAGGTCTCGCGCAGCATGCGCTCGCTTTCTTCGAGATTGCCGGCCAGACGCATCACGCTGGCATGGTTGTGGCGTGCCTGGATGGCGAGTTCGGGATCCAGCTCCGGATGGGCATCGGCGACTTCGCGGACCTTGTGGAACACCGCCATCGCGGCGTCCTGCTGCCCGGTTTGCGCGAGCACGGTGCCATGGTGCAGGTCGCCCTGCAGGCGCAGCGGATGCGCGGCCGGCAGGGCGGTCAGTTGCGGGCTGATGCCGGCGTGCAGGTCCAGCGCCTCCTGGTAGCGCCCGGCGTCGGTCAGCGTGCCGAGCAGGTTGAGCCGATGCGGCAGCGCGGCATCGGCGTCGCTGCCGGCGGCATCGATGGCCTGGCGGAACAGTTGTTCGGCCGGGCCGAACTCGCCCAGGCTGCGGTAGCTGCTGCCCAGCGTGCCCTTGATCTGCGCGCGCACCAAGGGCTGCGCGTCGAGGGCGATGTCGGCGCTGGCGGCGGCGCGGTCCAGTGCCTCGCGCAGGGTCAACTGCTCGCCCAGAGCGCGTTCCGGGTCGGCGCTGGTCAGCATGTCGACGAGGAAGCGCGTGACCGCCTGGTTGGCCTCGGCGCGGGCCACCGCCTCGCGCCGGGCGTCGGCCTCGGCGAGGGCGAAATACAGCGACACGGCGACGGCGGCGATCAGGCTCAGCACGGCGATGGCGGCGGCGCTGACGCCAAGCCGGTGGCGGCGCAGGAACTTGCCGGCGAGGTACAGGGTGGTCGCCGGTCGGGCCAGGATCGGCCGGTCGTCGAGGTGGCGCTCGATGTCGTCGGCCAGTTCCGCCGCGCTCTGGTAGCGGCGGTCGCGGTCGGGGTCGAGCGCCTTCATGGCGATGGTGTCGATGTCGCCGGCCAGTTCCGGCCGACCCCGCGCCAGCGCCCGCGCCGGCTGCTCCTGGACGATGCGCACGGCCTCGATCAGCGAGCTGTCGCGCAGCGCGTGCGGGTGCTCGCCGCTGAGCAGTTCGTACAGGATCACGCCGAGTGCGTAGACATCGCTGCGCTGGTCGACGCGGCGGGCGTCGCCGGCGATCTGCTCCGGGCTCATGTAGCTGAGCGTGCCGACCAGTTCGCCGTGGCGGGTCAGCCGCTGCGGCTCGCTATTGGCGTCGTCCAGTGCCAGCGCGATGCCGAAGTCGAGGACGCGCGGCTGGCCCTGCGCATCGACCAGGATGTTGCCGGGCTTGAGGTCGCGGTGGACCACGCCGCGCACGTGGGCGTGGTGGACGGCGCGGGCGACGCGGGCGACGTAGGCGAGCCGCTGGCGGTCGTCCAGCCCGGCCTTGTCACAGTAGCGGCGCAGGTTTTCGCCCTCGATGTATTCCATCGCCAGATAGGGCACGCGGCCGCTGGCGGTGTCCTGCTCGCCGACCTCGAACACCCGGGCGATGCCAGGATGTTCGAGCTGGCCGAGGAACTCGGCCTCGCGGCGGAAGCGCTCCAGCACGTCGGGCGAGAACTGGCCGTGGCGGATCAGTTTCAGTGCGACCAGCCGGCGCGGCCGATCCTGCTCGGCCAGGTACACCGTGCCCATGCCGCCCTCGCCGAGCAGGCGGATCAGGCTGAACTGGCCGAAGCGCGCGCCGGCGGCATCGACAGGCGGCGCGGCGTCCGGCGCTGCCTGCGAGTCGCCGGCCAGGGTGTCGGATTCGAGCAGGTCGAGCAGGCCGCGCACCACCTCGGCGCTGGCCGGATCCAGCGCCGCCAGGCGCGCCGCGCGGGCGGCGGCGTCGAGGTCGGCCAGTCCGCTGGCGAGGCGTCGCGGATCGGGTGCGGAGGAAGCGGTCATGTGGACGAAGGACGGCGAAGCAGGCGATCAGTCTGCGGCGCGCTCCGCCGCTTGCCAAGCAGCAATGCTCAGAAGCGCGGCTTGTCCTTGGCGCTCTCGTAGCGGCGGATCGACTCCAGAATGATGCGCCGCGCCTCGTCGCGCCCGCCCCAGCCGTCCAGCTTCACCCACTTGCCCTTTTCGAGATCCTTGTAGTGCTCGAAGAAGTGGCCGATGCGCTCCAGCCAGTGCGGGCTGACCTGGCCGATGTCCTCGATGTGGGCATAGCCCTGGAACACCTGCGGGATCGGCGTCGCCAGAAGCTTCTCGTCACCGCCGGCCTCGTCGGTCATGTTGAGCACGCCCACCGGCCGGCAGCGGATCACCGAGCCCGGCACCAGCGGCAGCGGCAGGATCACCATCACGTCGACCGGGTCGCCATCGCCACACAGCGTGTACGGCACGTAGCCGTAGTTGCAGGGGTAGCGCATCGGTGTGGACAGCACGCGGTCGACGAAGATCGCGCCGCTGTCCTTGTCCACTTCGTATTTGACCGGCTCGGCGTCCTTGGGGATTTCGATGATGACGTTGATTTCGTCCGGCACGTCGCGGCCGGGAGGAACTAGGTCGAGGCCCATGGCGATCCCTGATGGATGGCGATGGCGCGGACGCGATGCCCGCGCGGGAGGTGAAGGATACGCCTGCGGGACTGGGTTGTGCACTGCAACAATGGTCGCAGGGTCTGGTGCAAGCCGGTCAGTGTGCGAAGCGGCAGCTGAACCTCGGCCATTCATGCGTCTCGTTATCAGTCGCATTGCTAACTGTGGGGCAACACAATCGAAGTCGCGCAGGACGCGCCCTTTCCGCCTGGATCGCGCCGCCCGTTTCCGGAGGTTCGTCATGGTCGCCAGCCGTTCCCGCCTGTTCTTTTCCCTTTCCCGCCTGCGGCTGGACCGCAGCCTGGCGCTGAGCCTGGCCGTGGCCGGCAATGCGCTGATGCTGCTGTTGCTCAGCCTGCCGCGCGAGGGCCTGTCGCCGATCCTGCGTGCGCCGCCGGAGCCGGCACCGCCGATCCTTGCCGAACTGCTGCGCCGTGCGCCGCCGGCCGTGCCGCAGCCGGTCCCGCCGACGCCGCAGGCACCGAGCCGCCCGATCAGCCTGCGCAGTCCGACACCGCCGGTTGCGGTCAGCCAGCCGATCCTGCCGCTGCCGGTCGATCCGCCCGGTGTCGACAGCGTCCAGCTCGTCAGCGCCGTGATGCCGATCAGCGGCGCGCTGTCCGGTCCCGGCGTCGAGGACGGGGCGGACAGCGGCGTCGGTCTGCGCCATGCGCCGCTGCCGCCGTATCCGGGCCTGTCGCTGCGCCGCGGACACGAGGGCACGGTGCTGCTCGGCGTGCTGGTGTCGCGCGCGGGCCATGCCCTGGACGTGCGCATCGAGCGCAGCAGCGGTCACCGCGAACTCGACCGCGCCGCCCAGCAGCAGGTGCTCAAGCGCTGGAAGTTCCAGCCCGCCGAGCGCCACGGCCAGCCGGTCGACGCCTGGGCCAGGGTGCCGGTCGATTTCGTCATCGACCGCTGATCGACGGCCGCCGCCGGGCGCGACGCCGGCATCGACGACGCGGCCCGGAATCGGCGAGACTGGCCGGGGATCGGAAGGAACTCCTCGATGCACTGGCCACTGGCACTGCTTGGCGGGTTGATCGGCATTGGCCTGGGCGCGTCCGGCAGCGCCCTGCTGGGCGGCCTGCTCGGCTTGCTGTTCGGCTGGCAGGCCGGTCGGCTCGCCGAGTTGCGCCAGCGCCTTGATCGGGTCGAGCAGGCGCAGCGTCAGGCGTCGATGCAGCGCATGGTCGCCGATGGCTTGGCCCGCGCCACGCAGACGCAGGCGCAACCGAGTGCGTCGCCGGTCACGCCATCAGCGCCGAGCGCGGCGAAGCCGCCGGCCGATCCGCCATTGGCACAACCCGCCGCAGCCCGGCCGCCGGTGCAGACGGTGGTGGACCGTCCTGCGGATCGACCCGCCGCTGCGGCGGTCCCGGAGAGCGTCGAACCCGCTCGCGCGGCGGCCTCGACAACGCCGCCCGCCTCAGCGTCCCGACCGACTGCGCCGTCCCTGCTCGACAAGGCGCGTGGCTGGCTGTTCGAGGGCAACCCGCTGGTCAAGCTGGGCGTGCTGGTGTTGTTCGTCGGTGCCGCTGCCGCGTTGCGCTATGCCAGCGACATCTGGGACCTGCGCTTCCCCATCGAATGGCGGCTGGGCCTGATCGCCCTGCTGGCGCTGGCCGGCCTGTTCTGGGGCTGGCGCAACCGCCTGCAGCGGCCGGCCTTCGGACTGTCCCTGCAGGGCGGGGCGATCGGCGCGCTGCTGCTGACGATCTTCGCCGCCTACCGTCTTTACGCCGTGCTGCCGGCCGGCATCGCCTTCGCCCTGGTGGTGGCGCTGGTCGCCGGCGCGGCGATCCTGGCGCTGGCCCAGGATGCGATCTGGTTGGCCATCCTCGGCTTTGTCGGCGGCTATCTCGGGCCGGTCCTGATCGCCACCGGCAGCGGCAACCACGTCGCCCTGTTCGGCTATTACGCGGTGCTCAACGCGGCGGTGTTCGCCATCGCCTGGCTGCGCCCGTGGCGGGCGCTGAACCTGGTCGGCTTCGCCTTCACCTTCGGCGTCGGCACGTTGTGGGGCGCGCGTTACTTCCGACCGGAACTGTTCGCCTCGGTGGAACCGTTCCTGGTCCTGTTCTTCCTGTTCTACATCGCCATCGCCGTGCTCTACGCGCTGCGCGGCGAGCGCCGCGGCGCGGAGCTGGTCGACGGCGCGCTGGTCTTCGGCACGCCGCTGCTGGCCTTTCCGCTGCAGGCCGCCCTGCTCGACGGCGACCGCGAGGGCCTGGCGTTGAGCGCACTGGCAGTGGCGGCGCTGTACGGCCTGCTCGCCTTCTGCCTGCTGCGCGGCCGGCGCGCGCCGCTGCTGGGTCAATCGTTCGCCGCGCTGGCGCTGGGTTTCGCCACCCTGGCCGTGCCGCTGGCGCTGTCGGCGCGCTGGACCTCGGCGACCTGGGCGATCGAGGGCGCGGCGCTGATCTGGCTCGGCCTGCGCCAGCAGCGTGGTCTGCCGCAGTTCGCCGGCTGGGCCTTGCAGGGACTGGCGGCGCTGGCCTGCCTCGGCAGCCTGTTCGACGGCGGCTGGTCGGCATCGACGGGCGAAATGGCGATCCTCAACGGTCACGCGCTCGGCCTGCTGCTGATGGCCGCCGCCGCCTTGCTGATCAGCCGGTTGTACGAGGACCGGCAGCGGGCGCTGGTCTGGATCGCCTTCCTGCTGGGACTTTTCTGGTGGAGCCTGGCCGGTCTGCGCGAACTCATCGAGCATTTCGGCGAGCACTCGCCGGGCCTGAGCGTCACCCTGTTCGCCCTGCTGACGATGGCGCTGGCGACGGCGCTGCGCGCGCTGCTGCGCTGGCCGCGCCTGGGCTGGGCGGCGGTCGGCGTGATCCTGCTCGGCCCGGCGCTGGCCGCGCTGGCCTGGGCCGACTTGGGCGACACGCCGTTCTCCCATCGTCACCTGGCCTGGCTGGGCTGGGCGCTGGCGGCCCTCGTCACGCTGTGGCGGCTGCGCCAGCCGCTGCAGCGCGGCATCGGTTTCGCCCATATCGCCTGGCTGGCATCGGTCGCCGTGTTCTACGGGCTGACCCTGCACGACCTCGCGCAGACGCAGGCGCTGGCCAGCGGCTGGCGCTTCGTCGCCGATTGGCTGCCGATCCTGCTGCTGTTGCTGGCGACGATCCATCTGCCGCGCCCGGCGACCTGGCCGCTGGCCGATCTGTTCCCGCGCTACGCGCCGATCTGGTTCACCCTTGCCGGCGTCGTCCTGTTCGCCGCCTGGCTGCACAGCCTGGGCCAGCCGGGCGACAGCGCGCCGCTGCCCTACCTGCCCCTGCTCAATCCGCTGGAGCTGTTCCAGGCCGTCCTGCTTCTGCTCGCCGTGCAGGCGCTGCGCAAGCAGGCTTCGGCGCAGCCACTGGCGGTCCTGGTCACCGGTGCCGCCCTGCTGATGGTCAGCTTCGCCGCCCTGCGCGCGGTGCATCAGCTCGGCGGCGCGCCGTGGAACGTGGCGATCCTCGACAGCGGCATGGCGCAGGCCAGCCTGACCGTGGTCTGGATCGTCGCCGGCGTGCTCGCCTGGGTGCTCGGCTCGCGCCGCCAGCACTGGCCGACCTGGATCGTCGGCGCAACGCTGATCGGCATCGTGCTGGCCAAGCTGCTGCTGGTCGACCGCCGCTATTTCGGCGACATCGCCGGCATCGTCTCGTTCATGGCAGTGGGCGGGCTGCTGGTGCTGGTCGGCCGGATCGCGCCGACGCCGCCACGCCGCCACGCCGGGGAGCACATCGAATGACCCTTCGCCTTGGCCTCGTCGCGATGCTGGCACTGGCGGCCCCGCTCGCCGCCGCCGAATCCACGCTGCCGCAGCCGGAGCAGTTCGCCTGGCAATGGCATCTGCCGATTCCCGCCGGCCAGCCGATGGCGCGCTTCACGCTGAGCGAGGCGCACTACGCCCGCCTGCTGCGCGACGATCTGTCCGACCTCGCCGCCTTCAACGCCCAGGGCGACAGCCTGCCGCTGGGGCCCGCCTCGCAGTTGCCCGGTGCCTGGCCGGTCGCCACGTCGCCGCCGCTGCTCGTGCTGCCGGCGCTGCGCCTGCCGCGCGATGGCGGCGAGGGCATCGACCGGGCGCAACTGGAGGTGGCGCTGTCGGCCGCCCGTCGCGGGCTGCGCATCGACATCGACCCGGCCGGGCAGCCGGCCGCGCCGGCAGCGGACTGGCTGGTCCTGCTCGACGGCCTCGAACATGGTGCCCGCGCCCTGCACGTGGAGCTGATGCCGCAGGCGGTCGACGCCCTGCACGCCCGGGTCGAGATCGCCGGCAGCGACGACCTGTCCGACTGGCGCGCGCTGGGCCCGCCGCAGACGCTATTGTCGCTGCGTCAGGACGACCTGCAATTGCAGCGACTGGGCCTCGACCTGCCGCCCGGCTGGCAGCCGCGCTACCTGCGCCTGCGTCGCCTCGACGGCGCGCAAGGCCTGCCGATCCAGACCCTGCGTGCCGAACCGCGCGCCCGCATCGACGCGCCGGGCCTGCAACGGATCAGCCTGCAAGGCACGCCTGTGGCCGGCACGCCGGGTGCCTTCGATTACCAACTGCCCGGCCCGATCCCGGTCGAACGCGCCGCCCTGCAACTGGCCGACGGCAACAGCGTCGCGCGGCTGTCCCTGCTCAGCCGCGCCAACGCCGACAGCGGCTGGCGCGAGCGCCTGAACACCGTCGCCTTCCGCCTCGACGACGCCGACGGCACGGTCGCTGCGCCGGCGCAGTCGCTGGCGCGCCAGCGCGACCGACACTGGCGCGTGCTCAGCGCGCCGGCGCTGGCGAAACCGCCGCGCCTGCAACTGGACTATCGGCCCGATGCCTTCGTGGTGCTGGCCCAGGGCGATCCGCCGTACCGGCTCGCCGCCGGCAGCGCCCGGGCGCGGCGGCCCGACTACCCGCTGGCCGCCGCCTTCGCCGAACTGCGCAGCCGCCACGGCGAACACTGGCTGCCACCGGACATTCAGCCGGACCAGGGACAGGCCCTGTCCGGCGACGACGCCCTGCGCCCGCCGGCCGAACCGCTGCCGTGGCGGCGCGGGCTGCTGTGGGCGCTGCTGATCGCCGGCAGCCTCGCCGTCGCCGGGCTGGCGCTGAGCCTGCTGCGCAAGGCCCCCGACGGCCGCTGAACCGGCAGACCTGGCGGCCACCGCCGCGCCGTCGCTGCGCATAGACTACGCCGCCGCGTTCGCGGCACTCCGGCCTTCCCATGTCTGCATCCCGCCTGCCACGACTGAAGCGCGAAATGCGCGAATCGGCGCGACTGTCCATTCCGCTCGTGCTCGGCCAGTTGTCGGCGGTGGCGATGAACGTGGTCGATACCCTGATCGCCGGCCATCACAGCGCGCTGGCGCTGGCCGGCGTCGCCGTCGGCAGCGCGGTCTGGTCGCTGGCGATCATGATCGCGCTGGGCGTGATGATGGCGCTGCCGCCCTCGGTCAGCCACTTGGCCGGTGCCGGCCGCCGCGCCGAGATCGGCCCGCTGTTCCGCCAGGCATTGTGGCTGGCGCTGGCGCTGGGGTTCGGCCTGTTCGTGCTGGTCCGGCAAAGCGGGCCGCTGCTGGCGGCGATGGGCATCGACGCCGAGGTGCTGCCCGGCGCACGCGACTTCCTCGGCGGCCTGTCCTGGGGTGCGCCGGCGCTGGTGCTGTACCTGGCCTTCCGCTACCTGAGCGAGGGCGTCGCGCTGACCCGGCCGACGATGGTGTTCGGCATCGGCGGTCTGCTGCTGCTGATCCCGCTCGGCATCGGCCTCATGCACGGCGTCTGCGGCCTGCCGGCGCTGGGTCCGTACGGACTCGGCCTCGCCACCGCCTTCGTGCTGTGGTGCCAGGCCGCCGGCATGGGGCTGTACCTGTGGAGCTCGCCGCGCTACGCCGATCTTCGCCTGTTCGACCGGGTCGACCCGCCGCGCGCCGCCGCCATCGCCGAGTTGCTGCGCATCGGCTTGCCGATGGGCGTGTCGATCTTCATGGAAGGCAGTCTGTTCGTCGCCACCGCGCTGATCATCGGCACGCTTGGCACGGTGGCCGTGGCCGCGCACCAGGTCGCCATCAACATCGCCTCGGCCTGCTTCATGGTCCCGCTCGGCATCGCCATGGCGACCACGGTGCGGGTCGGCCATGCCAGCGGTGCCGGCGACGCCTCCGCCGTGCGCTGGGCGGCCGGCGGCGGCTATGCGCTGACCGCTCTCGCCCAGGTCGGCTCGGCCCTGCTGTTGTTCTTCGGTGCCAGCCTGATCGCCCGCGCCTACACCGACGATGCCGAAGTCGCCGCACTGGCCGCACAGTTGATGGCCCTGGCCGCCGTGTTCCAGTTGTCGGACGGCCTGCAGGCCGCCTCCGGCGGCGCGCTGCGCGGCCTCAAGGACACCCGCGTGCCGATGGTGATCACGGTGCTTGCCTACTGGTGCGTGGGCATGCCGCTGGGCTGGTGGCTGGGCATCGCCCAAGGGGCCGGGCCGCAGGGCATGTGGATCGGCCTGATCGCCGGGCTGAGCGTGGCGGCGGTCCTGCTGACGCTGCGTTTCTCCCGCCTGAGCGGACGCGACGCGCAAAGCCGGCCGTCAATCCGGGCCTAAGCGTGTGCTGCACGGGTCGGGCGCATTCGCTGACTCGCGTTGGTCCGCCTCGATGATCACGCACTGGGGTGAGCGGCACGCTTTCATGCGCTGCGTAGGCCCGTGACCACGAAGCGGCGGCTTCCCGGGCTCAGGCAACAGACGCCCGACAGGAACAAAACAGGCTGCATCACGGTCATCTTTCCGCCCGAGCCGATTCAACCCGCAACATTCGACCGCCCCCCCCATTAACGGCGTGACGCCAAGAGCACAAGATGATCAGGCACCTTGCAGCCCTCGTGGTGTGCTTTTCTTTCACGGTCAGCGCCGCAGCCGCGCCTACTGCTGGTGAGCTGTCGATGACCGGTGAGACGATGCTCAAGGAAGGAATCAGCCCCTTTCCCCCATCCGCGTTTGACGGAGGAAACGGCACCTTCCCCGATCCAAGCGGAATCAGTGACATGCACAGCTTGCTGTCACCTTATTTCACGGTGAGCGGCGATCTCGGATTCCTGAAGATTTCCGAGATTTTTTCGGTCGACTCCGTCGAAATATCGAAAACGCATGGCAAGAAGGCAGGAGTCAACCAGTCTTTCTCCCTGAGTGACAAGGCAAGCAGGAACGATACGATCTCCGAGATCCGAGCCATGATCACGGCTGCGAAATCATCGAGTGGCCTGGCCTCGACGCGGGTGTCTGTCAGGGGAAGGTTTGTGCAGAACGGGCGGCTCTACCATTACCAAGCACACCATGGGCTGGAAGAAAATGGTGATTGGGAATTGATCTCATGGCAGCACGCGGCTGATGGGGCTGCGCTTCGCCATCGCGCCGGTTCCGCGTCCAGAACGGGTACCCGCAGGCTGCGCTGAACTCCGGGCTGACCGAAGGCTCACGGCATTCGCATCGCCTGCCACGCTCGTAGCCACCCATGCCTTTTGACCCATGTGCCAGGCTACGACGCATGGTATTTCTGATTGCTTGACTGCAGAGGGCAGGCAGCCTTGCCTGCTCCCGTTCCGTCAACCCCCTTTCCGCTTCCCAAGGAGTTCCTGATGACTCGCTTCCGCCGATCATCGCTGCTCGCCATCGCCCTGCTTGCCTTCGCCTCCGTGGCAGCCCATGCACTGGATCTGCCGCGCGGTGTCAGCGCCGGTCCCAGCGTCGAGGGCATCAGCGAGTACCGGCTCGACAACGGCCTGCGCGTCCTGCTGTTTCCCGATGCCAGCAAGCCGACGGTGACGGTCAACATCACCTACATGGTCGGCTCGCGCCACGAGAACTACGGCGAGACCGGCATGGCCCACCTGCTCGAACATCTGCTGTTCAAAGGCACGCCGACCCACGCCGACATCCCCGGCGAGATGAAGAAGCGCGGCATCGGCTTCAACGCCACCACCTGGCTGGACCGCACCAATTACTTCGCCAGCTTCACCGCCGACGACGCCACCCTGCGCTGGCTGCTGGAGCTGGAAGCCGACCGCATGGTCAACAGTTTCGTCGCGCGCAAGGACCTGGACTCGGAAATGACCGTGGTCCGCAACGAGATGGAATCGGGCGAGAACAATCCGCTGCGCGTGCTGATGAGCCGCATCGCCTCCACCGCCTTCCTCTGGCACAACTACGGCAACTCCACCATCGGTGCCCGCGCCGACGTGGAGAACATGCCGATCGAGCGCCTGCAGGCCTTCTACCGCAGCCATTACCGGCCGGACAACGCCACCTTGCTGGTGGCCGGCCGGATCGACCCGGCGCGCGCGCTGAACGAGATCGTCGCCACCTTCGGCAAGCTGGCCAAGCCGGAGCAGCCGCTGGCCGTCACCTACACCCGCGACCCGGTGCAGGATGGCGAGCGCGAGATCAACGTCCGTCGCATCGGCGAAACCGCCTACCTGGGCGTCGCCTACCACGGCCCGGCCGGCGCGCATCCGGATTTCCCCGCCGTCAGCGTGCTGTCGTCGATCCTTGGTGACACGCCGACCGGCCGTCTGCACAAGGCGCTGGTGGAGTCCAAGCGCGCCACCTTCGTCGCCGGCATCCACTTCGCCCTGGCCGAGCCGGGCTATCTGCTGCTGCTGGCCGAACTGCCCAAGGACAGCTCGCTGGAGTCGCTGCAGAAGGATCTGCTCGACCTGGTCGAAGTGCGCGCCGACGCGCCGTTCACCGAGCAGGAGGTCGAAGACACCAAGCGCCGCCTGCTGAAGAACGTCGAGCTGACCATGAACGACGCCAACCGGCTGGCGATGTCGCTGTCGGAATCCATCGCCCAGGGCGACTGGCGGATGTTCTTCCTGCAGCGCGACCGCATCGAGGCGGTGACGGCCGATGACGTGAACCGCGTCGCCGGCCATTATCTGAAGCCGTCCAACCGCACCCTCGGCCGCTTCATCCCGACCGCCGAGCCGGATCGCAGCGAGATCGGCGAAGCGCCGTCGGTGGCTTCGCTGGTCGAAGGCTACGTCGGCCGCGAGGCCATCGCCGCCGGCGAGGCCTTCGAGGCGACGCCGGAGAACATCGACCAGCGCACCCTGCGCAGCGAACTGGGCAACGGCTCCAAGCTGATCCTGCTGCCCAAGCGCACCCGTGGCGGCACCGTGGTGTTCAGCGCCAACCTGCGCTTCGGCCAGGAGCAGGACGTGCTCGGCAAGTCGCAGGCGGCCAGCTTCGCCGCCTCCATGCTGACCCGTGGCAGCCAGCGCTACAGCCGCGAGCAGATTTCCCGCCGGCTCGACGAACTGAAGGCGCAGCTCGGCATCGGCGGCAACGCCCAGGGCCTGTGGATCAGCGGCAACACCACGCGCGAGAACCTGCCGGCGCTGATCGAACTGCTCGAGGAACTGCTGAAGAACCCGAGCTTCCCGGAAGCCGAGTTCGAGCAACTGCGCACGCAGACGATCACCGGCATCGAAAGCAGCCGCAGCGAGCCGCAGAGCGTCGCCGGCAACGCCATGGCGCGCCACGGCAACCGCTGGCCGCAGGGCCATCCGCTGTACGCCGGCGGCTTCGACGAGCAACTGGCCGAAGTGCGCGCGGTGACGCTGGACGAGGCGCGCGCCTTCCACCGCGATTTCCACGGCGGCGGCTTCGGCGAGATCGCCGTGGTCGGCGACTTCGACGCCGACGAGCTCAAGACCGACCTGGAAGCCCGCTTCGGCAACTGGACCACGGCCAAACCGTTCGTGCGCATCGCCGATCCGCACGCCGACACGCCGGTCGCCCACCAGTTCCTGGAAACACCGGACAAGGCCAACGCGATGATCTTCGCCAGCCTTGGCCTGGCGATGGACGACAGCCATGCCGATTACCCGGCCCTGGTCGCCGGCAACTACGTGTTCGGCGGCGGCGCAATGAAGTCGCGGCTGGCCGACCGCGTGCGGCAGAAGGACGGCCTGAGCTACAGCGTCGCCTCGCGCTTCAGCGCCGATGCGCTGGACGAGGACGCCTCGCTGCTGCTGTTCGCCATTTCCGCGCCGGAAAACACCGCCCGGGTCGAAGCCGCCTTCCGCGAGGAACTCGCCCTGCTGCTCGACAAGGGTGTCAGCGCCGAGGAGCTCAAGGACGCCGTCGAGGGCCTGCTGAAGGCGCGTGAGCGCAGTCGCGGCGAGGACGCCGCGGTGGTCGGCGCG
>JBAYTD010000010.1:0-41749 GCA_041675805.1 Lysobacteraceae bacterium
CCCAGCATCGACGCCGGCGTCGAGGACGCCTACCTCGGCGAGGACCTCTACCGGCGCATCATGGAAACCTTCCTGCAACGGCTGGAGCGCAAGCGGCTGGGGCTGCGCTACGCCTGACGCCTACTTCATCAACTTGCGATGGGCATGGGTGGACATGATCATGCCGAAGCCGGCCAGCAGGGTGACCGCCGAGGTGCCGCCGAAGCTCAGCAGCGGCATCGGCACGCCGATCACCGGCAGCAGGCCGGACACCATGCCGGCGTTGACCAGCACGTAGACGAGGAAGGTCAGCGCCAGCGCGCCGGAGAGCAGGCGGGCGTAGGCGTCGCGGGCGTTGGCGGCGATCCACAGCGAGCGGCCGACGATGAACAGGCACAGCGCGAACAGGCCGAGCATGCCGACGAGGCCGAACTCCTCGGCGAACACCGAGACGATGAAGTCGGTGGTGTGCTCGGGCAGGAAATCCAGCCGCGACTGCGTGCCCTGTCCCCAGCCCTTGCCGAACAGGCCGCCGGAACCGATGGCGATCTTCGACTGGATGACGTTCCAGCCGCTGCCGAGCGGATCGGCCTCGGGGTCGAGGAAGACCAGGAAGCGGGTGCGGTGGTAGTCGCGCATCAGGCCCCAGCCGAGCGGGGCCAGGGCCAGCGCCAGGGCGACCAGAACGCCGATGCGCCACCACGCCAGGCCGGCCAGGAACACCACGAAGGCCCCGCTGGCCAGCACCAGCAGGGCGGTGCCGAGGTCGGGCTGCAGGGCGATCAGCGCGGTCGGCGCGCCGGCGATCAGCAGGCAGACCGCCAGCGCCTTCCAGCCGGGCACGCGCACCTGTGCGTGCAGGTAGGCGGCGACCATCATCGGCACGGTCAGCTTCAGCAATTCCGCCGGCTGCACGTAGAACAGGCCGAGGTCGAGCCAGTGGCGACCGCTGCGTCCGGTGCCGAGCACCGGCACCAGCATCAGCAGAACCATGCTCAGCGCATAGGCCCACGGCGTCCACAGCCGCCATTGCACCGGCGGCACGCGCGCCAGCACGTACAGGGCGATCAGACCGGCCGCGATGCGGATCGACTGCGAGAGCACCACCGCCGTGCTGTCGGCGGCGCTGTACAGCGTCGCCAGGCCGATGGCGGGCAACGCCAGCAGGGCCAGCAGCAAGGGCAGGTCGAGGCGCGGGACCAGCGCCCGACGCAGCAGGCCGCGCAGTGGAACGGCGCTCACGACCCGCCCTCGCGGTCCAGCCAGGCGTCGAGGATGCGCCGCGCCACCGGTGCCGCCGTGCCCGATCCGGACCCGCCGGATTCCACCACCACGGCCAGCGCGATGGTCGGCGCGTCGGCCGGGGCAAAGGCGATGAACAGGGCGCGATGGCGCAGGTGGAAGGGCAGATCGTCCAGCCGCAACGACTCCTCGCCGCTGCGGCTGACCCGCTGCGCGGTGCCGGTCTTGCCGGCGATCAGGTAGTTGGCCCCGGCACCGCTGGCGCGCGCGGTGCCGGTCGGCCCGTGCATCACCGCGATCAGCCCTTCGGTGACGGCGGCCAGATGGCGCGGATCGGCCACCGCCTGGCCCATCGGATCGCTCGGCGGCAGATAGGAGATGTCGGCGTCGAAACCGCGTTGCACGGCGCGCAGCAGGCGCGGTCGATGGCCGCTGCCGCCGTGCGCCAACAGCGCCGTGGCCTGCGCCAATTGCACCGGCGTGATCACCCAGAAACCCTGCCCGATGCCGGCGATCACCGTTTCGCCGGGAAACCAGGGTTGGTCTCGCACCTCACGCTTCCACGCCCGCGAGGGCAGGATGCCGCTGCTCTCGCCGGTCAGGTCGATGCCGGTCCGCGCACCGAAGCCGAAGCGGGCCAGATACTCGCTAAGACGGTCGATGCCCAGGTCGACCGCGATGCTGTAGTAGTACGTATTGACCGATTGCGCCAGCGACTGGCGCAGATCGACCAGGCCGTGGCCGCCGCGCAGCCAGTCGCGGTATTCGCGTTCCTGGCCGGGCAGGCGATACGCCCCGGTCGACAGCACGCGCTCGTCGGCGCGGCGGATGCCCAGCTCCAGCGCCGCCAGGCCGATGAACGGCTTGATCGTCGAGCCCGGCTCGTAACCGCCGAGCAGGGCACGGTTGAACAGCGGCCGCGACTCGTTCTGCAGCAGGTCGGCGTAGGCCTGGCGGCCGATGCCGTTGACGAAGGGGTTGGGGTCGTAGCCGGGCAGGCTGACCAGGGCCAGCACGTCGCCGTTGCGCGGGTCGATCGCCACCGCGGCACCATGTTTGTCCTCGAAGGCGCTGACGATGGCCTGCTGCAAGGCGATGTCGATGGACAGGTACAGGTGCTCGCCGGAGGCCGCCGGGGTGCGTTCGAGCACGCGCAGGGTGCGTCCCTCGGCATTGACCTCGACATGCTCGAAGCCGATTTCGCCGTGCAGGCGATCCTCGTAGTAGCGCTCGATGCCGGCCTTGCCGATGTGCGTGGTGCCGCTGTAGCGGGCCGGGTCGAGCGTCCTGGCGTCCTCGGCGTCGATCCGTCCGACATAGCCGAGCACGTGGGCGAGCAGATCGCCGTACAGATAGCGCCGGGTCAGGTAGGGCACCACGTCGGCACCGGGGAAGCGGTGCCGATGCACGGCGAAGCGGGCCACTTCGGCCTCGCTCAGGCGCAGCTTCAGCGGCGTCGGCTGGAACCGGCGATGGCTGCTCCAGGCGGCACGGAAGCGCTCCAGGTCGTCCTCGCTGAGCGGCAGGATTTCGGCCAGGCCGGCCAGCGTCTCCTCGATGTCGGGCACCTGCTCGCGGATCAACTCCAAGCGGTAGGCGGGCACGTTCTCGGCCAGCAGATGGCCGTTGCGATCGTAGATCAGGCCGCGCGCCGGGACGATCGGGCGCATCTTGATGCGGTTGGCCTCCGAGCGCGTCAGATGGACCTCGTGCTGCTCCACCTGCAACCAGTAAAAGCGTACCGCCAGCACCAGCAGCGCCAGCAATGCGCCGGCGAAGGCCTGCGCGGCGCGGCGGCGGAACAGCGCCGACTCGGCATGGACATCGCGCACCGGGCGCCGACGCATCGACATCGTTATTTCCGCAGGCCCGTGCTGACCCGGTCCAGCAGCAGGAACAGCCAGGGCCAAAGCAGCATGCCGACCAGCGGTGCCAGCCAGATGCTGGCCGGCGGCAAGCCCTCGCCGCCGAAAGCGCGGATGCCGATCGACACCACGCGGTCGTTGAGCAGCAGGCCGAGCACCGCCAGCGCCTGCTGCGACAGCGGGAAGAAGCGCAGCCGGGCGCGGAAGCGCAGCACCAGGAAGGCGATGATGATCAGCCGCATCGCCTGCTCGCCGAACAAGGTGCCGTAAACCAGATCGGCGACCAGGCCGATGACGAAGGCCATGCCGAGGCCGACCCGGTCGGGTGCCTCCAGCAGCCAGTAGATCAACACCAGGGCCACCCAGTACGGCTTGAACACCGCCAGCCCCGCCGGCAGCGGCAACAGGCCCAGCAGCAGGGCGATCAGCAGGCTGACGAAGAACAGCCCCGGCCTGGCGCGGCTGCGGCTCATGGCGATGGCGCGCCGTCGACCGGCGCGTCCTCCGTGGTCTGCGACGCATGCGGCGGACCGACATCCAGTTCCGGCTCCGGCACCCAGACCAGCAGCACTTCGCCGCTGCGATCCAGCGCCGCCACCGGCTCCGCCTCGGCGACCACGAACAGCCGGGTGTCGTCCGGCAGCAAGCGGACGATCCGCGCCACCTGCAGGCCGGCCGGAAAGCCGCCGCCCATGCCCGAAGTCAGCAGCAGATCACCCTCGCGCACATCGGCGCTCTGCGGGATGTTGGGCACCACCAGACGATCCACCTCGCCGGTGCCGTAGGCGATGGTGCGCAGGCCGGAGCGCTGCACCTGCACCGGCACCGCGTGGCTGGCGTCGGAAATCAGCATGCCGGTGGCGCGCAGCGGCGCGACGGCGACGATCTGCCCGACCAGTCCCTTGGCATCGATGATCGCCAGGCCCTCGCGCACACCCTGCCGGCTGCCCTGGTCGAGCACGATGCGGTGGCGGAAGGGATCGAGGTCAAGGTCGGCCAGATGCGCCAGTTGCACGCGCATCGCCAGCCCGCGCGAACTGCCCATCAACTCGCGCAGGCGGGTGTTCTCGCGTTGCAGCTCGTCCATCCGCGCCAGTTGAGCGCGCGCCACCAGCATTTCGGCGTTGAGGCGGTCGCGCTCGTCGACCAGCACCCCGCGACTGATGACGCTGTCGCGCAGCGAGCGCAGCGCCACCACCGGCAGGGCGGCGGCGCGGTACAGCGGTTCGTTCAGCGCCGTCAGCCAGGTCCGTACCTGGGTCAGATAGCCGCCGCGATGGTCGGCCACCATCAGCATCACCGCCACGGTCAGGTAGGCGAGCAGGCGCAGCGCGCCATAGCCGCCTTCGGCGAACGATGGACCTCCGGCGCTGCTGTCATAGGCCATGGCGTGCCGCCTGCAAATCGACTATCCCGGGCCGGTCAACCGGCGCGGGAGGCGGCGCGCGCCGCTGCGACCGGGATGACACGCCCCGCCCGGCCTACTCCGGCGCGAAGAAATCGTTGCCGTGCATGTCGATCAGCTCCAGCGCCCGGCCGCCGCCACGGGCGACGCAGGTCAGCGGATCGTCGGCAACGTGCACGTGCAGACCGGTTTCCTCGGAGATCAGCTTGTCCAGATCGCGCAGCAGTGCGCCGCCGCCGGTCAGCACGATGCCGCGATCATAAACGTCGGCGCACAGCTCCGGCGGGGTCTGCTCCAGCGCCGCGCGCACCGCGCTGACGATGCCGGACAGCGGCTCGTGCAGCGCCTCCAGCACCTCGTTGGAGTTGATGACGAAGTTGCGCGGCACGCCCTCGGCCAGGTTGCGGCCGGAAACCTCGATTTCCTTGACCTCCTCCTGCGGGAACGCGCAACCGACCTCGATCTTGATCCGCTCCGACGTGGTCTCGCCGATCAGGGTGCCGTGGTTGCGGCGCACGTAGTTGATGATGGCCTCGTCGAAACGGTCGCCGCCGATCCGCACCGATTGCGAATAGACGATGCCGTTGAGCGAGATCACCGCCACTTCCGAGGTGCCGCCGCCGATGTCCAGCACCATCGCGCCGCGCGCCTCGTGGATCGGGATGCCGGCACCGATCGCCGCCGCCATCGGCTCCTCGATCAGGAACACCTCGCGGGCACCGGCTTCTTCTGCCGATTCCTTGATCGCACGCCGCTCCACCGAGGTACTGCCGCAGGGCACGCAGATCAGCACACGCGGGCTGGGCCGCAGGAAGCGCGCCCGGTGCACCTTGCGGATGAAGTGCTTGAGCATCTCTTCGGTGGTGGTGAAGTCGGCGATCACGCCGTCCTTCATCGGCCGGATGGTGGAGATGTTGCCCGGCGTGCGACCGAGCATGCGCTTGGCCTCCTGACCGACGGCGGCCACCGACTTGGCCGAACCGGCGGTGCGGTCCTGGCGGATCGCCACCACCGACGGCTCGTTCAGGACGATGCCCTGGCCGCGCACGTAAATCAGTGTATTGGCCGTGCCCAGGTCGATGGACAGGTCGTTGGAAAAAAGGCCACGCAGGCTCTTGAGCATGTCGGAAAAGATCTCGGCGCTGAAAGCGTAAAACCTTGCTACGATAACAAGCGCTTCCGCCAACGGACAAGCGCGCACACGCCGCCGCTGTCCTGCGGTTCATCCGCCCGCAGCCCGGCCGTTGGCTGCTGATCCATCTTCCAGGAGTGCTGATGTCGGCGCTGATTTGCGGCTCGCTCGCCTACGACACCATCATGGTGTTCCAGGACCAGTTCAAGAATCACATCCTCCCGGACAAGGTCCACATCCTCAACGTCTCCTTCCTTGTCCCGCGGATGCGGCGCGAGTTCGGCGGCTGCGCCGGCAACATCGCCTACAACCTCAAGCTGCTCGGCGGCGATCCGATCCCGATGGCCACCGTCGGCCAGGACTTCGGCCCCTATCGCGAGCACTTCGAGGCCAGCGAGATCCGCCTCGACCATGTCAAGGAGATCGAGGGCCTCTACACTGCCCAGGCCTTCATCACCACCGACCTCGACGACAACCAGATCACCGCCTTCCACCCCGGCGCGATGATGCGTTCCTACGAGAACCACGTCCGCGACGTGGAAGGCGTGAAGTTCGGCATCGTCGGCCCGGACGGCTACGAGGCCATGTTGCAGAACTCGCAGGAGTTCGCCGAGGGCGGCATCCCGTTCATCTTCGACCCCGGCCAGGCCATGCCGCTGTTCAACGGCGCCGAACTGACGCGAATGATCGAACAAGCCACCTACGTCACCGTCAACGACTACGAATCCAACCTGCTGGAAGAGCGCACCGGTCTGTCCAGCCGCGACATCGCCCAGCGCGTGCGCGCCTACCTGATCACCCGCGGCGCGCGCGGTTCCGAAGTCCACACCCAGGCCGGCGCCATGCTGATCCCGGCCGCCAACGCCATCCGCGTCGTCGACCCCACCGGCTGCGGCGACGCCTACCGCGCCGGCCTCATCTACGGCCTGATGCGCGACATGGACATGGCCACCGCCGGCCGCATCGCCTCCCTGATGGGCGCCCTGAAGATCGAACATCTCGGCCCACAGAACCAGCGCTTCGACTACGAAGAATTCGCCGAACAGTTCCGCCAGCAGTTCGGCTATTCATTGGGTTGAGATAGAGCGGATCCGGATCCATTCCCGGGTTTTTCGAGCGACCGGCAATGGCATCAAGTTTTGATTGATGCTCTTGGAGCTTCAATCCACGCCGGGCTGGGGTTTGCCAGGCGACAGCGGTCATAGCTGGCCGCTTGGTCCTCAGTGTCGTTTCAATCCACGCCGGCTTGGATTTGCCGGGCGACGCTCCGCCTCCTGGATGCGCCGCTGTGCGTACTGGTTTCAATCCGCGCCCGGCTTGGATTTGCCGGGCGACTGCAAGCCACGGCCTACGAGCCGGCGAACCCGCCTGCACCGCACCCCACATCACTCAAGTGCTCCGTCAGCGCGTGCGAGCGCAACGATTCACCTTCACCCGCCACATGCGCCCAGTAGTCCTTGTCCATGTCGCCCCCCCCCAACAGATTGACTGTATGGAAGGAGAACACAGGTTTGTCTCAAAACCTGAGACTGGGGTACGGGCCTGATGAGTACGACCTTTCTTGTCGGCATCCGGCGCGGTCCGGTCTGCTCAGAACTGCCAGAGACTGGATTCGTCCGGTTGCAGCCGGACGTTCATCATGCCGACAAGTCCGGGAAGCGAATACAGGCGACGCAGCAGCATGGCTGTACGCCGCTGTGGACGCACATCACGCTGCAAGCGCTTGAGGCACAAGGCCCGCCGAGTGCGGCGGGCCTCGCTGTTGGTGCGGCGGAGGCTGATCAGCCGAGCGCCGCTTCCAGTTCCGGGATGATCTTGAACAGGTCGCCGACGAGGCCGATGTCGGCGATCTCGAAGATGGCGGCGTCGGCGTCCTTGTTGATGGCGACGATGGTGCCGGCGTCCTTGATGCCGGTCAGGTGCTGGATGGCACCGGAGATGCCGATGGCGACGTACAGTTCCGGGGCGATGATCTTGCCGGTCTGGCCGACCTGCATGTCGTTGGGGACGTAGCCGGCGTCGACCGCGGCGCGCGAGGCACCGACGCCGGCACCGAGCTTGTCGGCCAGCTTGTAGATGACGGCGAAGTTCTCCGCCGAGCCGACGCCGCGACCGCCGGAGACGACGCGGGCGGCGCTTTGCAGGTCGGGCCGGTCGCTCTTGCCCTGCTTGAGTTCGACGAAGCGGGTGTGCGTGGGCAGGGCGGCGTTGCTGCTGACGGTTTCCACGTTGGCGCTGCCGCCTTCGCCGGCGGCCGGCCAGGAGGCACTGCGCACGGTGGCGACCACGGCCTGCCCGGCCGGGGCTTCGACATCGATGACGGCGTTGCCGGCGTAGATCGGGCGCTTGAAGCGGTGGCTGCCGTCCACCGCCATCACGTCGCTGACCTGGGCGACGCCGAGCAGGGCGGCGACGCACGGCATCAGGTCCTTGCCGAAGGTGGTGGAGGGGCCGAACACGTGGCTGTAGCCGGCGGCGAGTTCGGCAATCTGCGGTGCCAGCACTTGGGCGATGGCGTGCGCGTTGGCGGGATTGGCGACGGCCAGCACACGGCTGACGCCGTCGATCTTCGCCGCCTGCGCGGCGACGGCGGCAGGATCGGCGGCCAGCACGACGATGTCGATCTGCGCGCCATCGATGGCGCGGGCGGCGCTGACGCACTTGTGGGTGGACGGGTTGAGGACGCCGTCAAGGTGTTCGGCGACGATCAGGATCTTGTTCATGCGGGTTGCCTCGGGTTGGGGCTGCCTGGCTGTTGGCTGGCTTGATGGGACTGGAATCGGGGCGGCACTGGCAGGGCCGTGATGGTTCGTGCTCCGGCTTTTCTGGAACTGGAACCGGCAACTGGAACTGCTTACAACAATCCCTTTGCCTTCAGTGCGGCGACCAGCTCGGCGGCATCCTTGACCATCACGCCGCGACTGCGCTTGGGCGGCGGGGCGTAGGCGGTGGTCTTGAGGAAATCGCCTGATTCGACGCCGAGATCAGCCAGTTGCAGGGTTTCCAGCGGCTTGCTCTTGGCCTTCATGATGTCCGGCAGCTTGATGAAGCGCGGCTCGTTCAGACGCAGGTCGGTGGTGATGACCGCCGGCAATTCGACATCCAGCGTTTCCAGCCCGGCATCGACCTCGCGCACCACGTTGGCGCGGCCATCGGCGATGTGCACTTCGCTGGCGAAGGTGGCCTGCGGGCGGCCCCACAGCGTGGCCAGCATCTGCCCGGTCTGGTTGGCATCGTCGTCGATGGCCTGCTTGCCGAGGATGACCAGGCCGGGCTGCTCCTTCTCGATCAGCTTGAGGAAGGTGCGGGCGGCGGTCAGCGGCTGCACCGGCTCGCCGCTGACGACGTGGATGGCGCGGTTGGCACCCATCGCCAGGCCGTTGCGCAGATGCGCCTGGGCGTCGGCGGGGGCGATGGTGGCGACCACCACTTCGCTGGCGATGCCTTTCTCGCGCAGGCGCAGGGCCTCTTCCAGCGCGATGTCGTCGAACGGGTTGGCGGACAGTTTCACGCCATCGGTGACGACGCCGGAGCCGTCGGGTTTGACCTGGATGCGGACGTTGTAGTCCACCACCCGCTTGTAGCCGACCAGAATCTTCATCGTGTGGGGTTCCTCGGGGAAACGTGGTTGCGCATCGCGCCCGGCGGGCGGCGAAAGACAAGACGACAATGATAACGCCTGACCGAAAGCACGGCCGTTTAAAACGGCGGATCCGTCGTTGCCGTGCCGGTGCGTGGCCTATTCGCTGCGCAGCGCCGCGATGGGATCCAGTGCGGCGGCCTGCTTGGCCGGATAGACGCCGAAGGCGAGGCCGACCGCAGCGCACAGCGTGGCGGACAACAGGATCGGAATCGGTGCCCAGGCCACCTGCCAGCCGGCCAGGGTGGCGATCAGATAGGCCAGGAGGGCACCGAAGACCACCCCGCAGAGCGCGCCGATCACGCAGATCAGGCTGGCTTCGCGCAGGAACTGGGCGACGATGTCACGCCGCCGCGCGCCCAGCGCGCGCAACAGGCCGATCTCGCGCTTACGCTCCAGCACGTTGGCCAGCATGATGTTCATGATGCCGATGCCGCCGACCAGCAGGCTGACCGCGGCGATCGCGCCCATCACCACGCGGAAGATGCGCTGCGTCTGCTGGTGCTGCTGGAACAGTTGCGCCGGCACGATCAGCGAATAGTCCTCGATGCCGGCGTGGCGCTGCTCCAGCGCCGCCGAGGCGACGCGGGCACCCGGAGCGATCCGTTCCGGCGAATCCACCCGCACCATGAAGCGGTCGATCTCGTCCTCCATCGGCTGGAAGCGGAAACGTGCCCGGGCGCTGGACAGCGGCAGGAAGATGCGATTGCTCTCCAGCCCCAGTTGCACGCCCTCGAACTCGTCGTGGCTGAGGTCGCGGTCGGCCAGCACACCGACCACGGTCAGCCAGACATGATTGACCTTCAGCGGCTTGCCGACCGCATCGCCGCCGGGGAACAGCGTGTTAGCCGCCTGGTGGCCGAGCACGGCGACCGCCGCCATGCGCGCCTCGTCGTCCTCGTCCAGGCCGCGACCACTGGCCAGGCGCAGCGAGGACAGTTCGAAGAATGCCGGGGTGACGCCGGTGGCCTGAAGGTCGGCGCGGCTGGCGTCGCCGATGATGACCTGGGCGCGGACTTCCTTCTCCGCCGCCATGGCGACCGCGCCGGGTACCACGGCGGCTACCGCGCGGGCGTCGGCAAGGCTCAGGCCGAGGCTGCGCTCGCGGCGCTCGCGCAGGGCATCGGCATCGGCCGGCAGGCCGCGCACGATCAGGTTGGTCAGGCCCAGACCTTCGACCAGGCGCAACGCCTCGCGCCGGCTGCCTTCGCCGACCGCCTGCATGGCGACGATGGCACCGACGCCGAACACCAGGCCCAGCAAGGTCAGGCCGGTGCGCAGCTTGCGCCGTGCCAGTTCCTCCAGCGCCTCGCGCCAGACCTGCGGCAACAGGCCGATCATGCCTCGCTCCGTGGCAGCGCGGCCGGGGTCAGCAGCACTTCGTCGCCCGGCGCAAGGCCATCGAGCACTTCCGAGCGACCGGGGCCGCGCACGCCCAGGGTCAGCGTGCGCGCTTCCCAGCCGCCGGCGTTGCGCACCATCACCTGGCTGCGCCCGCTGTCGGAGACGATGGCGACATTGGGCACACTCAGGCCCTCTTCGCTGCGCCGCAGATGCAGGCGGGCGCGGAAAGCCTGGCCGGGAGTCCAACCGTGGCGCTGCGCCGCGTCCTGCGGCAGCGGCGCGCGCATGGCGAGGTAGCGCACCGGATTGCCGCGCCCGCGCACCGCCGGCGCGCTGGCGACCCAGCTCAGCGCGCTGGTCACCACCTGTTCGGGACGGCCGATCGGATACAGCTCCACCTCGACGCCGGCGGCGATGCCCTGCGCTTCCAGTTGCGGCAGGAACACCTCCACTTCCAGTTGCGCCGGATCGGGCAACTGGGCGAACTCGCGGCCGGCCCACATGGTCGCGCCGAGCTTGGGTTTCTCGCCGCTCCAGTCGATCGCCAGCACCAGCACGCCGGCATTGGGCGCGCGCAGTTCCAGCGCTTCCAGATCCTGCTGCCGGGTCTGCGCATTGAGATCGAAGGTGGCGCGTTGCGAGTCCAGCACCGCCAGTTCGGCGGCACCGCGCGCCTGCCCCTGGCCCCGACTCCATTGCAGCATGTCCTGGCGCGCGCCGAGGAACTGCTCGTCCTGGATCGCATCGAGGATTTCGTGACGGGAGAACATGTCGAGGTCGGCATCGGCATAGCGCTGGGCGATGGCGAGCTGGATGCCGACCTGGCTCAGGTCGACATCGACCCGGCCCTGCTTGGCGTCGAGCTCGCCTTCCTTGGCGACGCGGGCCAGTTCGTTGCGTTGCAGGTCGAGCAGGGCCTTGTCCAGCTCCAGCCGGCCCTGCGGGGCGGCGAAGCGCGCCACCAGTTCGCCGGCCACGACGGGCGAGCCGTCCGCCTTCATCCACACCAGTTGCCGTTGCGACCACTGCTGGCCAGGCACCGTCAGCGGCGTGGCCTGCACCGCGCGTACCTGGCCTTCCGCCTCCAGCGTCAGTCGCAGCGGGGCCGGGGCGATGGTTTCGGTCGGCAACGAGGCTTCTTCCTCGCCGCTGCAGCCGGCCAGCGCCACAGCCAGTGCCAGCAGCGCGGCGCGCAGACCATGATGCGACAGACGATGCTTGCTCATGTGCTGTCTCCGATGACTGCCGACGGCGCGGCGTCGGGCACATCGACACGCACCGCCTGACCCGGCTTGAGGCCGGTCGGCAGCTCGTCGATCAGGATGCGCAGGTCGATCACCGGGATCGGTTGCAGACGCGACTTGCTGCGCACGGTGCGGGCGATCTCGGCGATGCGGCCATTGACCTGCACGCCGCTGCCCTCGATGCGCACGCGCACCGCCATGCCCTCGCGCACCCGCAGCATGTCGCGCTCGGGCAGCAGGGCGCGCACCTCCAGCGTCGACAGGTCGGGAATCTCGGCCACCGTCTGGCCGCGCCAGACCTGCGCGCCGACATCGAATTTCTCGCCCTGCCAGTTGCTCCGGTGCAGCATCACGCCATCGCGCGGTGCCAGCACGTTCAAGTCGGCAATGCCGGCCTTCAGCACTTCCACCTCCGATTCCAGCAGGGCGACCTCGGCATCGACCAGTCGCTTTTCCTGCCGCCGCTGCTCGGCCGCCAGCCGCTCGCGCTGCTCGGTCAGCGCCAGTTGCCGCTCGGCCTGGGCGCGCTCGATGGTGAGCTTGCGGTAATCGACCCGGCGCACCAGTTCTTCCGGCTGGCTGGCCTTGCGCTGTGCCTTGTCGCGCTGGGCGCGGCGTTCCTCGGTGGCCAGCCGCTCGCTGCGTTCGCGTTCGGCCAGCTCCAGCAGCAGCTTCTCGCGCTGGCTGAGTTTTTCCTGCAACTGGCTCTGCTTGGTCATCAACTGCTGCTGCAACGACCCGCCATCGAAGGACAACACCGGCTCGCCCTGCTTCACCGGCGCGCCGTCAGGGGCGAGGCGGGTGATGTTGAGCTGCCACAGCGATTCCACCGCCGGCGGCATCAGTGCGGCGCTTTCGCGGGCGATCAGTTCGCCCTCCAGGCGCAGCGCCTCGCGCGCATCGGCCGCCGCGCCGAGGGCCAGGCCGATGATCGCGGCGGCAATCGGCAGCACGCGCTTCATGCGCCCTCTCCGTCGGCTTCGATGCGCACGCTCATGCCCGGGCGCATGCGCTCGGTGTGCTGGCCGGGGTCGAAACTGACATCGAGGGTGAAATAGCGGCCATCGCCCCATTCCTGGCGCGGCTCCGGCGCACCGGCGATGCGCTCGATGCGACCGCCCAGTTCGACACCGGGCAAGGCGTCGAAATACAGCCGCACCGATTGACCGGCGCGCAGGCGGGCGCGATCCGGCTCCAGTGCCCAGGCGCGCACTTCGACGCCGCCGCCGCCAACCACCTCGCCGATGCGGTTGCCGGGATAGGCCGAGGAGCCTTCGTCGTAACGCTGACCGCGCGAGGAGTCGAAACCGTGGATGACCACGCCGGCGCGTTCGGCGCGCTGTTCGGCAGTGGCGACCTGAGCACGATGGAAGTCGAGGTCGGCCTGCAGCTTGGCCAGTTCGAGGCCGGCGTCGTGGCGACGGCGCGCCACCGCTTCCTGCGCGGCGCTCCATTCCTTGCGCTTGAGGTCCAGTTCGCGCCGGCTGGTTTCCAGCTCGCCGGCATAGCGGTCGGCATCGAGCACGGACAGGTATTGGCGCGGGATGGCGGCATCGACGGCGGCCTTGTCGTGCGCCGCTTCGGCATCGACCAAGGCGCGCTCGGCGTCGATCGCCTGCACCTGCAAGGTGGCCAGCTCCTGCTCGGCGCGCGCCTGGGTCTGCTCGATCTGCGCTTCGAGCTGGCGAACCATGCTCGCCGAATTGCCCGGATCGACCCGCACCAGCACGTCGCCGGGCTGCACCTGGGTGCCCTCCGGCACGTAATAGCGCAACACAACGGGCGAGTAGTTGGAGAACGGCACGAAGATCGGCTCGGCGTCGGCAGCGCGCAGTTCGCCGGTGATCAGCACGCGCGCGGCGGCCGGCGCGGCAGTCAGTGCGAGCAGCGTCGCCAAGGCCAGGCAACGGGCGAGTCGCGCGGTCACGGCGCAGCCTCCCGCGCCGAGTCGAATTCGATCCGCCCGTCGCGCAGGCGAATCTGCCGGTCGGCGCGCTGCGCGACTTCCGGGTCGTGAGTGACCAGCACGATGGTCTGGCCGTCGCGGTGCAACTCGTCGATCAGGCCGAGCACGTCGGCGGCGCTGCGGCTGTCGAGGTTGCCGGTCGGCTCGTCGGCCAGCAGCACGGTCGGCCGCATGATCAGCGCCCGGGCGATGGCGGCGCGCTGCATCTGTCCGCCGGACAACTGGTGCGGGCGGTGCTCCATGCGCTCGCCGAGGCCGACCCGGCGCAGCAGCGATTCGGCGCGCGCCGGCGCGTCGGCGTCGGGCTGGCTGGCGAAGCGCTGCGGCAGCAGCACGTTTTCGCGCACGTTCAGCCGCGGCAGCAGGTGAAAGCTTTGGAACACGAAGCCGATGCGGCGATTGCGGATCAGGCTGGCGGCCTCGTCGTCCAGCGCGGCAACGTCCTCGCCGTCGAGCAGGTAGGCACCGGCATCGGGCCGGTCCAGACAGCCGAGCACATTGAGCAGGGTCGACTTGCCGCTGCCCGAGGCACCGGTGATGGCGATGAACTCGCCGCGCGCCACATCCAGGTCGACGCCGTCCAGCGCGCGGACGGACTGGCCGTCCATGTCGTAGCGGCGCTCGATGCCGCGAAGTTCGATCATTCGGACAGGACGTGAGGGCGGAAAGCGGAATGGATCATGCCCTGTCGGCAAAGTTCCCGCGCCTGTCGCAAGTCACCCACGGTCGGTTTTTTCCGCGCAGACGGTCACGCCGGGGAAAACCGACAATTGACGCGGCGGCTCTCATGTGTCAAAGGTAACGCCTTGGGCACCGGCGTGAGCGGGTGTCCCGTGAAGGGGAGTAGCTCTCCGCTGCCGTGATCGTCAGGACGGGCCATAAGCCCCGGTCCGGCAGGCGCACCGACCCGGTGACGCGAGCAAGACCTTCGCCGAAATGCGGCGGAGGCGCGTGCTCGAAACGATGGCCCGCCGTCCGCATGATCCCCTCAAATCCCTGTGGATGGTGGCTGCGTGGAAACAATCGGAACGCCGTGGATGTGGACGGGATTCACCGTGCTGGTGATCCTCGCGCTGTTCGTCGATCTGGTGATGCTGCGACAGAAAGGCCCACACCGCATTTCCACCGGGGAAGCGCTGCGCTGGAGCCTGTTCTGGATCGCCGTAGCGCTGGTTTTCAACCTGGCGCTGTGGTGGTACCTGCGCGGCCAGCTCGGCCCGGAGGAAGGCCGCCGGCTGGCGCTGGAATTCCTCACCGGCTACGTGGTCGAGAAGGCGCTGGCGGTCGACAACATCTTCGTCTTCCTGCTGCTGCTCAATTACTTTGCCGTGCCGGCCGAGCAGCGCCAGCGGGTCATCATCTACGGCGTGCTCGGTGCCATCGTGCTGCGCGGCATCATGATCTTCCTTGGTGCCGCGCTGATCCAGCAGTTCCACTGGATCCTCTACCTGTTCGGCCTGTTCCTGGCGCTGACCGGCCTGAAAATGCTGTTCAAGGGCGACGAGGATCCGGACCTCGACGCCAACCCGCTGCTGCGCTGGATCACCGCGCACCTGCCGCTGACCCGCAGCTACCACGGCAGCGCGCTGTGGATCCATGATCAGGGCAAGCGGCTGTTCACGCCGCTGTTCGTGGTCATCGCCATGCTCGGCATCACCGACCTGATCTTCGCGGTCGACTCGATCCCGGCGATCTTCGCCATCACCCTCGACCCGTTCATCGTGCTGACCTCGAACGTGTTCGCCGTGCTCGGCCTGCGCGCCCTGTTCTTCCTCCTCGCCGGCGCAGCGGACCGCTTCCACCTGCTCGCCTACGGACTGGCGCTGGTGCTGCTGTTCATCGGCATCAAGATGCTGATCATGGACATCTTCCACATCCCGGTGGCGATCTCGCTGTCGGTCGTGGTGCTGCTGATCGGCTCATCCATCGTCGTCAGTCTGATGTTCCCGAAAAAGGACGAAGAACCGCCTGCGGCTTGAGCGCGGCGACCATCGCCCCCAGTTCGGGGCGATGGACATCCCCCTGCAACCGCCGGTCGCCGATCCGCAATCGCAACGTCGCCACGACCGCCACCGCTTCCTGCGCGCGCTGCTGATCTCGCTGGGCTTCATCGGCGCGATCTGGTGGATCAAGATGATCGAACTGTGGCTGGGAACGTCGTTTTCCTGGCTCGGCGTGCGTCCGGACCACTGGACCGGCCTGATCGGCATCGTCAGCGCGCCGATGCTGCACGGCTCGGTCGAACACCTGCTGTCCAACACCCTGCCACTGCTGGTGCTGGGCACGCTGACCTTCGCCGTCTACCCGCGCAGCGCCTGGCGCGCGCTGGCGACGGTCTGGCTGCTGTCCGGCCTCGGCATCTGGCTGTTCGGCCGACCCTCCACACACATCGGTGCCAGCGGACTGACCCACGGCCTGATGTTCTTCCTGTTCGTGCTCGGCCTGCTGCGCCGCGACCGCCCCGCCGTCGCCACCGCGATGATCGCCTTCTTCCTCTACGGCGGCATGCTGCTCAGCGTGCTGCCGGGCGATCCCAAGGTGTCCTGGGAAGCGCACCTGTTCGGTGCCCTGTCCGGCGTGCTGGCCGCCCTGCTCTGGGGCCGCCTGGACCCGGCCCCGCCGCGCAAGCGCTACAGCTGGGAGGACGAGGACGACATCAGCCCGCTGGAAGACGAACTCGCCGCCCGCCAGCGCGCCGAACTGGAACCTGCCCGCCCGAATGAAGTCCCGGTGCTGTGGCAACACCCCCCGCAACCCGGCGCGCGCGTCATCGACTTCCCCGCGCCGCCGCGTTCCGAGCGGGATTCCTGACCGTCCATCGTCGATGGATCAGCGGGAAACATTCTCTTGGGGCCAGATCCACTCGCTCTCGAATACATGCAGACGCAGGGTGTTGGCAGCGTTGCATCTCCGTCGCTTCGGCACCAGACTGGCCACAAAGCAGCTTTTCCGAGTTCCTGTACACGGAGCGCTATATGAATCTGAAGCAGACTCCTCTCGCCCTGGTGTTCGTGTTCGCCCTGGGTCTCTTGGCCGCTGGCTGCGCACAAGACACCCCGTCGGCACCGCCCTCGACCTCGGACGCGACCACGATGGAACAGACCGACCAAGCGTCCACTGATACCGCTGTCGCCGTCGATGGGCACGATCACCACCACCACGCTCACGATACGGCGCACGCTGCCGGCGCGGACTTCCCGGTACCGGACAACCACGTCCAGTGGGAGCCGGACGCGCCGTTGATCGAAGGCATGTCACGGGTGCGCGCCGCCATCGGCGGCCTGGAGCAGGCTTCCGATGAAGCCGCCATCCTGACAGGGGCCAACGAGGTGGATGCCGCCATCGAATACATGTTCGAAAATTGCAATCTGCCGGTCGAACCGGACATCGCCCTGCACGCCGTACTTGCCCGCCTGATGGCTGGCGCGCAGGCGCTGCAGGCTGATCCGACGGACCCCACCCCGGTGCATGACATGCACGGCGCGGTTGTCAATTACGAGGCGCTGTTCGCCGACCCCAACGAAGGACCGGGCTGGTGACCGGCGTTGGACACAAGGGTGTGCTCAGAGTCGCCACGTAGCGCGCAGATACCGGTCGTCATCCCGGCCTGCGCCAGGCGCGCTGGCTGGCAGATCGATCTCCTGGCGCACGTGGAGACCTGCAGCGAGGGAGGAGGGGCAGGCAGGCGACGGTCCAGGAACGCGCTGCTCAGTGAGTCCACGGCTGCCGGGAGGCGTCGCGGCGACGGCGGTTGACCTGTTCCAGTCGGGTGATCGCGGGCGCGGGATCGGACATGCGAGCGCTATCGCCGCGCGTCCGGGCCGCGATAGCGGCAGCCGGCGGTGCAGGTTTCGTGTACGGCGACTTCGGAGAGTTGCGGCAGGAGCGGCTTGAGCTGGTCCCAGATCCACATCGCCAGGACTTCGCTGGTGGGGTTTTCCAGGCCGGGGATGTCGTTGAGGTAATGGTGGTCCAGGCGCGCGTAGATGGGTGCGAAGGCGCGCTTGATCTCGGCGAAGTCCAGCACCCAGCCGGTGTGCGGGTCGACCTCGCCTTCGACATGCAGTTCGATGCCGAACGAGTGCCCGTGCAGGCGCGCGCACTTGTGGCCTTCCGGGACGTTGGGCAGGCGGTGCGCGGCTTCGAGGGTGAAACGCTTGTACAGGTCCATGGGCTTGGGGCGAGGAGGAGGACCGTTGATTATGCGGCCCCGGGCCGAGGTCAGTCGCCGCGCAGCGGAATCGTCTCGGCGGCACCTGCTTCGCGCGCGGCGGCGGCGGCGGCGGCGGGCTGGGCGCTGCGGCCGCGACAGGCGAGGGCGTTGAAGCGCTGTTCGCCGTAGAGCGGTTCGTCCAGCGCCTGGATGGTGTCGGCGGTCATCGCCGGAGCCTCGTTGCGCGCCATGGTTTCCAGTTCGTCGCGCACCTTCAGCGCGTTGCGCTCGATGAAGGCGACGCTGTGCTTCACCGCCACGGCGATCTCGCCGCGCTGCTCGCAGAAGCTCAGGTCCTCGCCGTCGCGGGCCACGCGGACGGCGCTGCCCTGCGGATCGAGCTTGACCCAGGTACAGGCGGAAACGAGGCCGGCCAGACACAGGGCAACGAGAAGGCGATGGGTCATCGTGGGGATCCTTGCGGCAGCAGGTGGTCGGCGGGATGGATGCGGCATTGTTGCGCCGGGGCGGTCGGTGCTGGCTGAACGCGACCGTACCGCGTCCCGGTCGTCGCGGGTAGTCGGCCGGCGGAATAGGGCCGCAGCGGTGCGCCGGTGTAGACTTCACGGTCCGTTTTCCGGCACGAATCGACCATGTCGCCCGCTTCCCCCGCCCCCAGCGCGCCGGCACCGATCACGGTGCAGCGCTCCGAGCTTCCGCTGTCCTGCCCGCCGTCCGGTGCCACCTTGTGGAACATGCATCCCAAGGTCTACCTGCCGATCGAGGCCACCGGCGAGGCGATCTGCCCGTACTGCGGCGCCCATTACCTGCTGGCGCGCTGAGCCGGCCGCGCGGCGTGCCGGGATGGCCCGTCGGTACACGGTCATGCAGCTGCTGCCGGCCCTGCAATCGGGCGGCGTGGAGCGCAGCACGCTGGAGATCGGCGCGGCGCTGGTCGCCGCCGGGCATCGCTCGCTGGTGGTCTCCGCCGGCGGGCGGCTGGTGCCGGCGCTGGAAGCCGCCGGCAGCATCCACATCGCGCTCGACATCGGTGCGAAGTCGCTGCGCACGCCGTGGCGCGCGCGCGCGCTGCGCCGGCTGATCGAGCAGCACCGGCCGGACATCGTCCACGCCCGTTCGCGCCTGCCGGCCTGGGTGGCGCGGCTGGCGCTGCGGGCGATGGCGGCACCGCCGCATTTCGTCAGCACCGTGCACGGACTCAACTCGCCCGGCCGCTACAGCGCGGTGCTGACCCGCGGCGAGCGCGTGATCTGCGTCTCGCAGACGGTGCGCGGGCATCTGCTGGAACACTATCCGGACCTCGATCCGGCGCGCCTGCGGGTGATCGAACGCGGTGTGGAGGCAACGGAGTTCCCGCACGGCTTCGTCCCCGATGGCGACTGGACACGGCGCTTTTTCGACGCACATCCGCAACTGGCCGGCGGCGTGCTGCTCTGCCTGCCGGGTCGCGGCACGCGGCTCAAGGGCCATGCCGATGCACTGCGCCTGGTCGCCGACCTGCGCCGCGACGGCGTCGATGCGCGACTGCTGCTGCTCGGTGCAGACGAGCCCGGTCGGGGTGCCTATCTGGCCGAACTGCGGGCGCTGGCCGAGCGCCTGAACGTCACTGCCGTGCTGGCGATCACGCCACCGCGTGCCGACGTGCGCGAGGCGCTGGCGGCCTCGGCCCTGGTGTTGCAGCTTTCCTCCAAGCCGGAAGCCTTCGGCCGCACCGTGGTCGAAGCGCTGAGCCTGGGCCGGCCGATGCTGGGTTGCGATCACGGCGGCGTCGGCGAACTGCTGGCCGCGCATTTCCCGGCCGGCCGGGTCGTGCCCGGCGATGCGGCGGCGACGCTGGCCATCGCCAAGACTTTGCTTGCCCTGCCGCGTCCCTTGCCGCCGCTGTCCGGCCTGCCGACCCGCGCCGCCATGCAGGAGGCGACGCTGGCGCTGTATCGCGAGGTGATCGATGGCGGCTGACGCGTCCACGCCGACACGCTGGGATCACGCCGCGCTGGGCGTGCTGCTGGCCGCGCTGGCGCTGATGCCGTTCGGCAGCGCTTCCGAAGCCGCCTTCGCCGTCGGTGCGCTGTGGGGCCTGATGCTGGCGTTGCGCGGCCGGGTCGACTGGCGCGCCGCCCAGACGCGGTTGGCGCTGGGCCTGTTCGCCGCCTACTGGCTGCCGGAACTGCTCTCCGCAGTCGATGCCCGGCTGCCGCAGCGGGCCTGGAAGGAGGCTTCGGTCGACCTGCGTTATCTGCCCTTCCTGCTGTTCGCCCTGCGCGCGCTGGGCAGCGAGCCGTTGCGACGCCGCGCCGGCCTCGGCGTCGCCGCCATCCTTGCGCTGTGGCTGGTCGATGCGCTGCTGCAGGCGGCGACCGGGCTCAGCCTCGGCGGCCCGGCCGAGGCCGACCGGCTCAGCGGCATCTTCGGTGCCGACGACCTCAAGCTCGGCGGCGTGGTGGCGATCCTTTCGCCCTTCCTGCTGTGGCCGGCCTTCGCCCGCCATCGCCTGCTCGGCGCGCTGGCGCTGCTGGCCGTGGTAACAGTGACCCTGCTGGCCGGTGCCCGCGCCGCCTGGCTGGCGCTGGCGCTGGCGCTGGCGATGACGTTGTGGCAGCGCTTCGGCGGTGGCCGCCGCGCGCTGGCGGCGTTGGGCCTCGCCCTTTTGGCGAGCATCGTCCTCGCCGCTGCCGGTTATGCGCTGTCCGAGCGTTTCGCCGAGCGCGTACAGCGCAGCGCCGCCTTCACCGAAGGCGTCGACGGCCTCGACCACGCGCTGGCCGGTCGCCTGCCGATCTGGCGCACCGCGCTGCGCATGATCGACGACAACCCGATCAATGGCGTCGGCGTGCGCGGCTTCCGCCACGCCTACGCGGACTACGCCGATGGCGATGATCCCTGGCTCGGCTTCGACGGCGACGCCGGTGCCTTCCACGCCCACCAGATCGTGCTGGAAGTGGCCAGCGAAACCGGCGCGGTCGGCCTGTTCTGCTGGCTGTGGGCGGCCCTGCTGGCGCTGCGCCACTGGCGGCAGTCCGCGGCGATGGCACGCCGCGCCGCGATGCCGGCCGGCATCGCCCTGGCGGCGATGCTGTTTCCGCTGAACACGCACTATGCGTTCTATTCCACCGCCTGGGGCGGGCTGCTGTTCTTCCTGCTGGCGCTGTGGCTGGCGGCGCTGGGCAGCGAGCACGGCGAAAAATCTGAACCCGGGCCGCACGGCGGGTGCGCGCACTAATCCCCCGCTCAGCGGAAGAGTGCTTTCATTGTCCGGTTTCAGGCATGCGCCTGTTTGGCCGCATGCGCCAACCGACAGGACATCGCGATGACCACTTCAGCCGTGCTTAGCGAATTTCCCCGGGCCGCCACGCGCCTGCCGCAACGGGTCCGACATGCCCTGCGTTTCCGCCGCCTGCGCGTGCTCGGGCGGGAAATGCTCGGTCCGCACATGCTGCGCCTGTGGCTGGGCGGCGAAGAACTGGACGGCTTCCACAGCCCCGGCTTCGACGACCACGTGAAGCTGATCCTGCCCGATCCGGGCAACGGCTCGCTGACCCTGCCGGAAGTGACCGCCGAGGGCGTGGTCTGGCCGGCGCAACGGCCGCTGATGCGCGACTACACGCCGCGCGAGCACGATGCCGACTGGGGCCGGCTGGCGATCGATTTCGCCCTGCACGAGGCCGGTCCGGCCACCGCCTGGGCGATGGCGGCCAAGCCAGGTGACGTCGTCGGCGTCGGCGGACCGCGCGGCTCGATGCTGGTGCCGGTGGATTACGACTGGCATCTGCTGATCGGCGACGACACCGCCGTGCCGGCCATCGCACGCCGGCTGGCGGAACTGCCGGCCGGCGGCCGGGCCATCGTCGTCATCGAAGTGGACGGACCGGAGGACGAGCTGCCGCTGCGCAGTGCCGCCGATCTCCAGGTCCAATGGCTGCATCGTCGCGATGCCGCCGCCGGCCTGCGTCCGCTGCTGCGCGAGGCCGTGGCCGCTCTCCAGTTGCCTCCCGGCGACGGCCATGTCTGGGTCGGCTGCGAGTCGGCGCAGGCGCGCGAACTGCGCGCCCATCTGGTCGGCGAGCGCGGGCTGTCCGGCCGACAGGTCAAGGCCGCCGCATATTGGCGACGCGGTGCTGCCGGGGTGCACGAGCCGCTGGACGACTGATCCAGCGGCCCGTCGGGCTCAGTTCTTCTTCAGCGTCGCCGCATGGCGCGCGTTCACTGCATTCCAGTTCACCACGCTCCACCACTGCGCCAGGTAATCGGCACGCTTGTTCTGGTATTGCAGGTAGTAGGCGTGCTCCCACACGTCCACCGCCAGCAGCGGCTCGCCGCGCGGGCTGACCACGTCCATCAGCGGATTGTCCTGGTTGGCCGTGCTGCTGACCGCCAGCTTGCCGTCGTCCTGCACGATCAGCCAGGCCCAGCCGGAACCGAACTGCTTGGCCCCGGCGTCGGAAAACGCCTTCTTGAAGGCGTCGAGCGAGCCGAAGTCCCGGTTGATCGCCGACAGCAACTCGGCGGACGGCTCGCCGGTCTTGCCGACCGGTGCCATCAACTGCCAGAACAGGCTGTGGTTGTAGTGGCCGCCGCCGTTGTTGCGCACCGCCGCGTCGTAGCGCGACACCGTCGCCATGATCTCTTCCAGCGAGGCCTCGGCCAGCGCCGGGAAATCGGCGACCTTGGCATTGAGATTGGTGACATAGGCCTGGTGATGGCGACCGTGATGAATCTCCATCGTCTGCCGGTCGATGGCCGGCTCCAGCGCATCGACCGCATAGGGCAGCGGCGGCAGGCTGAACGGCGACTTGGCGTCGCTGGCGAGCACGGATTGCGCGAAAAGGATCAGCAGCGCCGGCAACAGCGCAGCCAGCATCCGGGTCTGGCGGGAAATGATCTTCATGGTGGCACTCCAAAGCGGGGGAATGGCGAACGCCCGCGATCGATGCTGCCACGGCGCGCCGCCGCAAGCGACCGCCGCGGCAGATCGCGTCATCATTATTCGTTACCATTGTCGATCCACGATGAACAGACGATTCCGGCATGCAATCGGTTTCCCGTTTCCGTCGCTCGGTGGATGCCCTCGTTCTGTCCGGCCTGCTGCTCGCAGCCGTCTGCCTGGCAACGCCGACGACGTTGGCCGCCTCCGGACCGATGCTGGACGTCGACGCCCGCACCGCCTGCCAGGCACGGATCGAGGATCTGCGCTGGCAGGAGATGAACGCCGAGGCGGTGTCACGCCACGCATCGCGTGAATCGGCATTGCCGGCAGAGCGGTTGCGAGAGCGGGTCGAGGATCAACTGCGCCAGGAAGCCCTGCTGGAGACGCGCTACGGCCTCGTCATCGACGCTGTGCAACTGCAACGCGAACTCGACCGCATGGCACGGACCACCCTGATGCCGGAGCGGCTTGCCGCGCGCTTCGACGCACTCGGCCACGATGCCGACCTGATCGCCGAATGCCTGGCCCGCCCGCGGCTGGTCGCGCAGCGCCTGCGTCACGCCTACGTCAATGACGCCGCGCTTCACGCCGACCTGCGCGCCGAGGTGGGGCGCGCCATGGCTGCGCAGTCCGACGGCCCGGCCGGCCACCACGAAACCACCCGCGCCCTGGTGCGGCAGTCCGCGGCGAAGGCGGCCGATGCGGCGGACCGGTCGGCCACGCAGACATTGTCCGATGCGCAGTTCGACGCCGAGCGCCAGCGCCTGCTCGGCGTGTCTCGACCGGAGGGAATCGCTCCCGCATCGATGCCGGCGCAGCCCACGCTGCGGGAAACCGAACGCGCCTTCGTGCATGAGGCGGTGCTGTCGCACAGCGATGACCGCATCGACATTCGCGTGCGCAGTTGGCCCAAGCAGTCGTTCGAGCACTGGTGGCGCAGGCAGGCCGAGGCCATCGCGGGGGCACCGCGCGCCGCCGTCAGCGGCTTGCGCCTGCCGCGCATCCAGCCGCGCAACGATGCGAAATCGGAACCGTCCGAACAATGGATCCTCGACGCCGTGCCGGAGGCCCGCAACGGACACCACGCGCACTGGACCGGCACGGAAATGATCATCTGGGGCGGCACCAGGAACTCGCTGCTGCACACTGCCAGCCGCTACGACCCGGCCACCGACAGTTGGACGCCGGTGTCCACTCTCAATGCTCCGCCGGCCAGCGACGGCGCAACCACCGTCTGGACCGGCGTGGAGATGATCGTCTGGGGCGGCTACCTCGGCAGCTACCGCAACACCGGCAATCGCTACAACCCGGCCACGGACAGCTGGCAGGTGATGACCGTCAGCGGCGCGCCGGCACCGCGCATGAACCACTCGGCAATCTGGACCGGCAGCGAGATGATCGTCTGGGGCGGTGGCCTGGGAAGCAGCCGGCTGACCAGTGGCGGTCGCTACGACCCGGCCACGGACGCCTGGAGCGCCCTCAGCGAAGTCGGTGCGCCGTCTGGCCGGATGCACCACCGCGCGGTCTGGACCGGCAACGAGATGATCGTCTGGGGCGGCTACAACAACGACGCACTGGTCAATGGCGGCCGCTACGATCCAGCCAATGATCGCTGGCAGCCGATGGCAACGGCCGGCGCGCCGGTCGGGATGGCCAACGGCAGCGTGCTGTGGGCCGGTGACGCGCTGCTCATCTGGGGTGTTGAAGGTGCCTCCCCGGCCAGCGGCAACGGGTTCCGCTACCGCCCCGCCAACGACAGCTGGAGTGCGATCAGCGATCCCGGCTTCACGGTTCCCCAGACCGCGCAGGCTGTGTGGACCGGCAAGGAAATGCTGCTTTGGGGCCAGACCTCATGGGCCTCGGGAGAAGCGCAGACAGGTGGTGCCCGCTACCGACCGGCCGACGATACCTGGGCACCCATCCACGATGCGGCAGGGCTCGCCCCGCGCTCCCTCCACAGCGCCGTCTGGACCGGCAGCGAAATGATCGTCTGGGGCGGCCGGAACAGCACCGGCAGCTTCGTTTCCCTCCTGCGCGATGGCGCGCGCTATCACTTGGCCAGCGACAGCTGGACACCCACCCGCGGTGCCGATGGCCCGAGCGCCCGCTTCGACCATACCGCCGTGTGGACAGGCAGCGAAATGATCGTCTGGGGCGGAGCCAACCACGACGGCCCGCTCGATTCCGGCGGCCGTTACGACCCGGCCACCGCCAGTTGGCAGCCGACCACCCTCGACGGCGCACCGCGCGCCCGCAGCGGGCACCGCGCCATCTGGACCGGCGGCGAGATGATCCTCTGGGGCGGTCAGCGCCCGTGGCCGGATACCTCCAGCACACCGGGTGCCCGTTACGATCCGCTGGCCGACGCCTGGACGCTGACTTCCATTCCGGAACCGGGCGTGGGACAGAACTACCACTCCCTGGTCTGGACCGGCGAGGAGATGATCGTCTGGGGCGGCCACGCCCTGGACAGCAACCCGGCCACGACCGGTGCCCGCTACCGTCCGGCCACCGATGCCTGGACAAACACCGCGATGGCCGGCGCGCCGGCTGGGCAAACCGATCATGTCGCGGCGTGGACCGGCGATGAAATGCTGGTCTGGGGCGGCTGGCAGTCCAGCGCCGGTGCCCGCTATCGTCCACAGACCGACCAATGGCTGCCGATCTCCACCCACCAGGCACCCTCGCCGCGCGGATTGGCGCTGGCGGCCTGGACCGGCGAAGAGATGATCGTCTGGGGCGGACGTGACGATGCGTTGCTGCGTTCCGGTGCGCGCTACCGACCGACCACCGACACCTGGCAGCCGACCGATGCCGACGACGCACCGCTGCTCCACGAGTTTTCGACCGCGGTCTGGACCGGACGGGAGATGGTCGCCTGGGGCACCGGCAGCTACGACATCGACGAAAGCGGCCGTCGTTACGATCCGGCCACCGACCAGTGGACACCGCTCACCGGGCGCAACGCGCCGGCTCGTCGCTCTGGCCACAGCGCGGTCTGGACCGGGCAGCAGATGATCGTCTGGGGCGGACGCGCGATCGGACCCATGGACAGCCTGGGCGCTTGGTCGAAGGGTCCGACACCCTACCCGACCGAGGTCAATATCCTGCCCACCGCACCGTCGTTGGTCGGCGAGCCGGTCCAGGCCTTGGTCGATGTCGTCTCCCCCGGCGTGCCGGTCGAGGATGGCCGGGTGGAGGTGCTGGCGAGCAGCGGCGAGTCCTGCCTCGCCCCCGGCGCGGAGAGCGTCACGCCGGACAGGACTCGGTTCGCCTGCACGCTGGCCTTCGCCAGCGCCGGGGCGCGCGAACTGGTCGCCGTCTACTCGCAATCCGCCAGCCATGCGCCGGGACATTCGCCATCACGTCGCCATGACGTGAACGGTCCGCTGCGGGTGATCGCTCCAGGTCCGCAGTCGATGTGGGAGGACGGCTTTCTCGGCCCGCTGCCCATCACCCTGGTCGATGAGGAATCCAGCGGCGAAAGCAGTCTCGCCGCCAGCACCGACAATCCCGACTTGTTCGATTCCGCCGGCCTGCAATGGGCTGGCAGCGGTGCCGCCCGCACCCTGCATCTGACGCCGCGCGCCGATGCCCACGGCGAGGCCCTGGTCACGCTCACCGCCAGCAATCCGCTTGGCACGGTGGCGATCGCGCAATTCCCGGTGACCGTGGTGTCGGTCAACGATCCGCCCGTGATCACCCTCGCCGGCACCGGCGTGCTTCAGCATCCGGTCGGGACCAGCGGCCCGTTCTACTACCCCGGACTGGCCAGCGCGAGCGCCGGCCCGCCCGATGAAGCGGCCTGGCAGGCCGTGCTGATGGCGCTGACCACGGACCATGCCACCCCCGGCCTGTTCCAGGAGGCACCCGTCCTGCATCTGAACGGGATGCTCTACTACTTCCTGTTCGGATCCGAGCCCGGTGCCGCGCGCCTGCGTGTGACGGCCACCGACAGCGGCGGCCAGTGGCACGGCGGGCAGGACCAGAGCAGCCGGACGTTCTGGGTGCTGGTCGGCACCGGCACCCGATTGCAGGTCGAGGCCATCCGCCAACCGGCGCTGACGCAGATCACGCCGCAGGGCACCGTCCTCAGCTACCTGATCCGCCTGCGCAACCTGGGCCCGGATGCCGTCAGCAACGCGCAGCTGGTGATGCCGCGGCTGGAGGGCCTCAGTGCCGTTGTCTGGACCTGTGGCGCGCCCGGCACCGGCTGCACGCCGTCCAGTGGAAGCGGCATGGTTTCGACACAGATCACACTCGCTGCCGGCGAACAGGCCCAGGTGATGCTCAGCGGCCTGGCCGACCCGGCCGCGGACTACCTGGAAATGACCATCGAAGGCCATGCGCCGTCCGGCGTGATCCTGCTCCGCGACGGCGGCGAACGCGTCCACCTGACCGACCCGATCTCGCCCCGCGCGGTATTCCGCAACAGCTTCGAGTAACCGCGACTGCGCACCGTGCCTGCGACTGGAACGCATCGTCACCGATGCGTTCTGCGAACAGGCCTGATCCCGTGCTCAGGCCACGGCCGCCCGGCCGGCCTGCCGCCGCTGCTTCCAGCGCCGCAGCGCGCCTTCCAGCGCGGCGTAGGCGGCCGGCACGACGACCAGGCTGAGCAGGGTGGAGGTGAACAGGCCGCCGATCACGGCGACGGCCATCGGTTGGCGGAAGGCGGCGTCGGCACCCAGGCCGAGGGCGATCGGCGTCATGCCGGCACTCATCGCCAGCGAGGTCATGATGACGGGGCGGGCGCGCTTGCGGCAGGCATCGACCAGGGCCTCGTGCATCGACATGCCGTGTGTGTCCTCGGCCATCACCGCGTAGTCGACCAGCAGGATGGAGTTCTTGGTGGCGATGCCGATCAGCATCAGCAGGCCGATCAGCGCCGGCAGCGAGATCAGGGTGCCGGTCAGCAGCATCAGGCCGAACGCGCCGCCGGCGGACAGCGGCACCGCCATCAGGATGATCAGCGGGTGGCTGGCGTGGTTGAACAGCAGCAACAGCACGGCGTAGACGCAGAAGATGCCGGCCGCCATCGCCAGCAGGAAGCCGACGAACAGCTCGATGAAGATTTCGGCGTCGCCGGTGTTGAGCACGCTGACCCCGGGCGGCAGGTTCTTCAGCGCCGGCAGATCCTCCACTTCCGCCATCACCTCGCCGAGCGGGCGGCCATTGAGTTCGGCAGAAAAGGTGATGTTGCGCTCGCGGCCGAAGCGGTTGACCACCGAAGGACCGGCGTCGCGGCGGATCTCGGCCACCGAGGTCAGCGGCACGACGCCGCCGTGCGCGCTGGGCACGCGCAGCAGGGCGAGCAGATCCTCCTGCGCCAGCGCGCTTTCGGCGAGGGCGACGCGGATCGGGATCTGGCGGTCGGCCAGATTGAGTTTGGACAGGCGTTGCCGGTAATCGCCGCTGGTGGCGATGCGGGCCGCTTCGGCGATGTCCTGGGTCGACACGCCGAGGTCGGCGGCGCGGCGCGGATCCGGCGTGACGATGATTTCCGGCCGCAGCAGGGAGGCGCTGGAAACGATCGAGCCGAGGCCGTCGAGCGTGCGCAGGTCGCGCTCCAGCTCGCGCGCGGCGGCGTACAGGCGGCGCGGATCGCTGCCGGTCAGCACCAGTTGCATCTGCTCGCCGGGCTCGGAGCTGAGGAAGCGCTGGCGCACGCCGGGCAGCTCGGCCAGGCGTTGGCGCACCTCGCGTTCCAGCGCCTGCTGCGAGCGGTCCCGCGCGCCGGCCGCGCCCCAGTCGAGGATCAGCACGGCGCGGCGCACCGACTCGACGCCGGACACGCCGGGATCGCCGACATCGACGGTGCCGCCGACGATGGCGTAGACGTGGCGCAGTTCCGGCATGTCGAGCAGCTTCGTCCGCGCCGCCTCGCTCATCGCCCAGGTGTCCTCGATGCGCGCGCCGGGGGCCAGTTCCAGGCTGAGGTTGCTGCGGCCGAGGTCGGATTGCGGGATGAAGGTCGCCGGGATCAGCGGCACCAGGGCCAGCGAGGCGATGAACAGCGCCAGCGCGCCCCACAGCGTCAGGCCGCGATGGGCCAGCGCCCACTCGACCAGCCGCAGGTAGCGCCGCATCAGCGCGCCTTCGCGCTCGCGGTGCGGCTTGGGAACCAGTTGGTAGGCGGCCATCATCGGCGTCAGCAGACGCGCCACCAGCAGCGAAAACATCACCGCCGTGGCCGCCGTCCAGCCGAACTCGTAGAAGAACTTGCCGGCGATGCCGGGCATGAAGGCCACCGGCACGAACACCGCCGCCAGCGTGCACGAGGTGGCGATCACGGCGAGGCCGATCTCGTCGGCGGCATCCAGCGCCGCCTGCCTGGGCGTCTTGCCCATCGCCAGGTGGCGGTCGATGTTCTCCACCTCGACGATGGCATCGTCGACGAGGATGCCGACCACCACCGCCAGCGCCAGCAGCGAGACCAGGTTCAGCGAGAAGCCGAGCAGCCACATGACGCCGAAGGTCGGGATGATCGACAGCGGCAACGCCAGCGCGGAAATCCAGGTGGCGCGCCAGTCGCGCAGGAACAGCCAGACCACCAACACCGCCAGCAGCGCGCCTTCCCAGAGCATCGCCATCGACGAGCGATACGAGGCGCGCACTTCCTCCACCGAGGTGCTGACCAGCTCGAAGCGGATGTTGGGATGGTGCCGGCCGAGTTCGGCGACGGCCTTCTCAACGCCATCGCCGACCGCCAGCTCGCTCGATCCACGGGTGCGGGAAATCTCGAAAGCGACCACCGGCACGCCGTCCAGCAGTGCCGCCTGGCGGCGCGGCGCGTGGCCGTCGACGATGTCAGCCATCGCCGCCAGCGGCACCTGGCTGCCATCGGAGAGCATGATCGGGAACTGTTCAAGCTGCTGCGGCGAGGACACCGTGCCGAGCGCGCGGATCGCCTGCTCGCCGCTGCCCTGGGTGGCGCGGCCGGCGGAAAACTCGCCCTGCGAGGCCGCCAGTTGCCGCGACACATGACCGGCGCTCAGGCCGTGGGTGGCCAGCGCATCGGCGTGCAGATCGACCCGCACCTCGCGCTCGATGCCGCCGCTGCGCGCCACCCGACCGACCCCGGACACCGCGTACAGCGCCTTGGCGACCTCGTTGTCGACGAACCAGCTCAGCTCGGCCTCGCCCAGCGTGTCCGAGGCGACCACATAGGTCAGCAGGGTGCCGCCGGTGACCTCGATCTTGGCGACGATGGGTTCCTCGATGTCGGCCGGCAGATCGGTGCGCACGCGGGTCACGGCGTCGCGGACGTCGTCCAGTGCCTCGTTCAGATCCTTGTCGAGGGAGAACTCGACGAAGGTGGTGGAACTGCCTTCCACCACCACGGAAATGATCTTCTTCACCTTCGGCAGGGTGGCGATGGCGTCCTCGATCCGCCGCGTCGCCTCGGTTTCCAGTTGTCCCGGCGTTGCGCCCGGCAGGTTCACGGTGACGGTGACGCCGGGATAGGCGATGTCGGGAAAGCGCGAAACCGCCAGATACTGGAAGCCGACCAGGCCGACCGCGGTCAGCAGGATGAAGGCGAGGATCGACGGCAGCGGCCGATGGATCGACCAGGCGGAAAAATTGATGGCCATGCCGGCGTCCTTCAGCGCAGCGCCTGGACCACACGCACCCGGTCGCCATCGCCGAGGAAGCCGGCACCGCTGACCGCCACGCGCTCGCCGGCGGCGACGCCGGCACGGATTTCGATCAGGCCATCCTGACGCGCGCCGATCTCCACCCGGCGCTGGGCGACGACATCGTCCGCGCCGACGACGAATACGTAGCGGAAGCCGTCGCGTTCGACCAGGGCGGCGTCGGGCAGGGTGTCGACCGCATGCTCGCCAAGCAGCAGCTCGCCCTGCGCGTACATGCCGGCGCGCAGCCTGCCGGGCTGCGGCAGGTCGACATAGACCACGGCACTGCGGCTGGCGCGGTCCAGCGCCGGCGCGATCTGCCGCACCACGCCCGGCGTCAGCGTGCCATCGGCCGCGCGCAGCCGCGCCGGCATCCCCGGCGACACCCGCGCCAGGTCGCGCTCGCCCAGTTCCGCGCGCCATTCGATGCGGCCCTGACGGATCAGCCGCAACAGTTCCGTGCCGGCAACGACGACCTGCCCGGGCTGCACGCCGCGCCAGGAAACGACGCCGCCGTCGGGCGCGTCCAGGGTGGCGAAGCCGAGCCGCAGTTCGGCGCTTTCCCGCTGCGCCTGCGCCGCCAACAGATCGGCCTTGGCCGCTTCCGCCGCCGCCCAGGCCAGGTCGCGATCACGCGCCGGCATCAACCCGCGCTGCTGCAATTCCGTCGCCCGCGCCAGATCGGCCTCGGCCACTTTTTTCTGTGCCTGCGCCTGGGCCAGCCGTGCCTGCGCCTGCCGCAGCTCGACCTCCAGCGTGCGCCGGTCCAGCCGCAGCAGGGGCTGGCCGGCGCGCACCTCGTCGCCGACCTCGACCAGCACCTCGGCCACCCGCTGCCCGCTCAACTCCACGCCCAGCGACATCTCCTCCCAGGCGTGCAGACCACCCGCCGCCGGGATGCGCCCGGTCAGCGTCCGCGTCGTCAACTGCGCGACATCGACGCTGAGACTGGGCGCGGCGACGGCAGCGGGTTCGGTGGCGGAATCGGAACAGGCGGCAAGCAGCAGCAAAACGGAAAACGAAAGGAGATATCTCATGGGCGAGGAGGCCTTGTTCGGGGCGGCCTGGCAGGCCGTGCATTGTCGCTCAAGCCGAAGCTGTCATCGTCATTGGATGAGCTGCGACATCATGTCGCATTCCATCGGCGCTCGACGCGGTCTGAAATGGTCGGATTGCTTGCAACGGGTAATCCACCATGCGCACTGTCGTGCCGACGCTCCTCTCGCTGACCCTGCTGATCGCGGCACTTCCTGCCCTCGCCGACGATGACGATGCGCGCCGTCTGGACGCCATCGTCGTCGTCGATGCCGCGCCGGTCTCGCCGGCGACCTTCGTCCTCGACCCGAAGCAGCCGCGCCAGCCCGTGCCGGCCAGCGATGGTGCCGACTACCTGAAGACCATCCCCGGTTTCAACGCCCTTCGCAGCGGCGGCAGCAACGGTGATCCGGTGCTGCGCGGCCTTTCCGGGTCGCGGCTCAACTTGCAGGTCGGCGACGGGGCGCTGCATGGCGCCTGCCCCGCGCGCATGGACAATGCCATGTCCTACGTCGCACCGGAAACCTACGACCGCGTGGTGGTCGTGAAGGGTCCGCAGACCGTGCTTTGGGGGCCGGTCGGCTCCGCCGGCACGGTGCGCTTCGAGCGCCAGGCACCCAGCCTGGCCGAGGGCGGCGCGGCACTGTTCGACGGCAGCATGCTGCTCGGCAGCCGCGGCCGCCGTGATCAGGTCATCGACGCCAGCATCGGCACGGATGCCGTCTACGCACGGGTCAGCGCCAACCATGCCGAAGCAGACGACTACGAGGATGGCAACGGCGATGTCGTGCCATCACGCTGGATGAAATGGAATGCCGACGCCGAACTGGGCTGGATGCCCGCTGCCGACACCCGCATCGCGCTCCATCTGGGCACCGGCGATGGCGAGGCGCGCTATGCCGGACGCGGCATGGACGGCGCGCAGTTCGACCGCCGGAGCGCGGCCCTGCGCATCGAGCATGGCAATCCCGGCGGCCCGCTTTCCCATGTCGAGGTCAGCCTGTTTCATCACCACGTCGATCATGTGATGGACAACTACACCCTGCGCACGCCCGATCCGCACGGCAGCATGCCGATGCCGATGGTGACAGCGGTGGATCGGCGCAGCCAGGGTGGACGCGCCGCACTGACCTGGTCGCTGTCGGAAGTCGAAGTCATCGCCGGCCTGGACCACCAGGACAGCCGCCATCGCTCGCGCAGCGGCATGGGCGTGGATGCCCACCTCGCCCGACCATGGGTCGCCGATGCCAGCTTCGGCCAGAGCGGGGTGTTCGCCGAAGCGACTTGGGTGCCTGGTGCGCAGTCGCGCTGGGTTGGCGGCCTGCGTGCCGATCGGGTCCATGTGCGCGATTTGCGCGTCGGCACAATGACGGTGGCCAACCCCACCGCCGGGCAGCGCCGCGAAGACACCTTGCCGGCTAGCTTCCTGCGCTTCGAACGCAATTTGGCGGCCTCGCCGGCGGCTTTCCACATCGGCATCGGCCGCACTGACCGTTTCCCGGACTACTGGGAGCTATTTTCACCTGCCAACGGCCCGATGGGCTCGGTGAATGCCTTCGACGCCATCCAGCCCGAGCGTACTACCCAGATCGACATCGGCATCGACTGGCACGCCGAACGCAGCAGCTTGTGGGCTGCGTTCTATCTGGGCCGCATCGACGATTTCATCCTGTTCGACTACCGCGCGATGCATGGCGACGGACACGGCCATGATCATGGCGACCACGGTCACGATCACGGCCACGGCAGAAACAATCGGGCACGCAATGTCGATGCCCGGATCCGGGGTGCCGAACTGGGCGGCAGCCGGCAACTCGATGCGCACTGGAAGCTCAGCGCCAGCATTGCCCATGCGCGCGGCGAGAACCGCGACGATGGCCAGCCGCTGCCGCAAGTCGCGCCGCTGGAAGTACGCATCGGCCTCAACCGGGAACAGGGTGACTGGTCGTTCGGAACCCTGCTGCGCGCCGCCACCGCACAGACCCGCAGCGCGCCCGGTTTCGGCAACGTCGTCGGTCAGGATATCGGCGACAGCAAGGGCTTTGGCGTGTTCTCGATCAACACCGCCTATCGCCTGGCCGATCATTGGCGGCTCAGTGCCGGCATCGACAACCTGTTCGACCGCGCCTACAGCGAGCACCTCAACCTGGCCGGCGACAGCGGCTTCGGCTATCCGGCCGATCCGCTGCGGATCAACGACCCGGGACGCACGCTGTGGCTGAAACTGGACTGGCGCCATTGACGACGCCGCTGCGTGCCGGGAGGCCTGGCGCTCGCAGCGGGGCTTTGCGCATTGACTCAGTGGCGGTCGTGATCGTCATCGGCGGGCGCGGCGGCACCGTCGCGGTCATGGGCGTCGATGGTGGCGATATCGAAATCGAGACCGCCGCAGGCATCCAGCGTCAGCGTGGTGGCGATGCCGCCGGCGGTATCGACCTGCGGACGGAACAGCATGAAGTGCAGGCCGCCGCGCTCGAGTTCCACCGTTTCGCCGGCCGGCACCACCAGTTCCTTCAGCGGACGCATGCGCATCATGCCGTCCTTCTCGAACATCTCGTGGATCTCCACCGCGCCGAAGGCAGGCGATGATGCGCCGCGGATGACCACCGCCTCGCTGCCGGGGTTGTGCAAACTGGCGTAACCGGCGCGGACGCGGGCACTGGGGGGCGCATCGCCGATCTGGGCATGGCTGATGTCGAGCCGGCAATCGGCATCTGGTGCGGCGGCCATCAGCAGCAGGGCGAGCGTGGTCGGGAACATGGAATCACTCCTGTGGGTTGCGTTCGGGGCCGGGTCGCTTGGCCAGTTTGCGTTGCAGGGTGCGGCGATACATGCCGAGCAGACGGGCAGCGGCAGAGATGTTACCGCCGCTGTCCTGAAGCGCCTGCTGGATGTGCTCCCACTCCAGCCGACGCAGTGGCGTCATGCCGGCGCTGTCGCGGCCGGCGTTGCCGGACGCCGGCGAGCCCTCACCGGCCTTGCCGCCCAGCGCACGGAGAATGGCGTCGGCACTGGCGGGCTTGGGCAGGTAATCGTCGGCACCCCGCTTGATCGCCTCGACGGCGGTGGCGACGCTGGCATAGCCGGTGACGAGGATGATCCGCATGTCCGGCCGCAGTGCGCGCAGCGGCGCAATCAGCGAAAGGCCGGAATCGCTTCCCAGTTTCAGATCCAGCAGGGCGAAGTCGGGCGGCTGGCTGCTCGCCGCTGCCGCCAGCGCCGTCCTCGCATCGGGCGCGATGATGCAATCGTGGCCACGTCGCGCCAGGCTGCGTTGCAGGGTGCGCAGGTACAGCGCATCGTCATCGACCAGAAGCCCTCTCATGCCGAGGCAGTCTGCAGCGGCAGGCTGAAATGGACACGCGTACCCGATGGGTGCCCGGCTGCCATGCCCAGATGTCCGCCCAGCCGTTCCACCGTGGCATGGGACAGCGCAAGGCCGAGACCGAGGCCGGCGGGTTTGCTGCTGTGGAACAGGCTGGGCGGCAGGAAAGGACGCTCGGGTTCGGATGCCGGTCCTTCGTCGCGGATTTCCGCGTGCAGCCACTGCGCCCGGATCGACATCGCCAGATGGACCCGGCGCGAGCCGGCCGCCTCGCTGGCGTCGGCGGCATTGTTCAACAGGGCCTGCAGCAGATGGCCGACGGCGGGTTCCACCCGGGTGTCGCCGGGCAGGCGCAGGTCGCGCGTCAGCTCGATGGCCGGTCGCACCAGTTGCCAGTGTTCGATCACCTTGGCCAGTTCGACCTGTCGCTGGTCAGGTCCGTTTGCCGGCTGCGCCAGCTCGCGCACACGATCACGGCACTGATCGACCAGTTGCCGCATCACGACGCGATCCTCCGCGGACAGCGGCAGCTCGCCATCGGTCTCGTCCAGCATCAGCATCAGCGTTGCCAGCGGCGTGTTCAGTTCGTGTGCGACCGAGGCGGCGTGCGTGGCCAGGGCAAGGATGCCCTCGCTGCGGGCGAAGCGCTCGCGCAATTCGGCGATTTCGTGCTCCTGCCGCTGCCGGATGCCGCGCATGCGGCCGAAGAAGAACACCACCACCGCGACCGAGAGCAGGAAGTTCGCCGCCATGCCGCCCAGATGCAGATCGAACAGACCGGCCACGCCGCCGTGCACATGCGGCAGGGGCGTCGCGAACAGCGCCGAAAGCAGATAGCCGACCACCGCCAACGCCGCCACGATGCCGCCCTGGCGCGCCGGCAGCGCCAGGGCGGCCAGTGCGATGGGCAGCAGGAACAGCGAGCCGAACGGATTGTTCAGGCCGCCGCTGAAGGCGACCATCCAGGCCAGTACCGCGATGTCCACAGCCAGATGCAACACCGTCTCGGCCGGATGCGTCCGCCCGCGGCGTATGCGCCACACCGCCCAGACATTGAAAAGCGCCAGCAGCGCCACGCCCGCCCACAGCGGCAGGGTGTCGAGCGGCACATGCATCGGTCCGGCGACCAGCCAGATGGTCAGCGCCTGGCCGATCACCGCGAAGCCGCGAAGCATGGCCAGCAGGCGCAGGAATGAAAGACGGGCGAGGCTGTCCATGGGCGATCAAGGGTAGCCTCACAGACCTGTATGTCCCTGCGACACAATGACGCAGGGCAAGGTGCCCCGACACCGGCGGCGAGCGCTACTTGCGCGCCCGGTTGACCTCACGCAGCCAGGCGAACAGGCCCTGCCAGTCGGCCTGATGGGCACGGACGGCTTCGGAGTGGTAGTCGAACAGGCTCTTGCCGAGTCCGCACAGCAGGGCGTAGGCCTGGGCGTCGCGCAAGGTGGCGACCAGCGGCTCCGGCCAGTCGCGCAGTTGCTCGAAGGCGCGGGCGCTGGCGCTGGTCCACGGCTTGGCGCGATTGCCGACCAGGCCGACCCGGACCCGACGACGACGGATGCGGGCATGGCCGGCCAGGGCGTCGAGGAAGCCGCGGCTGGCGTCGAGGTCGAACACCGAGGGCAGCACCGGCACGACGATGGCGTCGACGCGCTCGATGGCGGCGTCCAGCGAATCGACGCTGGCACCGGCCGGCGCGTCGATGATCAGCCGCTGCGTGTCGGCCGGGATGCGCTCGGTCCAGCGCCGGCGGGTGGCGTCCAAGGTCAGCGGCGACGGCAGGCCATGGCTGGCACGGCGCTCGGCCCAGCGCGTCGCCGAGCGCTGCGGATCGGCATCGGCCAGCACGCTGCGCTTGCCGGCCAGCGCGAAGTAGGCGCACAGGTGGGTCGCGATGGTGGACTTGCCGCAGCCGCCCTTGCTGCTCGCCACGAGGATGGAAAGCATGGTTCCGCCGGGTTGGAGCCTGAGCGGCAATCTACACCGACCCGGCGCGGCGGTCACCTGTCGGGCGCGTCGCCGGATTGTCGTTCCGACTGCGACGCGGCAGCGTTTGCGGCAGCGCACCATTCTGTGTTTAAGTCGGAACCAGAGCCGCCGCCCGTCCAGACATTACGCATCCGATCCGGCGATGCGGCGGCGATCCGCCGCCCTTTGCCAGACCGGGAACGCGTATGACGGAGACCCCGCGCCGCAGCCTCCACGAGCCGCGATTCGAGCGCGACAGTTGCGGCTTCGGGCTGATCGCCCAGCTCGACGCGCGGCCCAGTCGCTGGTTGGTCGACACCGCCATCGAGTCGCTGGCGCGGATGAATCATCGCGGAGCGGTGGCCGCCGACGGCCTGACCGGCGATGGCTGCGGCATCCTGATCCATCGTCCCGACGCCTACCTGCGCGCCGTCGCTAGTGAAGCCGGACTGCGCCTGGGCAGCCAGTTCGCGGTCGGCCACCTGTTTTTGCCGCACGCGGCACAGGCCGCGCAGCGTTGTCGCGAAACGCTGACGGCGACACTGGACAGCGCCGGCATCGATGTCGCCGGCTGGCGGCCGATGCCGCTGGACGCGTCGGTCTGCGGCGACACCGCCCGCGCCAGCCTGCCGCAGGTCGAGCAGGTCTTCGTCCGCCCGCGCGCCGGCATGGATCGCGGCAGTTTCGAACGCGGCCTGTTCCTCGCCCGCCGTCGCGCCGAACGCCGGTTGGCCGACTGCGCGGAGTTCTACGTCGCCAGCCTGTCCGCCGCCAGCGTCGCCTTCAAGGGCATGGTGCTGCCGGAGCGCCTGCCGGCGCTGTATCCCGACCTGGCACGGCCGGACATGGCGTCCTGCTCGGTGCTGTTCCACCAGCGCTTCTCCACCAATACCGCGCCGCAATGGCGGCTGGCGCAGCCGTTCCGCCTGCTCGCCCACAACGGCGAAATCAACACTATCCAGGGCAACCGCAACTGGATGCGCGCCCGCGCCCACACCTGGCGCACGCCGCTGTTCGACCTGCGCGAGCTCGATCCGCTGGTCAGCATGGAAGGCTCCGACTCGCAAAGCCTCGACAACGCGCTGGAAGCGCTGCTGGCCGGCGGCATGGACGTGTTGCAGGCGCTGCGCATCCTGATCCCGCCGGCCGGCCACGCGCTGGAACAGCTCGACCCCGACCTCGCCGCCTTCTACGAGTACTACGCCCTGCACTCCGAGCCCTGGGACGGCCCGGCCGGCATCGTCTTCTGCGACGACCGCTACGCCGGCTGCACGCTGGACCGCAACGGTCTGCGCCCGGCGCGCTGGATGCTGACCGGAGACCGTCACCTGACCATCGCCTCGGAGGCCGGCGTCTGGGATTGCCCGGCCGACCAGGTGGTGGCCAAGGGCCGGCTCGGACCCGGCGAGATGCTGGCGGTGGACCTGTATCGCGGCGAATTGCTCGACAACGCCGCCATCGACCGCCTCAACGCCGGCCGCGCGCCGTTCAAGCGCTGGCTGAAGGCCGGCGTCGAATACATCGTCTCCGAACTGATCGACCCGGCGCTGGCCGCCGAGCCGTTCGACGCCGATACGCTCAAGCGTTTCCAGAAGCGCTTCCAGTTGACCCGCGAGGAGCGCGAAACCGTGCTGCGCACGCTGGCCGAGAGCGAGGCCGAGGCCATCGGCTCGATGGGCGACGACATTCCGACCGCGGTGATGTCGAGCCAGCTGCGGCCGCTGTACGACCACTTCCGCCAGGCCTTCGCCCAGGTCACCAATCCGCCCATCGATCCGTTGCGCGAAGGGCTGGTGATGTCGCTGGCGACGCAGATCGGCCGCGAGGGCAACCTGTTCGAACTGTCGGCGGAAAACGCCCGCCAGGTGATCCTCAACTCGCCGATCCTTTCCCAGCGCAAACTGCGCCGCATCCTGGCGCTGGAACAGATCGCCGACGCGCACGCCCGGCTGGAGCTGTATCAACGTCCGGACGAGGACCTGCAACAGGCATTGCGCCGCCTGCAGGGCGAAGCCGAGGAAGCGGTGCGCGCCGGCGCGGTCCTGCTGCTGCTCTCCGACCGCTATCCGCCCGACGCGGCGACGCCGGCCGTGCACGCCCTGCTCGCCACCGGGGCCGTCCATCGGCATCTGGTCGAGGCCGGCCTGCGCTGCGACTGCAACCTGATCGTCGAGACCGGCAGCGCCCGCGACCCGCACCACTTCGCCTGCCTGATCGGCTTCGGTGCCACCGCGGTGTATCCCTATCTCGCCTACCAGACCCTGTTCGACATGGGCCGCAGCGGTCTGATCCGCGGCCACGACGGCGAGCAGACCGAGCTGGGCCGCAGCTATCGGCGCGGCATCAAGAAGGGCCTGCTGAAGATCCTTTCCAAGATGGGCATCAGCACCATCGCCAGCTATCGCGGCGCGCAACTGTTCGAGATCGTCGGCTTGGCCGACGAGGTGGTCGACCTCTGCTTTCGCGACACGCCGTCGCGGATCGGCGGTGCCGGCTTCGCCGCGTTGCAGGCCGACGCCCGCCAGCTCGCCGCCGTCGCGGCCGACGACATCCTGCCGCTCGATCCCGGCGGCCTGCTCAAGGTGATGCACGGCGGCGAGTTCCACATGTACAACCCGCAGGTGGTGCAGGGCCTGCAACGCGCCGTGCGCAGCGGCGAGTGGGCGCACTGGCGCGCGTACGCGGACAGCGTCAACCAGCGCCCGCCTTCGGCGCTGCGCGACCTGCTCGACATCGTTCCGCTCGGCCCGCCGGTCGCGCTGGAGGAAGTCGAACCGGTCGAGGCCATCCTGGCCCGCTTCGATTCCGCCGGCATGAGCCTGGGCGCGCTGTCGCCCGAGGCCCACGAGGCGCTGGCCATCGCCATGAACCGGCTTGGCGGACGCAGCAATTCCGGTGAGGGCGGCGAGGATCCGGCCCGCCACGGCAGCGAGAAGCGCAGCAAGATCAAGCAGGTCGCCTCCGGCCGCTTCGGCGTAACGCCGGAGTATCTGGTCAACGCCGAGGTGTTGCAGATCAAGATCGCCCAGGGTGCCAAGCCCGGCGAAGGCGGCCAGTTGCCCGGCCACAAGGTCGACGAGACCAGCGCCCGGCTGCGCTACGCCAAACCCGGCATCGGCCTGATCAGCCCGCCGCCGCACCACGACATCTACTCCATCGAGGATTTGGCGCAACTGGTGTTCGATCTCAAGCAGATCAACCCGCAGGCGCTGGTCTCGGTGAAGCTGGTCGCCCACGCCGGCATCGGCGCCATCGCCGCCGGCGTCGCCAAATGCTATGCCGACCTGGTCACCATTTCCGGCCACGATGGCGGCACCGGGGCGAGCCCGATATCGTCGATCCGCTACGCCGGCGCGCCGTGGGAACTGGGCCTGGCGGAAGCGCAGCAGACCCTGCGCCGCAACGGCCTGCGGCAGTCGTTGCGGGTGCAGGTGGACGGCGGCTTCAAGACCGGCCTCGATGTCATCAAGGGTGCCCTGCTCGGTGCCGAGAGCTTCGGCTTCGGCACCGCGCCGATGATCGCCCTGGGCTGCAAATACCTGCGCATCTGCCACCTCAACAACTGCGCCACCGGCATCGCCACGCAGGATCCGCGCCTGCGCGAAGGCCACTTCGACGGCCCGCCGGAGCGGGCGATGAACTTCTTCCGCTTCGTCGCCGAGGAAACCCGCCATTGGCTGGCCGGCATGGGCGCGCGCCGCCTCGAAGACATCATCGGCCGCAGCGACCTGCTCGCCCCGCGCGCCGCCGCCAGCGCCCGCCAGCGCGGTCTCGACTTCGGCCGCCTGCTGTCCAGCGATGGCCTGGTCGGAGACAGCCCGCGCTTCTGCGTCACGCCGAGCAACCCGCCGCGCGACGCCGGTGCCCTGAATGCGCGCCTGCTCGCTGACATGGGCGCAGCCATCGAGCACGGCAGCGGCGGCGAATTCCATTACCGCATCGCCAACCATGATCGCTCGGTCGGTGCCGGCGTCTCCGGTGCCATCGCCCGCCGCTGGGGCAACCTCGGCATGGCGCAGACGCCGATCAGCGCGCACTTCGAAGGCACCGCCGGGCAGAGCTTCGGCGTCTGGAACGCCGGCGGCCTGCACCTGATCCTGCGCGGCGACGCCAACGACGGCGTCGGCAAGGGCATGGCCGGCGGATGCATCGTCATCGCCCCGCCGGCGGGCGCACGCTTCGACAGCCAGCATGCCGCCATCCTCGGCAACGCCTGCCTGTACGGCGCCACCGGCGGTGAACTGTTCGCCGCCGGCCGCGCCGGCGAACGCTTCGCCGTGCGCAACTCCGGTGCCATCGCCGTCGTCGAGGGTGCCGGCCACCATTGCTGCGAATACATGACCGGCGGCATCGTCGCCGTGCTCGGCCGCACCGGGCCGAACTTCGGTGCCGGCCTGACCGGCGGCTTCGCCTACGTGCTCGACCTCGACCGCGACTTCGTCGACCGCTACAACCACGAACTGGTCGACATCACCCGCCTCTCGCCCGAGGGCATGGAGCACAACATCCAGCACCTGCGCTCGCTGATCGCCCGCCACATCGAGATGACCGCCAGCGCCTGGGGCCAGCGCCTGCTGGACGAGTTTCGTGACTACGTCGGCAAGTTCTGGCTGGTGAAGCCGAAGGCGGCGAGTCTGGCGTCGCTGGTGGATGCGTTGCGGAGGGCGGCGTGATGGGTTTGGCGGGTTTTTTGATGGGTGGGGGGTGGCGTCTTTCGCCTGACTTGGGGTTGTTGCCTGGACGCAGCGCGCGGCATCCCTCGCCTGACATGGCGTTGTCGCAGGGGTTTCGTCCGCCTCGGCGGCGGCCGAGTCACTTTCTCTTGAGTGGCCAAGAGAAAGTAACCAAAGAGAAGGCCACCCCGGC
>JBAYTD010000011.1:0-41565 GCA_041675805.1 Lysobacteraceae bacterium
GCCGAAACCGCCCCGTCGAGCGGTGAATCGGGGGAAACACCAAGTCGCCCGCCGAAAGGGCAAGCGAATTTTTCAAAAAGCGCATCGCAAGGATGGGGTGTGGGTAGGTGGCACGGATTCAGGTCTCTGCCATCAGGCGTGCGGAAGGCAGCAATCAAGCCGGGTCGCGAAGCGGCATTGGACAGGACGAATTTCCGGAGCGCACCCAGCGATGGTGCTGCATGATAGCGACGAACCCGAATGCAAACTCGATGGCCGAGCCGGCCGCGACAACGAGCAGAGGCGCTACGCGAAGCAATGCAAGCACAGCACCCGCCAATGCAAGGACCAAGCCCAATAACCAATAAAGCCGCATGCCGTAGATCGTTGCGAAGACGAGGTAACGCCCTCCAATGACGAGGAGCATGGCAGAGAAGAACCAAGCGGTATTGCTCAAGCCGACGACATAGGCGAGAGGAAGGCTGAAAATAAGCCAGAACGTGCTTGCCCCGGCAAGCTGACCGAGCGGATTTCCCTTGCTGTGCGTTCCGGGTGCCCCAAGCAAACGACATAAGAGCAGACCAACAGGAAAAATGAGCATGCCCGCGATCAACAACACCCAGACAGCACGCTCAGGCGAATGGAACAAGACGACTGTGGCAGAAGCTGCCCATGCAAGCGCGGATGCAAGAATTCCCGTGGCACCACTGTAATAGCCATTCCGCATATCTCGTTGCGCTTCCGCAAGCAACATTTCCATCCGCGATTCCTTTGTCATGTGACCGTGTGTCCAACTTCACAGCCCATCCCGGTCGCAAGCCATTGGTCTGGAGAAATAAATAATCACCTGAAACAAAGAGTTGCGCTGCCAGGCCAAGCCAATCCATCAACCTGACCCTGCCGCTTTGCCTGCCAGTCCAGACCGGGATGTGAGCGATAGTCACACGGGTCGTGCGCACAGGGCAAGGCTTGGTATGGCGCTGCGGCGGTGCTCCGGCTGAGCTTTCGGGCGTGTGCGTCGTTTCAGCGATAACCGGCTGCCTGGAGTTCGAACAGTTCCGCGTAGCGGCCGCCGGCGGCGAGGAGTTCTTCGTGGCTGCCGCTTGCTTCCACCCTGCCCTGTTCCAGTACGAGGATGCGGTCGGCCATGCGGACGCTGGAGAAGCGGTGGGAAATGAGTACGGCGGTGCGTTGCTCGGAGAGTTCCTTGAAACGCTGGAACACTTCGAATTCCGAACGGGCGTCGAGGGCGGCGGTGGGTTCGTCGAGTATCAGCACCTGGGCTTTGCGCATGTAGGCGCGGGCAATGGCGATTTTCTGCCATTCGCCGCCGGAAAGGTCGATGCCGTCCTTGAAGCGGCGGCCGATCACCTGGTCGTAACCGGCGGGCAGGCGGCCGATCACTTCGTCGGCCATGCCGCGTCGGGCGGCTTCTTCGATGCGCGGGCGCTGGTCGATGGCATCGATCTGACCGACGGCGATGTTGTCGGCGGCGCTCATGTGGTAGCGGACAAAATCCTGGAAGATGACGCCGACATTGGCGCGCAGGGTGTCGAGGTCGTATTCGCGCAGGTCGTGGCCGTCGAGCAGGATGCGGCCTTCGTCGGGGTCGTACAGGCGGGCAAGCAGTTTGACCAGGGTTGTCTTGCCGGCACCGTTTTCGCCGACCAGGGCCAGCACTTCGCCGGCGCGCAGGTGAAAATCCAGTCCGCGCACGGCCCAGCGCTCGGCGTTGGGATAGCGGAATCCGACATTCTCGAACACGAAACCGTGGCGGATCGGTTCGGGAAAGGGACGCGGGTTGTCGGGGGAGCGGATTTCCGGTTCGATTTCGAAAAACGAGAACAGGTCGTCCAGGTACAGCGCCTGGCCGGCGACCTGGGTGAAGCCGCTGAGCAGTCCTTCCAGCAGGCTGCGCAGGCGCAGGAAACTGCCGGACAGGAAGGTCAAGTCGCCGATGCTGAATTCGCCGGCCACGGTGCGCCAGGCGATGTAGCCGTAGGCGACGTAATAGGCGGCGCTGCCGAGCATGGAAAGAAAGGCACCCCAGCCGGCGCGACGGATGGCGAGGCGGCGGTTGGCGCGGTAGAACTTGTCCGCCAGCACGCGGTAACGCCCGACGAGGAAATCGTGCAGACCGAAAATCTTCACTTCCTTGGCGGTTTCCACGCTGGCACCTGTTTGCCGCAGGTATTCCAGTTGCCGGCGCTCCGGCGTCCAGTGGTAATTGAGCGAGTAATTGAGGGCGTTGAAATGCGCCTCGCCGACAAAAGCCGGCACCAGGGCGATCAGCAGCAGCAGGATCAGCCACGGCGCGTAGACGATCAGGCCGGCGGCGAACACGGCGACGGTCAGCATGTCCTGCGCCTGGCCGAACAGTTGGCTGAGCAGGGTCATCCGGCCCATGGTCTGGCGGCGGGCGCGTTCCAGGCGGTCCTGCAGTTCGGCGTCCTCGAAATCCTCCAGGTCCAGCGTGGCGGCGTGGCGCATCAGGCGCATGCTGGTGGCGTTGGTGAACAGTTCGGTCAGCAGGGAATCGACCAGCCCGACCAAGCGGCCCAGGCCGTCGGCCAGCACCGCCAGGCCGAATTCGATGGCGAGCAGCCACAGCAGCGGGGTCAGCAGGTCCGAGGTCCACCAGGCGGAAAAGCCGCTGGGGCCGTCGGGCAGGCCGACCAGGCGCACCACTTCGTCGATGATCAGCTTGCCGACGTAGAGCATTGCCACCGGCAGCACGGCGCGGGCCAGTCGCAACGCGCCGCTGGCGAGGGTCAGGCCGGGGCTGGTCTCCCAGACCATGCGCAGGAAGGGCGGCAGGTTGCGCAGGGCGTTGAAGCGCTCGCGCAGGGTGCGCGCCTGGGTGGTGCCGGGCGGCGCGTCGGCGGGCGGCGGCACGGTGTTGCGTTGTTTTGCCATGGGTTGTCGGGTTGCCTGGCGGGATGTCGGCGCGGGCGGACACTTTGGCACAACTGGCGGCGTTGCCGGTTCTGCCGTGTCGCACTTCGAGCGCGCGGGGCGGGCGGCGATGCTCGGAGCGGCTGCCGGATCACCGCCGGTGACGGCTGGTCGGCATGTCACACTGCGCGGCTGGCGGCATCCTGCATGACTGGCGCGCGCGGCGTCACGGTGAGGAAACGATGACCATGGACTGCATTCCCTTTTCCAGCGACGCGTTTGGCGGTTGGGGCGAGACGCACGGCTTGCTGCGCTTCGAGGGCGGGACGTTGTCGCTCCAGTTCGAGACCCGCGATGCGCTGTTCGGGGTGATGCGCAGCGCGCCCAAAACAGTGGAGATTCCGTTCGACAAGCTGGCCGGCATCCGCTTTTCCCACGGCTGGTTCTGGATGTTTCCGCACATCGAGATCCGCGTGTCGGACATCCAGGCCTTTGCCGATCTGCCGATCGTCGACAAGGGCACGCTGACGCTGGGCGTGGCCTGGCGCGACCGGCGCAATGCGCGCGAGCTGGCGCAGATGCTGGACAGCCTGCGCGCGGAGTTCCGCTATCGCCGCCTGCAGGCCGACATCGAACGGATGACCGCGCCGGCCGGCGTTGCGCCATCATCGGTGGCTGATGGCCCGCCGCCCGCGCCGCCACAGTCGCCAGCGCGGCTGCGCGCGGTGCCGGGACAGGTCGCCGATGGTTGAGGACGCTTGACCGACCCGGCTGCGCTCGCCATCCTCGCTGCCTTTCCCGCACCGCAGCAACGCATGAGCAGCCGCTACGACGCCGCCGATATCGAAGTCCTGTCCGGCCTTGACCCGGTCAAGCGCCGACCGGGCATGTACACCGACACCACCCGTCCCAACCATCTGGCGCAGGAGGTGATCGACAACAGCGTCGACGAGGCGCTGGCCGGTCACGCCAAGACGGTCGATGTCACGCTGTTCGCCGACGGCAGTTGCGAGGTCGGCGACGACGGGCGCGGCATGCCGGTCGACATCCACCCGGAGGAAAAGCTGCCCGGCGTCGAGCTGATCCTTACCCGGCTGCATGCCGGCGGCAAGTTCAATGATCGCAACTACACCTTCTCCGGCGGCCTGCACGGCGTCGGCGTGTCGGTGGTCAATGCGCTGTCGACGCGGCTGGAAGTGGGCATCCGCCGCGATGGCGAGGAATACCGCCAGCACTACGCCGACGGCGCGCCGGTCACCACGCTGGAGGCGGTCGGCACGGTCGGCCGGCGCAACACCGGCACGCGGCTGCGCTTCTGGCCCGACCCGAAGTATTTCGACTCGCCGAAGTTCGCCCTGCGCCCCCTGCGCCACCTGCTGCGCGCCAAGGCGGTGCTCTGCCCCGGCCTCACCGTCAAGCTGTTCGACGAGGCCAGCGGCGAGCGCAACGAATGGTTCTACGCCGATGGCCTGCGCGATTACCTCGACGGCCTGCTGCTGGGCCGCGAGCGGCTGCCGGCAGAACTGTTCGTCGGCAAGCTGGCGCGCGAGACCGAGCAGGTCGAATGGGCGCTGGCCTGGGTGCCGGCCGGCGAGGCCGCGCCGGCGGAATTGGCGCAGGAAAGCTACGTCAACCTGATCCCCACCGCGCAGGGCGGCACCCACGTCAACGGCCTGCGCACCGGCCTCACCGAGGCACTGCGCGAGTTCTGCGACTTCCGCAACCTGTTGCCACGCGGGGTGAAACTGGCACCGGAGGATGTCTGGGACCGGGTCAGCTACGTGCTCAGCATGAAGATGACCGACCCGCAGTTCTCCGGCCAGACCAAGGAGCGGCTGTCCTCGCGGCAGGCCGCCGGCTTCGTCGAAAGCGCCGCCCACGATGCCTTCTCGCTGTACCTCAACCAGCATGTGGAAACGGGTACGCAGATCGCGCAACTGGCCATCGAGCGCGCCGCCGCCCGGCTGAAGACGGAAAAGCAGGTCGTCCGCAAGAAGGTGACGCAAGGCCCTGCCCTGCCCGGCAAACTGGCCGATTGCAGCAGCCAGGACCTGTCGCGCACCGAACTGTTCCTGGTCGAGGGCGACTCCGCCGGCGGCAGCGCCAAGCAGGCGCGCGACAAGGATTTCCAGGCCATCCTGCCGCTGCGCGGCAAGATCCTGAACACCTGGGAGGTGGCCAGCTCCGGCGTGCTCGCCTCCACCGAGGTACACGACCTGGCCGTCGCCATCGGCTGCGATCCCGGCGTCGACGACATCAGCGGCCTGCGCTACGGCAAGATCATCGTGCTGGCCGACGCCGACTCCGACGGCCTGCACATCGCCACCCTGCTCTCCGCCCTGTTCCTCAAGCACTTCCCGGCCCTGGTGCGCGCCGGCCACGTATTCGTCGCCATGCCACCGCTGTTCCGCATCGATGTCGGCAAACAGGTGTTCTACGCCCTGGACGAGGAAGAAAAACGCATCACGCTGGAGCGCATCGAGCGCGAAAAGATCAAGGGCCAGGTCAACGTCACCCGCTTCAAGGGCCTGGGTGAAATGAACCCCCCGCAACTGCGTGAATCCGCGATCCACCCCGACACCCGCCGCCTGGTGCAACTGACCGTCGACGACCCGGAGGAAACCGGCGCGCTGATGGACATGCTGCTGAGCAAGAAACGTGCGGGGGATCGCAAGTTCTGGCTGGAGACCAAGGGGGATTTGGCTACGCTGGAGACGTGAGGGGAGGGTTTGTCGGTTGTGGGTGGTTGGGCTTCTTTCGCCTGACATGGCGTTGTCGCACGGGTTTCGTCCGCCTCGGCGGCGGCCGAGCGGCATCGTTGCGTTCCTTGTTGAGGTGGCGGGTTCGGCTTCACTCGCCTGACTTGGCGTTGTCGCCAAGTCAGGCGAGTTCAGGACTGAATCCCCTCCTGAAAAAGCACACCCGGCCCCGCAAGAACGACCCCAGCCGCCAGGGCTTACAACCACCAACCCCAGGCGTGAAAGGCAGCAAAACACCCCGCCCGCCGCCAGGCATCACCCCACCCGGTCGATGCGATACTTCACGCATGTCGTCCTCGCGATTCCATCCTGCGGTCGCCAACTGGTTCCGGTGTGCGTTTGCTGCGCCGACGCCGGCGCAGGCGGCTGCTTGGGCGGCGGTGGCGGATGGGCGGCATGCGTTGATCGCGGCACCGACCGGGTCGGGCAAGACGCTGGCGGCGTTTCTCACTGCCATCGACCAGTTGGTCCGCATGGGCGTGGACGGGATGCTGGCGGATGAGACCTTCATCATCTACGTCTCGCCGCTGAAGGCGCTGTCCAACGACATCCGCATCAATCTGGAAGGGCCGCTGCAGGGCATCGGCGAGGAGTTGGTGCGCCTGGGGCTGCCGTTTCCGGAAATCCGCACGGCGGTGCGCACGGGGGATACGCCGCAGGCGGAGCGCACGCGCCTGCGCAAGCGGCCGCCGCATATTCTGGTGACGACGCCGGAGTCGCTGTATGTGCTGCTCGGTTCGGTGTCCGGGCGGGCGATGCTGGCGACGGCGCGCAGCGTGATCGTCGATGAAATCCACGCGCTGGCCGGCAACAAGCGCGGCGCGCATCTGGCGTTGAGTCTGGAGCGGCTGGACGCGCTGTGCGGGCGGCGGCTGGTGCGCATCGGGCTGTCGGCGACGCAAAGGCCGATCGAGGAGGTGGCGCGGTTCCTGGTCGGGGCCGGCTCGGTCGACGCCGAGGGCCGGCCGGACTGCGCCATCGTCGATGTCGGCCATGTGCGCGAGCGCGATCTCGGCATCGAGCTGACCTCCGTGCCGTTGGCACCGGTGATGTCCAACGCGGCCTGGGAACTGGTCTACGACCGCGTTGCCGAGTTGGCGCGCGGGCACGGCACGACCCTGGTGTTCGTCAACACGCGGCGCATGGCCGAGCGCGCGGCGCGCCATCTGAGCGAGCGGCTGGGCAAGGATCGCGTCGCCGCCCATCACGGCAGCATGGCCAAGGAACTGCGTCTGGACGCCGAGCAGAAGCTCAAGCGTGGCGATCTCGATGCATTGGTCGCCACCGCTTCGCTGGAGCTGGGCATCGACATTGGCGATGTGTCGCTGGTCTGCCAACTCGGTTCGCCGCGCGCCATCGCTGCTTTCCTGCAGCGCGTCGGTCGCTCCGGTCACAGCGTCGGCGGCACGCCGAAGGGGCGGCTGTTCCCGACTTCGCGCGATGACCTGGTCGAATGCGTGGCGCTGCTGGATGCCGTCGGCCGCGGCGAACTGGAAAGCCTGTGCGTGGAGGCGGCACCGACCGACGTGCTGGCGCAGCAGATCGTCGCCGAGGTGGCTGCGCGGGAGTGGGACGAACAGGCGCTGTACGCGCTGGTGCGCAACGCCTGGCCGTATGCGCGGCTGGATGAGGCGCGCTGGCGGGCAACGCTGCGGATGCTGGCGGAAGGCTTCAGCACGCGACGCGGACCGCGCGCGGCCTATCTGCATCGCGATGCCGTGCATGGGGTGCTGCGCGCCCGTCGCGGTGCGCGCACTACGGCGCTGACTTCCGGCGGGGCGATTCCCGACACCGCCGATTACCAGGTGGTGCTGGAGCCGGTCGGTCATTTGATCGGCAGCGTGCACGAGGACTTCGCCATCGAAAGCCTGGCCGGCGACGTGTTCCAGCTCGGCAACGCCTCCTACCGCATCCTGCGGGTGGAACTGGGCAAGATGCGGGTGGAGGACGCGCAGGGCCAGCCGCCGAGCATTCCGTTCTGGGTCGCCGAGGCACCGGGTCGCAGCGTGGCGCTGTCGCAGGCGGTGTCGCGGCTGCGCGCAGAAATCGCCGCGCGGCTGCCGCCGGACGCCGACAGCCAGCCGGCCACGGCGGCGGCGACGCGCTGGCTGCGCGAGACGGTCGGCATCGACGCCGAGGCGGCGCGTGGGGTGGTCGATTACCTGTCCGTGGCGAAGGCGGCGCTGGGCCTGTTGCCGACCCAGGACGATCTGGTGATGGAGCGCTTCTTCGACGAATCCGGCGCGACCCAACTGGTCATCCATTCGCCGTTCGGCACGCGCCTCAACCGCGCCTGGGGGCTGTCGCTGCGCAAGCGCTTCTGCCGCAACTTCAATTTCGAGCTGCAGGCGGCGGCGAGCGACGACGCCATCGTGCTGTCGCTGTCCACCAGCCACAGCTTCCCGCTGGAGGAAGTGGCACGTTACCTGCACAGCGCCAGCGTACGCGACGTGCTGGTGCAGGCGCTGCTGGACGCGCCGATGTTCGCCGTGCGCTGGCGCTGGAACGCCACCAACGCGCTGGCCCTGCCGCGCTTTTCCGGCGGCACCAGGGTGCCCGCGCCGTTGCAGCGGATGCGCTCGGACGACCTGCTCGCCACGGTGTTTCCGGATCAGGTCGCCTGTCTGGAGAACATCGTCGGCGACCGCGAGGTGCCCGATCACCCGCTGGTCAACCAGACCCTGCACGATTGCCTGCACGAGGCGATGGACATCGACGCGCTGGTCGCTCTGCTGGCGCGGCTGGAGTCCGGCGCGGCGCGCATCCACGCCCGCGATCTGACCTCGCCCTCGCCGCTGGCGATGGAGATCCTCAACGCCAATCCCTACGCCTTCCTCGACGACGCCCCGCTGGAAGAACGCCGCACGCGGATGGTGCAGTCGCGGCGCTGGGTCGATCCGGACAACCCGGAGGACTTCGGCGCGCTCGACCTCGCCGCCATCGAACAGGTGCGCGAGGACGCCTGGCCGGACCCGGGCAGCGCCGACGAGTTGCACGACGCGCTGATGGGCATCGGCTTCCTCTGCGCCGCCGACCTGGCTGCGCGTCCCGACTGGCGGCCGCTGCTCGACTGGCTGTGCGCCGAACGCCGCGCCACCGGCGTGAGCGACCCGGCGCTGTGGATCGCCACCGAGCGCCTGCCGGCCTTCCGCGCCGTATTCCCCGCCGTCGGCAACCAGCCCGAGGTGGAAGTGCCGGCGGAATACGCGGAGCGCAACTGGGACGCGGAAACGGCCCTGGTCGACATCCTGCGCGCACGATTGGGCGCGCTCGGCCCGACCACGGCGCAGGCGCTGGCCGACAGTCTGTCCCTGCCGCTGCGCGACATCGACCTTGCGTTGCTGGCGCTGGAACGCGACGGCTACGCCTTGCGCGGTCGCTTCACGCCCGGCACGGCGCAGGAGGAATGGTGCGAGCGGCATCTGCTGGCGCGCATCCATCGACTGACCGTCAACCGCCTGCGGCGCGAGATCGAACCGGTGGAACCGGCGGCGCTGATGCGCTTCCTGTTCAACTGGCAGCGCGTCAGTGCCGAAGGGCGCGGCCAGGGGCCGGACGCCCTCGCCGCCGTGCTGGCGCAACTGGAAGGCTTCGAAGCGCCGGCATCGGCCTGGGAAAGCGACCTCTTGCCGGCACGCATCGCCGATTACGACATTGCCTGGCTGGACGAGCTCTGCCTCGCCGGTCGTATCGCCTGGATGCGTCTGCGTCCCGCCGCCGCCAGCCAGGGCGGCGGTCCGGTGCGCGCCACGCCGGTGGTGCTGCTGCCGCGTCGCGAACGTGATCGCTGGCGAACTCTGGTGGCGGATCGACAGGCGCAGCAGGGCGAGCCGTCCTCGCGCGCGCAACGCGTGCTCGCGCAGTTGCAGGCGCGCGGTGCCTCGTTCTTCGACGAGTTGCTGGACGACACGCGGCTGTTGCGCAGCGAACTGGAGGACGCGCTGGGCGAACTGGTCGCCCGTGGCGAGGTGGTGTCCGACAGTTTCGCCGGCCTGCGCGCGTTGTTGATCCCGGCCGCCAAGCGCGTCGATGCGCCGGGTCGCCGTCGGCGTCGTCGCGCGCCGCTGTGGTCGGGCATCGACAGCGCCGGTCGCTGGTCGCTGACCCGCCGCGCGCCGAGCAACGAGGCCGCACCGGACGATGAGGCCATCGAACACGTCGCCCGCGTGCTGCTGGGCCGTTACGGCGTGGTCTGCTGGCGGCTGCTGGCGCGCGAGGCGGCCTGGCTGCCGCCGTGGCGCGAGTTGCTGCGCGTCTATCGACGGCTGGAGGCGCGCGGCGAAATCCGTGGCGGCCGCTTCGTCGCCGGTCTGCCCGGCGAACAGTTCGCCCTGCCCGAAGCCATCGCCCTGCTGCGCAAGGCGCGGCAGACGCCGGCCGAGGCGCGGCTGGTCTGTCTGAGCGCCGTCGATCCGCTCAACCAGCTCGGCAGCGCGCTGGCCGGCGACAAGGTTCCGGCGCTGGCCGGCAACCGCGTGCTGTATCGCGACGGCGTCCCGGTCGCCACCCTGGTCGCCGGCGAATTCCGCGCCCTGCCCGGCCTGGCGGCGGAGGACGAATGGACGGCGCGCAACGCCCTGTTGCGTGGCCAGACGGAGGCGGTGAAAGCCTGAGCGCGGCTTCTCGGATCGAGAATCCGCGACGGACAGGGCGCGAACGTGTTCGTCGCGCCCTGCCCCGTTTGCGTCGACTTACTTGTCGCTGGTCAGCCAGCGGGTGACGAAGCCGCCGATCAGCGCACCGGCAATCGGCGCGACCCAGAACAGCCAGAGCTGCTGGATCGCCCAGCCGCCGACGTAGAGGCCGACGCCGGTGCTGCGCGCCGGGTTCACCGAGGTGTTGGTGACCGGAATGCTGATCAGGTGGATCAAGGTCAGCGCGAGACCGATGGCGAGCGGGGCGAAGCCGGCCGGGGCGCGGGCGCTGGTGACGCCAAGGATCACCATCAAAAAGAAGAAGGTCATCACCACTTCGCTCAGGGCCGCCGCGCCGAGGCTGTAGCCGCCCGGCGAATGCTCGCCGTAGCCGTTGCTGGCGAAACCGGAGGCGACCACGTCGAAGCCTGATTTGCCGGTGGCGATGAGATACAGAATGCCGCCGGCGACCAGACCGCCGATCACCTGGGCGACGATATACGGCAGCAGATCCCTGGCCGGAAAACGTCCCGCCGCCCACAGGCCGGCGCTGACCGCCGGGTTGAAGTGGCCGCCGGAAATGTGGCCGACGGCGTAGGCCATGGTCAGCACGGTGAGGCCGAAGGCCAGCGAGACGCCAAGCAGGCCGATGCCCAGCGGGTTGCCGTCGCCGCCGAAGTTGGCCGCCAGCACGGCGCTGCCGCAGCCGCCGAGCACCAGCCAGAAGGTGCCGAAGAACTCGGCGCCCAGACGCTTGCCAAGATTGCTTTCCATGCGGAACTCCCGTTTGTTGGTCGAGTTGGGTGGAGCGGTGGAAGACGGCCGCTCAGTCCGCCGACCCGCGCAGCGCGGCGGCGGCGCGACGGCGACGCTGCGAGCGCTTGCCATGCGCCAGCACGGCGCGGATCAGGTGGCGTGGCTGGATCGGCTTGCTGAGGAAATCATCGGCACCGGCGGTGAGCGCGTCGAAACGGATGTCCGGCTCCTCGTCGCCGGACAGGAACAGTACCGAGGTGAACTCCGAGCCGGGGACATCGAGCAGGTGCTCGGTCAGCTCCAGGCCATCGACATCGGGCATGTGCAGGTCCACCAGCATCACGTCGGGCAGTTCCTGGCGCAGCGCGCGCAGGGCACTGGCGGCGTCGTTGCAGCACAGCACGTTGACGCCGACGCGGCGCAGGATGCTGGCGCAGAACAGCGTCTGTCCGGGATCGTCGTCGATGATCAGGACGCTGAGCACTTCCTCGCTGCGCTGCGACAGGATGTTGGACAGGCGCGGTGCCAGCGCGTCGGGCGGCTCGTCGGCGCGCAGCACGTGGTCGGCACCGGCGCGCAGGGCGCGCACGCGCTCGGAGGTGGAGGCGTCGTCGAGGGCGGCGATGTAGGTCGGGCGGCGGGCATGGCCGAGGCTGGCATTGCCCATTGAACGGCGTTGCAGGTCGAGCAGGACGCCGAGCGAGTCGGCGTCGACCACCACGCACTGCACGCCGCTGCCGGGCAGCGCCTCGCTCCAGCCCAGCGCCGGCGGAATGTGGGTGCAGCGCACGCCGAGCAGGGTGAAGGCGGTGCGCAGGCTGTCGGCCAGGCGCGGATTGCCGCTGACCACCCAGGACGCGCCGTCACCGCGATGCGGCATGCCGTCGGCCGGCGTAGCGGCGGGCACGCTGGCCGGTTCGGGCGGCGGGCTCGACGGGGCGAGGATCAGCACTTCCTCCATGTCCTGCGGATCGGCGTCGTCGACCGAGGCGAACATCATCGCGTCGGTCAGCTCGAACAGGGCATGGACCTGGGCCTGGCCCGGCACCGCGTTGCGGTCCATGTGCAGGCTCAGCACGCTGGACAGCTTCAGCCCGGCGCTGGACAGTCCTTCCTCGCCGCGTGCTTCCGCTTCCACCACCAGACCATCGAGTTGCTGATGCAGGCGTTCGACCTGGGCGGCGTCCCACGGGCCGCGCAGGTACTCGCAGAAGCGCTGCGCCCAGTCGGCGGCGCGCGCATGCAGGGTGACGGGAAGCGCGCCGATCATCCGCTTCGGGCCAGCCGGGGAACGCGGTCGATCGGCGGGTCAGCGCTTGCCGAACAGGCCGCCGAGCAGGCCGCCGCCGGATTGCAGCAGGTCGGACAGGTCGACGTCGCCATCACCGTCGCGATCCAGCAGCGCGCCAAGCAGACCGCCGCCAGCGCCGGCCTGGGCCTGCTTCGCTTCTGCGCCAAGCAGGCCGCCCAGGCCGCCGAGACCGCCGCCTTGCTGGCTCTGCTGGCCCAGCACGCGCATCACCAGCGGGGCGAGCATGGCCAGCAGGCTGCTGACCTGGCCCATGTTGAGGCCGCTGGCCTGGCTGACGCCGGCATTCACGCGCGGCTGCTTGTTGCCGAAGATGTGGCCGAGGATGGCCGCGCCATCGCCCAGCCCGCCGGCGGAGGAACCGCCGCCGCTCATCGCGCCGAGCAGGCCGCCGAGCATGCCGCCGAGGTCCATGCCGCCGCCGCTGTGGTCACGCGCCACCGCGTTCTGCAGCGAGGCCGCGCCTTCCGGTGTCGACGCATTGCGCGAGAGCTGGCCGAGCAGCAACGGGATGGCTGCATTGATGGCGGTCGAGGTCTGCTGCGGGGAGGCACCGATGGCCTGGGCGATGCCGTCGATGCGGCGCGAATCGAGGAGTTGCTGCAAAGCGTCGGTGATGCCGGCCATGGGAACGCACCTGATGAAAGGGTCAAGGCGTGCCAAGGTACACCAAGGGCCACGCGCATGGCAGCCATGGCGTGGTCGGGAATGGAAAAGTGTGTGTCAGGCCGGCGTCAGTCGACCGGCGTCACCGATACGCGGACGCGCAGCTTGTTGCCGGGATCGTAGCTCAGGCGGGAGAAGTAGACCTCGCCCTTGAGCCGATATTCGACATCGTAGCCGGCGATGCGGCGCTCCTCGCGCTCGACCTCGACGATGCGGCAACGCTGCTCCACCGTCTCGTATTCCTGTTCGCCTTCCATGCGCCGTTCGGCGTCATTGCCGATGGCCCCGCCGAGCACCGCGCCGGCCGCCGTGGCGGCACGCCGGCCATCGCCACTGCCGACCTGGCTGCCAAGCACGCCGCCGATGATCGCACCGATGATCGCGCCGCCACCGTTGCCGCGGGTGACCTTGCGCACCGACACGGCCTGGTCGCTGCATTCCTCGCGCGGCTCGATGTGGCGGATCGTCTCGTAGACCGGATCCACGCGCAGCACGTCGGCATAGGCATAACTGACGTGCTCGCTGGCCTCGGCCTGCACCAGCGGCGTCGTCACCAGCATCAGCAGCAACACGGACGCGGGCAAGGCGCCGGGACGGGCGGGGTGAACCATTTCGCTTCGAAGCCTGACGGGCAATCCACAACTGCCCGGCATTGCAGCACCCGACGGCTGAATACCCGCTTTAGGCAGCCGGCCTCGCAGCGCCGATGCCGACGCGATGACGATGGAATTCGCCGAACCCATCATGCCGGCTACACTTTCCGTCCCCTTCCCTCCCGGCTGATCCCGGCCGCCACTGCGGGCCTTCCCCACAATGCTGACCCTGTTCAACAGCCTGACACGCGAACTGCAACCCTTCGTTCCCATTGATCCGCAGCGAGTGACGATCTACGCCTGCGGACCCACCGTCTACAACTACGTGCACATCGGCAACGCGCGTCCGGCGGTGGTGTTCGGTGTGCTGGTCGAGCTGCTGCGCCGCCTGTATCCGAACGTGGTCTATGCGCGCAACATCACCGATGTCGACGACAAGATCAACGCCGCCGCGCAGGCGCAGGGCGTGCCGATCCAGACGATCACCACGCGCTTCGCCGCCGCCTATCGCGAGGACATGGCGATGCTCGGCGTCGCCCCGCCGGACATCGAGCCCGAGGCCACCGCGCACATCGCGCAGATCATCGACATGATCGAGCGCCTGATCGCCGGCGGCCACGCTTACGAGGCCGACCGGCACGTGCTGTTCTCGGTCGCCAGTTTTCCCGAGTACGGCAAGCTGTCGCGCCGCTCGCCGGATGAATTGCTGGCCGGCGCGCGGGTCGACGTGGCACCGTACAAGCGCGATCCCGGCGACTTCGTGCTGTGGAAACCGTCCAGCGACGAACTGCCGGGCTGGGACTCGCCATGGGGTCGCGGCCGCCCCGGCTGGCACATCGAATGCTCGGCGATGAGTTCCAGCCACCTGGGCGAAACCATCGACATCCACGCCGGCGGCATCGACCTGCAATTCCCGCATCACGAAAACGAGATCGCGCAGAGCGAATGCGCCCACGGCGGCCGCGTGTTCGCCCGCTACTGGCTGCACAACGGCATGCTCAACCTGCATGGCCGCAAGATGTCGAAATCGCTCGGCAACACCTATGTGCTGCACGAACTGCTGCGCCGGCATCCACCCGAGGCGCTGCGCTACGCCCTGCTCTCCGCCCACTATCGGCAACCGCTGGACTGGTCGGACGGCCTGATCGAGCAGAGCGTGCGCACGCTGGATCGGCTGTACGGCACGCTGCGCGACCTCGCCGATGTCGAGGTCGACACGGCGACGCCGAGCGTGCCGCCAGCGGTGGAACAGGTGTTGTGCGACGATCTGAACACACCGGCGGCGCTGGCCGAACTGGCACGGCTGGCGGCGGAAGCGCGCAAGGCCGAAGGCAGCAAGTCGCGCGGCGAGGCCAAGGCCGCCCTGCTCGGTGCTGGCCACGCGCTGGGTCTGTTGCAGATGGCTCCGGCGCACTGGTTCGAGCGCGGCATCGATGCCGATGGCGACGCCCGCATCCAATCGCTGATCGAGGCGCGCAACGCGGCCAAGGCGGCGCGCGATTTCGCCCGCGCCGATGCGCTGCGCGAGGAGCTCAGGGCAATCGGCATCGTCATCGAAGACACGCCCGGCGGCGTGCGCTGGAAGCGCGCCGAATGAGCGCGTCAATGTTTCCGATGGATGCCAGCGCCGAAGCCGCGCAGGCGGCCATCGCCGAGGAGTTCGGCTTCTTCGGCGACTGGTCCGAGCGCTACCAGTACCTGATCGACCTCGGCCGCAAGCTGCCGCCCTTCCCCGACGAGTGGAAAACCGAGGACAACCGCCTGCACGGCTGCCAGTCGATGGTCTGGATCGTCGCCGAGGGCGAGGCCGATGCGCTGCGCTTTTCCGCGATCAGCGATTCGAGCATCGTTTCCGGCCTGATCTTCCTCGCCCTGCGCGTCTACGCCGGCCGGCCGGCGACCGAGATCCTTGCCACCGATCCGGACTACATCGCCGCCATCGGCCTCGCCAAGCACCTCTCGCCGACCCGCGCCAACGGCCTGGCGGCGCTGATCGCCTTCATCCGCGACAAGGCGCGTCAGGCGCTGGACGCGGCCGCCGGCTGAGCGGCGCAAACGTCGCTCCTCCAACGGAAACGCCCGGCGCAAGGCCGGGCGTCGTGGGGCCGAAGGTGGCGGATGATCAATCGCCCATCAGCTTGCGGCGGTGCTCCCAGCGCTCCTGCGCGTCGAGGCAAAGCCGCGCGTTGGGGCGCGCCTCCAGGCGTTCGATGCCGATTTCCTCGCCGGTTTCCTCGCAGTAGCCGTAAGCGCCGTCCTCGATGCGCTTGAGCGCCTTGTCGATGGTGGCGATCAGCTTGCGGTAGCGGTCGCGGGTACGCAGTTCCAGCGAGTTTTCCGTCTCCCGCGTGGCGCGCTCGGCCTCGTCGCCGACATCGCGCACTTCCTCGCGCAGGTTGTCGATGGTCTGCTTGGACTCCTCCACCAGGTCCTCGCGCCAGGACAGCAGTTTCTGACGGAAGTATTCGAGCTGGTAGGAGTTCATGTACTCGTCGGCGCTGCTCGGGCGATAGCCGTCGGGCAGTTCCACCCGCACCGGCACGATCATCGGCGGCGGCTCGTTCGGCGTCACCGGGCGGTTGGGAATGATCGCGGTGGCGCGTACCCGGGCCGGCGAGCGTCCCTTGGCCTTTTCGACCGGCTTGTCCGGCACCGCCTTGGCGCTGACCGAGGAGGTCCGCGTCGCGGTGGCCGAGCTGACCCGCTTGCGCGGTGGCGGCGCGGGCGGCTTGGCCGCCGCTGGTGCCGCTGCCTTGGTGGTCGCGGCCTTTTTCGCGGCAGCCGGCTTGGCCTTGGTCACTGCATTGGCGACCGGCTTGGCGGCTGGCTTGCTCGCCGCCTTCGCTGCGGGCTTTGCCGTCGGCTTGACGGCCGCCTTGGCGACCGGCTTGGCCTTGCTCGGCGCAGCCGTCTTGGTCGTGGCGGCCTTCTTGGCGACGGTCTTGGCGGCGACCTTCTTGACGACCGCTTTCTTCACCGCGCTTTTCTTGGCGACAGCCTTCTTAGCCGCCGGCTTGGCGGCGGGCTTTGCGGCCGGCTTCGGCTTGGCGGTCGCGGCCTTCTTGGCTGCCGGCTTCGTCTTGGGGGACGGCTTCGTCTTGGGGGACGGCTTGACGAGCTTCGCCAGCGCCTTGGTCAGGGTCTTGACGGCGCTCTTGGCGGTCGCCTTTTTCGCCGCCGGCTTCGGCTTGGCGACAGTTTTGGCGACGGACTTGGAGGCAGGTTTGACCTTTTCTGCCGGCTTCTTGCTGCTGGTTTTCGATGTGCTTGCCACGGTGCTCCCGGAGGTTTCTTGAAGCTGAGCGGGCGCGTGTTATAGCTTAGCGGGATGAAGGCGGCAACCATGAAGCTTTTTCGGATGCGGGGTTGATCGGGTGTCCGAGCGCTCCCTTCTGTTGCCGGTGCTGCGTTTCTACAAACGTTTCATCAGTCCCTTGCTGGGGCCGCGCTGCCGCTTCCACCCCAGCTGCTCTGAATATGCCATGGAAGCGATCTCCAGGCACGGAACCCTGCGCGGCGGCTGGCTGACCGTTCGCCGAATCGCACGTTGCCACCCCCTGCATCCGGGCGGACACGATCCGGTACCCTAGACGGATTCCCGCGCCGGAGTCCGACCATGTCACGCTGGCTCATCCGTGGTGCTTCGCTGGTCGACGAGGGTCGCCTGCACGAAGCCGACCTGCGCATCGTCGACGACCGCATCGAACGCATCGACCCGGCCATCCCGGCCCAACCCGGCGACACCGTGATCGAGGCCGACGGGCTGTGGCTGCTTCCCGGCATGATCGACGATCAGGTGCATTTCCGCGAACCGGGCTTCCCCGACAAGGGTGACATCGCCAGCGAATCGGCGGCTGCCGTGGCCGGCGGCATCACCAGTTTCATGGACATGCCCAACACCCGCCCGCCGACGCTCGACGGTGAGGCGCTGGAGGACAAGTGCCGCCGCGCCGCCGGGCGCGCCTGGGGCAACTACGGCTTCTATCACGGTGCCAGCAACGACAACCTCGACGCCATCCGCCGCATCGACCCGCATGCCACGCCGGGCCTGAAAATCTTCATGGGTGCCTCCACCGGCAACATGCTGGTGGACGACCCGGCGGTGCTGGAGGCGATGTTCCGCGACTGCCCGACGCCGGTCATCGTCCACTGCGAAGACACGCCGACCATCGATGCCCTCCAGGCCGACTACATCCGCCGCTTCGGCGAGGACGTGCCGCCGAGTGCGCATCCCGATATCCGCTCGCGCTCGGCCTGCTTCAAGTCGAGTGAACTGGCGGTCTCGCTGGCCAAACGCCACGGCACGCGCCTGCACGTGCTGCACATCAGCACCGCCGAGGAACTGGCCCTGTTCAGCCCCGGGCCGATCACGCAGAAGCGCATCACCGCCGAAACCTGCGTGCATTTCCTGCACTTCGCCCGCGACGACTACGCCCGGCTGGGCAACCTGATCAAGTGCAATCCGGCGATCAAGGACGCCAGCGACCGTGCTGCGCTGATCCGCGCCGTGGCCGACGACCGCATCGACGTGATCGCCACCGACCACGCCCCGCACACCCTCGCCGAGAAGCAGCAGCCCTACCTGAAGGCACCCTCCGGCCTGCCGCTGGTGCAGCACGCCGTGGTCGCCGTGCTTGATCTGGTCCGCCACGGCCATTTCACCCTGACCCAGGCGGTGCGCAAGCTCAGCCACGCGCCGGCGCAACTGTTCGACATCGCCGACCGCGGCTACACCCGCGAAGGCTATTTCGCCGATCTGATCCTGGTCGACCCCAACCACGGCTTCAGCGTCAACCGCGACGACCTGCTCTACCGCTGCGGCTGGTCGCCGTTCGAGGGCCACCACTTCGGCACCCGCATTGTCTCCACCTGGGTCAACGGCCAGCGCGTCTGGGACGGCACGCGCCTGTGCGGCGAGCCGGCCGGCCGGCGACTGGCCTTCAACCGTCGATGAGCGGAAAGCCCTTGCACCGGGCGGCGCTCTGCCTGCTGCTCGTCCTGCTGGCCGGCAGCGCCCATGCCGTCGAGGCGATCCCGGCCCGGATCAGCCAGGGCGAACTCGCCGTCGGCCGCGTCGATCCCGCCGCCGAGGTCCGGCTGGGCGAGCGCCGTCTGCGTGTCGACGCCGAGGGTCGCTTCGTCTTCGCGGCCGGCCGCGACGAGAACGGACCGCTGCACCTGCACATCATCGGCCCGGAAGGCGACCAGACACGGCACGACATCGAGGTGACGCCGCGCCAGTGGCGGATCGAGCGCGTCACCGGCGTGCCGCAGCAGACCGTAACTCCCGATCCGGCCATCGCCGAGCGCATCGCCCGCGAGCAGGCGCGCGTGGTCGCCGCCCGTCGGCGCGATGACGCGCGCAGCGATTTCGCCGTCGATTTCCGCTGGCCGACGCGCGGGCGCATCAGCGGCGTGTTCGGCAGCCAGCGTGTCTACAACGGCACGCCGCGCTCGCCGCACAGCGGCCTCGATGTCGCCGCCGCCAGCGGCACCCCGCTTTACGCGCCGGCCGCCGGCCTCGTCACCTTTGCCGAGCCGGATCTTTTCCTTACCGGCGGCACCGTGCTGATCGACCACGGCCACGGCGTCAGCTCCGTCTTCCTGCACCTGAGCCGGATCGACGTGGAACCGGGCCAGCGCCTGGAAGCCGGCGACGTGTTCGGTGCCGTCGGTGCCACCGGCCGCGCCACCGGTCCGCATATGCACTGGGGACTCAACTGGTTCGACCTGCGCCTGGACCCGGCGCTGCTGCCGGGCATCCGCGAGGATCTGTCGGAACGGCCCTGATTCGGCAGCCGTGCGCGCCGACCGCTCAGCCCGGCGGCCAGCCCAGTTGGCGGCCGGCCAGGAGGTGCAGGTGGATGTGGTACACCGCCTGCCCGCCATCGCCATTGCAGTTGAACACGGTGCGATAGCCCTTGTCGGCAAAGCCTTCGCTTTTGGCGTACGCGGCGGCGGCGAGGATCAGCCGGCCGGCCAGTTCGGTGTCCTCGGCGGCCAGGTCGTTGAGCGTGGCGATGTGCTTTTTCGGGATGAACAGCACGTGCACCGGGGCCTGCGGGGCGATGTCGCGGAAGCCGAGCACGTGATCGTCCTCGTAGACGATGTCGGCGGGAATCTCGCGCGCGATGATGCGGGTGAACAACGTGTCGGTCATGGTCCGGGTCTCGTCGACGGAAAGGAAGGTCAGCCGGGCAGTTCCTGACGCATGCCGAAGGCGTGCGCCAGGGTGCCACGGTCGATGTATTCGAGTTCCCCGCCCAGCGGCACGCCGTGGGCGAGGCGGCTGGGGCGCACGCCGTGGCGACGGGCAAGCTGGGCCAGGTAGTGCGCGGTCGCCTCGCCTTCCACGGTGGGGTTGGTGGCGATGATCAGTTCGGCGATCCCGCCTTCCGCCAGCCGTTCGGCGAGGGTGTCGAGGCCGAGTTCGCCCGGTCCCAGGCCATCCAGCGGCGACAGCCGGCCGAGCAGGACGAAATAACGGCCGCGAAAGCCGGTCGCGGTTTCGATGGCGGCGAGATCGGCCGGAGATTCCACGACGCACAACAGGCGGGCATCGCGCGCCGGGCTGTCGCACAGGGCACACAACGGTGCCTCGCTCAGCGTGCGGCAGCGACGGCAGTTGCCGATCCGCGCCATCGCCTCGGCCAGCGCCACCCCCAGCCGCCGGCCGCCGTCGCGGTTGCGCTCCAGCAGGTGGAAGGCCATGCGCTGGGCGCTCTTCTGGCCGACGCCCGGCAGGCAGCGCAGGGCGTCGATCAGCTCTTCCAGCAGCGAGGACGCGGCCACGTCGGGACGCTGCTCAGAGCAGCCCGCCCAGATTCATCCCCGGCGGCAGCGGCATGCCGGCGGTGGCGTCGGCCATCCGCGCGCGACTGGCTTCCTGCACCTTGTTCAGCGCATCGTTGAAGGCGGCGGTGAGCAGGTCCTCCAGCATCTCGCCATCGGCCAGTGCCGAGGGGTCGATGCGCACCTTGCGCGCCTCCATGCGGCCGCTGACGGTGACGGCGACCAGCCCGCCACCAGCCTGGCCGGTGACTTCCAACCGGCCCAGCGACTCCTGGGCCTCCTTGAGTTGTTCCTGCATGCGCTGGGCCTGCTGCATGAGGTTGGCGATCTGTCCGCGCATGGGTGACTCCGTGGGGCGATGAAAGAAAAAGGATGACCGACTTTCAGTTGATGTCGTGCGGGCGCACCGAGTCGGGCACGATGCGCGCGCCGTACTCCGTCAGCAGTCGGCGCACCAGCGGATCGGCGGCGAAGTCGCGCTCGGCCTGGCTTTGCCGCGCCTCGCGCTGGCGCTGGTGACGTTGACCCAGGGTGTCGTCGGGAAGTTCGTCGATGAACTCGATCCGCGGCTGCACACCGAGCGGCCCGGCCAGGGCGTCGGCCAGACGCTCGACGATCTGCGGCATGCGCAGGTGGTCGAGCGCATCGGGCAGGCGCAGGCGCAGCAGGTCATCGACCCAGCGCTCGAACCCGGCGCTGGCGGCCAGTTCGCGCACCGGGCCGGCCAGCGACAGGCGGCTGATCAGGTCGATCCAGTCCTCATTGCTGGCCAGGCGCGGGCCTGTCGCTGCGGGCACCGGCTCGATGATCGGTTCGACCATCGACTCGACGCGGGGCGGCGGGGCGGTTTCGCGTTGCGCCGGCGGCTCCGCGCGCGCGGCCTGCGCACGCGAGGGCGCGGCGTCGCGCAGCACATCCGGCATCGGCGGTGCCGCGCCCGGCGACCGGCCTCTGCCGCCGCCTGAGGCCGGTGCCGCCGGCGTTTCCTCCTCGCCGCGCGGCCGGAAGGCCAGCATGCGCAGCAGGGCCATCTCGAAGCCGATGCGCGGGCTGGGTGCCAGCGGCAGTTCGCGGCGGCCGGACACGCCCATCTGGTACCAGAGCTGCACCAGCTCGGGATCGACCCGCGTCGCTTGGGCGCGCAGCGCCTCGTCGGCCTCGACCGAGGGCACCAGTTGCGCCACCTGGATGCGATGCAGCGCCGCGCCGACGGCGTCGAGCAGGGCAGCAAAATCGGGCGAGAACTCCTCCAGTCGCGCCACTTCGGCCAGCAGCGCCTGGCCATCGGCAGCCAGCAGCGCCTCGATCAGGGCATCGATGCGGGCACTATCGACGCTGCCCAGCATCGCCGCGACATCCGCCTCGCGCAGCGTCCCCGCGCCGTGAGCGATGGCCTGGTCGAGCAGCGACAGGCCATCGCGCAGGCTGCCATCGGCGGCATCGGCGAGCAGGCGGATCGCCCCGGCATCGGCCTCGATGCCCTCGGCGGCAAGGATCGCCTGCATCTGGCCCTGGATCTGCTCCGGGGTCAGCCGCTTGAGGTTGAACTGCAGGCAGCGCGACAGCACGGTGACCGGCAGCTTCTGCGGATCGGTGGTCGCCAGCAGGAACTTCACATGCTCGGGTGGTTCCTCAAGTGTTTTCAGCAAGGCATTGAAAGCATTGCGGGAAAGCATGTGGACTTCGTCGATCAGGTAGACCTTGTAGCGCCCGCGCGAGGGCATGTACTGGGCGTTGTCGATCACCTCGCGGACATCATCCACGCCTGTGTTGGAGGCGGCGTCGATCTCGATCAGGTCGACGAAACGGCCGGCATCCACCGCCGTGCAGACCGAGCATTCCCCGCACGGCTCGGCCCCGACGCCGCGCTCGCAATTGAGGCTCTTGGCGAAGATCCGCGCGATGGTGGTCTTGCCGACTCCGCGCGTGCCGGTGAACAGGAAGGCGTGGTGGACCCGGCCGGAATCCAGCGCATTGGTCAGCGCGCGCACCACATGCCCCTGCCCGACCAGCTCGGCAAACCGCCGCGGCCGCCATTTGCGGGCGAGAACCAGATAGGACATGCGCAGGGCCGGAAGCGGAAGGAGGGCGGCATTGTGCCAAGTCGCCGCGAAAGGGGCCAAGTCGGCGACCGAATGAAAGCGCCGGTGACGACGTTCGCTCCGTGACCGGTCGCCGCGGAAGCGATTGATCGGCCAGGCAACATGACGATCCGCCGCTGTGCGCATGGCGGAAAGGCGCTAGCCTAGTCGCGCCCCGTCTGCTGTTCAGGAAGCGACGCCCGATGAACCCCGAAGCGGTCCTCCCCGCGACCATGCCGCGCTGGCGTCTGCGCCTGATCGCGCTGGTCGAGTCGACCGGCTTCCGACGGCTGGTGATCGCCCTGATCGTGCTCAGCGCGGTGTTCCTCGGCCTGGAGACGGTGCGCGCCCTGCCGCCGTTCTGGCTCGATGCCCTGCACGCCGCCAACCGTCTGATCCTGGCCTTTTTCGTGCTGGAGATCGTCCTGCGCATCCTCGCCCATCGCGGCGCGTTCTTCCGCGATGGCTGGAGCCTGTTCGACCTCGCCATCGTGCTGGTGGCGGTCATCCCGCCGCCGGGACCGATGCAGATGTTGCGTGCCCTGCGCATCGTCCGCGCCGGGCGGCTGCTGTCCGCCGTGCCGACCCTGCGCCGGGTGGTCGACGGGCTGCTGCACGCGCTGCCCGGGCTGGGCGCGATCATCGTGCTGCTGACGCTGATCCTGTACGGCGCGGCGGTGATGGCGACGCATCTGTATCGCGACATCTCGCCCGGGCATTTCGGCGACCTCGGGCGCAGCCTGCTGACCTTGTTCCAGGTGATGACGCTGGAAAACTGGCCGGACATCGCAGCGCCGCTGATGGCGGTGGATCCCTGGGCCTGGGTCTATTTCGTCGGTTTCATCCTGGTCAGCACCTTCATCGTGCTCAACCTGTTCATCGGCGTGGTGGTCAGCGCCATCCAGTCGAAGATCGCCATCGACCTCGGCGCGGAACTGGACGCCGACAGCCGCCGCGACGCCGCCCTGGCGCGCGACGTGGCGGCGCTGCGCGAGGAGATCGTCCGCCTGCGGCAATCACTGCGCGACAGGGGCAACGGTCCGGATGCGCCGGCGGCATGAGCGGCGGATGAACGATCCTCGCGACCTGCGCCAAAGGCGTCGCAAAAAAAACACTCGTTTAACGTCCGAAACGACACCCTGCGCGGCCCGCCGTTCGCCGCGCCTCCTGCATGCCGCCTGCCGTCGCCGACCGACTCGACTCGCCTGCCTTTCGCTGGACGATCCTCGCCACCATCGCGGCAACACATGCGTTGTGGCTGCTGCATGCCTGGCCGGCGCGTTCGGTCAGGCCGTCCGCCATCGGCGAGACGATCCAGGTCGTCTTCCTCGCCGCCCCGCAGCGCCCGCCGCCGCCCTCGCCGACGCCGCCGCGAACGCAGCGCCCGGCCACGCCCGATCCCGCCGCGCAGGCCAGGCCAACCCCGCCCGCCTCGGCTTCGATTGCCGACCAGCCCGCCGCGCCAGCCGCCGACGACGCGCCGCGCGTCGACACCACACGCATCTTCCACACCCTCGATGCGGTATTGCGCGAACAGGCCGGCCAGGTGTCGATCCCGCGCCGCGATCCGACCCGCCGCTACGCCGCACGCCTGCCCGGTCGCGACCGGCCGTATACGCCAACGGCGATCACCCTGCGCCGGCAGATCACGCCGGAGGACGTGGTGAAGGCCATCGGCGTAGTGTTCGGTGCCGATCACGACCCCTGTCCGAGCACCGAAAGCCGGCTTCGCGACCTGGTCGCGCGCAACGAACTGGTCGGCGAGGCGGAACTGCACACGCTGATCGACCAGGAGCGCCGCCTTTGCCGCTGAGCGGGGCGGCCCTACACTCCGCGCCATGATCGAGCCCGAAGTCATCGGCATCATCGGCCGACAGGGTGCCTACGGACGCTGGCTGGCGCGCTTCTTCCGCGAGCGCATGGGCCTGGTCGTCATCGGCCGCGACCCGCCGGCCGGCGACACCGCGCTGGACGAAGCGCAGATCATCGCTGCCTGCGACGTGCTGGTGTTTGCCGCGCCGATCCGTGACAGCGCCGCCCTGATCGCCGATTACGCGCGCATCGCCGGTGGCCGCGAGCGCCGCCAGTTGTGGCTCGACGTGACGTCGATCAAGCGCGAACCGGTCAGCGCGATGCTGGCTTCGCAGGCGGAAGTGCTGGGCCTGCATCCGATGTGCGCGCCGCCCAAGGCACCGACCCTGCGCGGTCGCACCCTGGCCTGCTGCCCGGCGCGGCTGGACCGCTGGCGGCCCTGGTCGCAGCGCCTGCTGGCGGCGCTGGAAGCCGAATGCGTGGAGGCCGACCCGGGCCGGCACGACCAGTTCATGGCCCTGGTGCAGGGCATGGTGCATGCCGTGCATCTGGCCCAGGCCAGCGTGCTGCGCCAGCACGGCGGCGAGTTCGGCTTCCTCGAAGGGTTGTGGCCGTTCCGGTCGGCCTCCTTCGAACTCGACCTGACCATGGCGGCGCGCATCCTGTCCGGCAACCCCGCCATCTACGAAGGCATCCAGTTCGACAACCCGGCCGCGCTGCCGGTGCTGGAGTCGCTGGTCGAACAACTCGCGCAGATGCGCGATTGCCTGCGCCAGGGCGATGAAACGGCGCGTTCGCACTTTCGCGAAGTCTTCATCGACATCAACCGCCAGTTCTTCGGCAAGACCGCCCTGCAACGCGGCAACCACGGTTTCGAGCGGCTGGGCTACCTGCTGGCCGACCTGACCGAGCCGCGCACCCTGAGTATCCACCTGATCGACGACCATCCCGGCAGCCTGCGCGACCTGCTGCAACGGGTCGCCGCGCACGGCGTCAACCTGCGCTCGATCCACTCCTCGCGCAGCCCCGAAGGCGACGTGCACTTCCGCCTCGGCTGCGAGGACGACAGCGATCCCGCCGCGCTGGCCCGCATCGTCGAGGACATCGAAGCCAGCGGCCTCGGCCGCCGCGTCCGGTCGGCGTGAGCGCGGCGGCGCGCCCACTGGCGCAATGTCCGGCGATCTTCTACCTTCGCAGCCACTGAACGCATTCGGCCCGAAGGGGGCGCTGAGCGATGGCGAACTGTCCGCTGAACCTGATCGACGCCGCCTGGCTGCTGGTCGAGTCGAGTGAAACACCCATGCACGTCGGCGCCCTGCTGCCGATCGAGCTTCCCGAAGGTGCCGGCCCGGAACACGTCCGCGCCATCATCGACGCCTTCCGCGCCACGCCGCAGGTGGTCGCACCGTGGAACCGCCGGCTGCACACGCCGCGGCTGAAATCGCTGGTGCCGCTGTGGACCGAGGTCGACGCCATCGACATCGACCACCACATCCACCACTCCGCCCTGCCCGCTCCCGGCGGCGAACGCGAACTCGGCCAACTGATCGCCCGCCTGCACTCGCAGCCGCTCGACCTGACCCGGCCGCCGTGGGAAGTGGAGATCATCGAAGGGCTGGAGGGCGGTCGCATCGCCATGTACGCCAAGGTCCACCACTCGCTGATGGACGGCATCGCCGGGGTCAGGATGCTGGTCCACGCGATGTCCGCCCGGCCCGAGGACAGCCTCGGCATCGCGCCGTTCTGGGCCAATCCACCAAAGCGCGCGCGGCCCGGCAAGGCACCGGCCAGCGTCGCGCAGATCGCCGCGCAATTGATGGATGGCGCGCGCGGCCAGGTCGGCAGCCTGTCCAACATCGTCCGCGCCTTCGGTGCCATGGCCGGCGCGGTCTACAACAAGGACGACGTGCTGGCAATTCCCTTCGACACGCCGATGTCGATCCTCAACGGCCGCATCCGCGGCCCGCGTCGCTTCGCCACCCAGCGGCTGGAGCTGTCGCGGATGAAGGAGATCGCCCGCCACGCCAACAGTACCCTCAACGACGTGCTGCTGGCGCTGTGCGGCAGCGCCCTGCGCCGTTTCCTGCTGGAACTGGACGAGTTGCCGGAAAAATCCCTCACCGCCGGCATCCCGGCCTCGGTGCGCCCCAGCGACGAGAACGAACAAGGCGCCGACGCCGGCAACGCCATCACCTTTTTGATCTCCACCCTCGGTACCGATCTCGACGACCCGCTGGAGCGCCTGAACGCCATCCGCGCCTCCACCCGCCGCGCCAAGGAGCACGTGCAGAGCCTGCCGCGCAAGGCAATGGCGCAATACACCCTGCTGCTGATGGCACCCTACATGGCCAGCCTGCTGACCGGCGTCGGCGGCCGCACCCGGCCGATGTTCAACATCACCATCTCCAACGTCCCCGGCCCGGAACAGCCGCTGTACTTCCAGGGCGCGAAACTGCAAGCGATCTACCCCGCCTCCCTGGTCACCCACGGCCAGGCGCTCAACATCACCTGCAACAGCTACGACGGCCATCTGCACTTCGGCATCACCGGCTGCCGCGACAGCCTGCCGCACATGCAGCGCCTGGCACCCTACATCGGCGAAGCGCTGGTCGAACTGGAACAGGCCATCGCACAATCGGCACCCGTACGGCACAAATCGACCGCGCCGCGCAAGCGCCCGCCGACGCCGGCAAAAAGAAAGGAAACGGCCACCGCGAAGCGAGCCAAGGGCGGAACGGCGGCGAAGGTGACTAAAACCGTCAAGGCGGCCACGCGAAAGGCCGCATCCAAGCGCAGCACGACGACGAAAAAGGCCGCGAGCAGGAAGGCCGCGCCCTGATCGGGCGCGCACCTTCGCCGGTCAGGGCATCGGTGCCGCCAGCAATTCCTCGATCTTCGCCAGCAGCGCCGCATCATCTGGCTTGGTGCGACTGCCATAGCTCGCCACCGCCCTGCCGTCGCGGTCGATCAGGTACTTGTGGAAGTTCCAGCCCGGCACCTCGCCGGTCGCTTCCGCCAGCGCGCGATACAACGGGGTTGCATCCTTGCCCTTTACGGTCACCTTCTCGTACATCGGGAACTTCACGCCATAGGTCAGCGTGCAGAACTCGGCGATCTCCTCCTCGCTGCCCGGCTCCTGGCCAAGGAAGTCATTGCTCGGAAAGCCGATCACCGAGAAACCACGCGCAGACAGCCGCGCGTGCAGCGCTTCCAGACCCTCGTACTGCGGCGTGAAACCGCACTTGCTGGCGGTGTTCACCACCAGCACCACCTTGCCGGCGTAGGCCGCACAAAGATGATCGCTGTCCTGACTGGCCAGACGCCGATGGCTGACATCCAGCGGCCCCTCGCAGCGGTCCGCAGCAAGCACCGTCAACGGCGCACACAGCAGCAACGACAGACCCAGCACTCCGGCTCGAAACATGGCGCACCTCCCTATCAGACTCGCGTCGGCCCATGATAGCGGAAGCGCCGGAGGCGTTGCCGGCCGTTTTCAAGCTGCATCCGCGCTCAAGAATATGTCACAAGCGATTGTTTTCAATGGCGGAAGCGGTGAGATTCGAACTCACGGTAGTGTCGCCACTACGCCGGTTTTCAAGACCGGTGCCTTAAACCGCTCGGCCACGCTTCCGTTGCGACCCGACGCGCTGGTACCGCCGGGGGCGACATTCTAGCCGACCGGGGCGCGACCGTATTGGGCACTGTCGATGCCCGCTGGGCAAACGCTCAACGCAGGGTGTCGATGCCGCCCAGGTAGGGACGCAACGCTTCCGGCACGGTGATGCTGCCGTCGGCGTTCTGGCCGTTTTCCATCACCGCGATCAGGGCGCGGCCGACGGCGACGCCGGAGCCGTTGAGGGTATGCAGCGGTTCCGGCTTGCCGCCGGCCGGATTGCGCCAGCGCGCCTGCATGCGCCGCGCCTGGAAGGCGTCGCAGTTGGATACCGAACTGATTTCCCGATACGCCTGCTGGCCGGGCAGCCAGACTTCCAGATCGAAGGTCTTGCTGGCGGAAAAGCCCATGTCGCCGCTGCACAGCAGCATGCGGCGATACGGCAGGCCGAGGCGTTCGAGCACGGTTTCCGCATGACGGGTCATCGACTCATGCTCGGCGGCGCTGTCTTCCGGGCGACAGACGGCGACCAGTTCCACCTTCTCGAACTGGTGCTGGCGGATCATGCCGCGGGTGTCGCGGCCGTGGCTGCCGGCCTCGGCGCGAAAGCACATCGAATGCGCGGTCAGGCGCATCGGCAGTTCGCCGTCCTCGACGATGCGCTCGCGCACCAGGTTGGTCAGCGGCGTTTCCGCAGTCGGGATCAGATAGCGCTTCTGGCCGCCGACTTCGGTGGCGAACAGGTCGTCCTCGAACTTGGGCAACTGGCCGGTGCCGGTCATCGCCTCGGCATTGACGATCAGCGGCACGTTGCATTCGCGATAGCCGTGTTCGCGGGTGTGCAGGTCCAGCATGAACTGCGCCAGGGCGCGATGCAGGGCGGCGACCGGGCCGCTGAGCACGCTGAAGCGGGCCCCGGACAGCCGCGCGCCGGCGTCGAAGTCGAGCCCGCCCAGCGCGGCGCCCAGTTCGACATGGTCCTTGACCGGGAAGTCGAACTCACGCGGCTGGCCCCAGCGGTGCGTCTCGACGTTGGCGGATTCGTCGCGGCCGGCCGGCACGTCGTCCTGCGGCAGGTTGGGAATGCGCGCCATGGCGTCGTCGAGCTGTTCGCGCAACGCCTGCAACTGCGTCTCCGATGCGCCCAGTTCGTCGGCGATGGCGGCCACCTCGGCCATCAGCGCGGCGCTGTCCTCGCCCCTGGACTTGGCGATGCCGATGGCCTTGGAGCGCGTGTTGCGCAGGTTCTGCAACTCCTGGGTGCGGGTCTGGATGCGCTTGCGCTCGGACTCCAGGCGCTCGAAGGCGGCGACATCGAGGTCGAAATCGCGGGTTGCCTTGAGGCGGGCGGCGGTATCGGCCAACTGGCCGCGGAGCAGCGAAGGATCGAGCACGGAGGCGTTCCGGTTGCGCAAAGGGAAGCCGCGCATTATCGCCGCAGCCCGGCGAGGACGCCAACGCGCGTGCACTTGCGCGGCCGGTCGCCTGTACCAGTCGGGCGAGAGCGGCCTGCACGGCGGCGTCCTCGAGCTTCATCTCGATCATGCGGCGCCTGATTGCTGTGGTAGCTTCGTAGAACGCCATGGCACACACCGTCCGGCTCATACCCGGAAGCGTCCTGAACGTAGGGGTCGGGTCATGGCTTTCTTGCCTTGATGTAGAAGGTGTCCAGCGCCAACGAGCGGCGCTGCCCACAACGTGCCCGCGCGGCCGGCCGTCGGGCCCGCCCGCCGCGATCCGTCCCGTGCTGATCAAAATACTGTGAAGCCGCACACGCGCTGCTATGATCGGCGACAGGGGATCAATTGCGAGTTCGAGGAGCGCTTTCAGGGTGGGCGAGCGTTATCGCATAGCCATTGTCGGCTCCGGGCCGGGCGGCCTGTCGGCCGCTGCGCGCGCGGCCGAGCGCGGCATTCCGCACATCCTGCTGGAAGACGAGCCGCACCTCTCCAACACCATCTACCGTTACCAGAAAGGCAAGCACGTCATGGACGAGCCCGGCATCCTGCCGCTGCGCTCGCCCGTGCCGTTCAAGGCCGGCAGCCGCGAGGAAATCCTCCAGGCCTGGGACGAGGGTGTGGCCCGGCTGAAGGTCAACGTGCGCCACGGTGCCGAAGTCGCCGGCATCGACAAGCAGCCGGCCGGACATTTCGTCGTCTCCTTTGCCGGCGGATCGGTGGAGGCCGATGCGGTGATCCTCGGCATCGGCCTGCAGGGCAACATCCGCAAGCTCGGCGTGGCGGGCGAGGATCTGCCCTTCGTGCAATACCAACTGGACGACCCCGACGAATACTCCGGCGAGACCATCGTGGTGATCGGTGCCGGCGATGCGGCGATCGAGAACGCGCTGGCGCTGGCGAAGCAGAACGAGGTCATCATCGTCAATCGCCGCGACGAGTTCGCCCGCGCCAAGCAGGGCAACCTCGACGGCATCCTCAAGGCCATCGACGACGGCAGCGTGCAGTGCTGCTACAGCGCAGCGCCGGAAAAGGTCGAGGCACTGAGCGTCGGCCGCAAGCCCGGCCGCATCACCCTGGCCACACCCAAGGGCCGCACCCAGATCCTGGTCGACCGCATCATCGGCCGTCTCGGTGCCACCGCGCCGCGCGGCTTCGTCGAGCGCTGCGGCGTCAACTTCCCGAGCAAGGATCCGGCCGCCGTGCCGGCGATCAGCCCGCAGTACGAGTCCAACGTCCCCGGCCTTTACATCGTCGGCGCGCTGGGCGGCTACCCGCTAATCAAGCAGGCGATGAACCAGGGCTACGAGGTCGTTGAGTACATCCTCGGCGAGAAGGTGGAGCCGGCCGACGAGCCGCTGCTGCGTGAGAAGTTCCGCAACATGCCGGGCTTTCGCAGTGTTGCCGAGGCGCTGGCGACGGTGCAGCGCAACGTCCGCCTGCTGTCCCACATCACGCCGCTGCAACTGCGCGAGTTCATGCTCGACTCGGACATCCGCACGCCGGCCGCCGGCGAGGCGATCTTCCTGCGCAACGACTACACCAACAGCTTCTTCTGCGTCGTCGAAGGCACGGTTGAGGTGGAAGTCGATGCCGAGAGCGGCCAGCGCATCGTGCTCGGCAAGGGCGAGTTCTTCGGCGAAATGAGCCTGATTTCCGGCCGCCGCCGCTCCGCCAGCATCTACGCCGGGCAGGGCTGCGTGCTGGTGGAGACGCCGCGACGCTCGATGAACCGGCTGATCAACTCGGTCGCCGCGGTCAAGCGCGAGATCGACCTGGTCTTCATCACCCGGGCCATCCAGCAGCGTTTCGCGCCCAACGCCCGCGCCGGCGACCTCGCCGATGTCGTCGCCGATGCCGAAATCCGCCGCTATCAGGCCGACGAAACCCTGTTCAGTGAGGGCGACGAGGGCGATTCGCTGCACCTGGTACGGGTCGGCTCGCTGACCATTTCGCGCAACATCGGCGGCAAGGACATCGTGCTGTCCTACGTGCCGGCGGGCAACTACGTCGGCGAAATGGCCCTGCTCGGCGACTCCCGCCGCTCCGCCACCGCCCGTGCCGCCGTGGCCACCGAGACCATCCGCCTGAGCGCGGCCAGTTTCCAGAAGCTGCTCGCCCGCGACCCCGGCCTGCGCGCCCGCCTGCAGGCGGAATACCGCCAGCGCACTTCGGCCAACCTGGCGATGCAGTCGGCGACCAGCGGCGGCGACGTGATCGGCTTCCTGATGCGCCAGGGCATCGGCGAGGCCACCGACGTGCTGCTGATCGACGAGTCGCTGTGCGTGCGCTGCGACAACTGCGAGAAAGCCTGCGCGGAAACCCACGGCGGCACCTCGCGGCTGGATCGCGAGGCCGGTCCGACCTACGACTCGGTCCACGTGCCGACCTCCTGCCGCCACTGCGAACACCCGCACTGCATGAAGGACTGCCCGCCGGACGCCATCCACCGCACGCCAGGCGGCGAGGTGTTCATCGGCGACAACTGCATCGGCTGCGGCAACTGCGAGCGCAACTGTCCGTACGGCGTGATCCACATGAGCGGCCGGAAGGCGACCAAGCCGGGCCTCTTGTCCTGGTTGCTGCTCGGCCTCGGCGATGGCCCGGGCGAAGCGCCCTACGCCAAGGATTCCAAGGCCAGCGAGAAGAAAGCGGTCAAGTGCGACATGTGCCGCGAGCTGTCCGGCGGCCCGGCCTGCGTGCGCTCCTGCCCGACCGGGGCGGCGATACGAATATCGCCGGAAGATCTGCTCGGCTACGCGCAATCGCGACGCTGAGAACGGAGCCCAGGCCGCCATGCACGACTCCATCCTCAGCTTCAAGCGCCAGCGCTACCTCTGGGTGGCCTTCCTGCTGTGCCTGGCCAGCCTGGTTGCCTATTTCTGGCACCAGCCGGTCGGCGCACCGCCCAACGGCGGCACCTGGCTCGGCTACACCCTCGGCGGCATCGGTGCCACGCTGATCCTCTGGCTGCTCTGGTTCGGCATCCGCAAGCGGCGCTATCGCAGCGGCGTCGGCACCCTGCGCGGCTGGCTGTCGGCGCATGTCTACCTGGGCTCGTCGCTGATCCTGATCGTCCTGCTGCACAGCGGCTTCCAGGTCGGCTGGAACGTCCACACCCTGGCCCTGACGCTGATGCTGCTGGTGATCTTCTCCGGCTTCTTCGGCGTGTTCGCCTATCTGCGCTATCCGGCGCTGATGACCCGCAACCGCGACAACGCCACCCGCGACGCGATGATCGAGGAAATCGCCGATCTGGACCAGGCGGCGCTGCAACTGGCCGATGCGGTGGACCCGGCCATCCACGCCATCGTCCTGCGTTCGATCGAGCGCACCGTGCTCGGCGGCGGCGTGTGGGCGCAACTGACCGCCCGCGACGGCTCCGCCGAGGCGCTGGAGAACCTGCGCCAGGCGGCCAGCAGCAAGGAAAAGGGCGGCGACAAGGCAGCGCCGGCGGCCAATCGCGGCCAGACCATGATAGTGATGGTCGATTTCCTCGCCGGCCAGACCAAGTCGGACAAGCAGTCGGAAAATCTGCGCAAGCTGATCGACCTGATGACCCGCAAGAAGGTCCTCGCCGAGCGCGTGGCGCGCGACATCCAGCTCCAGGCTCTGATGGAGATCTGGCTGTACGTCCACGTTCCGCTGTCGATTGCCCTGCTCGGCGCGCTGATCGCGCACGTCGTGTCCGTGCTGTTCTACTGGTGAGGCGACGATGCGCTGGCTGATCAGGAAAACCACCCGCAAAGGCAAGGGACAGGTCAGTTTCGAGGAGGACGTCCACTACGGCGATGCGCTGACCATCGGCCGTGGTGCCAACCAGGCGGTGTTCCTCAGCGACATGCGCGTGGCGCTGGAACACGCCCGCATCACCGTGCTCGGCGACGGTCGCTATCGCGTCGACTCGCTGGTCTCCGCCGGCATCCGTATCGACGGCCGCACCCAGCAGCAGGCGGTGGCCGATGCCGGCAGCCTGATCGAGATCGGCGGCGCGCGACTGGAACTGCTGCCGGCGTCGACCGACTACGGTGCCGGCATCGACATCAGCGCCATCGACAAGCAGGAACTGGCGGCGGAGCGGGAAAAGACCCGCCAGCCGACCTCGCTGGCCGAGACCTGGCTGTCGCGGCGGCTGCCGTCCTGGCTGCTGCTGATCGCCACGCTGGTGCTGTTCCTCGGCCTGCCGATGGCCGCGCACTACGTCAAGGGCGTTGACGCCGTGCTGCAATCCACGCCGCTGCCCTCGCGTGACGCCTGGCTGGCCGGCGAACTTGCCCCGGCCCATCATTTCTTCGGCAGCGACTGCCAGTCCTGCCACAGCGAAGCCTTCCGCTGGGTCAAGGACAAGGACTGCCTGACCTGCCACGCCGCCACCCCGGCGCATGCCGACCCGGTCGCCTTCGACCTGCCCGAACTGGGCAACGCCCGTTGCGCCCACTGCCATCGCGACCACAACGGCAAGACCGGCCTGGTCCGCGCCGACCAGGCGCTGTGCGCCGACTGCCACGTCGGCCTGAGCGACAGCACCGGCGGCAAGAGCAACCTGACCGATGTCGGCGACTTCGGTGCCGATCACCCGCAGTTCAAGGTCGCCCTGCCGGCCTGGGACGCCAGCGGCGCGTTCACCCCGCAGCGGGTCGAACTGTCGGCAGATCTCAACGAGCGCTCCGGGCTGAAGTTCCCGCACGACGAACATCTGGTCGCCGAAGGGCTCAACGGCCCGCAGGGACGGCGCGTGCTGGACTGCGCCAGTTGCCACACGCCCGACGCCGCCGGCGCGCTGATGCAGCCGGTCAACTTCGTCAAGCACTGCCAGGACTGCCACGCGCTGACCTTCGACGTGACCCAGCCGGACCGCCAGGTGCCACATGCGCGCATCCAGGAAATCATCTACACGCTGGACGAGTTCTACGCCCGCCGCGCGCTGGAAGGCGGCATCGTCGACGCCGCCGCGCCCGAGCCGCTGCGGGTGCGACGCCGCCCCGGCCAGGCACCGACGCCGCAGGAACGCCAACTGGCACTGACCTGGGCGCGCGACAAGGCGCGCCAGGTCGGCGAAAGCCTGTTCACCGGCCGCGCCTGCAGCGTCTGCCACGCGGTCAGCCCGGGCATGACCGCCGACGAGCCCTGGCGCGTCGCCCCGGTCCGCGTGGCCGGCGTCTGGTTCCCGAAATCACGCTTCGATCACCGCAGCCACGGCACCATGGACTGCGTCGATTGCCATCGCGCCGAACAGTCCAGGGCCAGCAGCGACCTGCTGCTGCCGGACATCGCCAACTGCCGCCAGTGCCATGCCGGGGAACAGGGCGGGCGCGACCGGCTGAAGTCGGGCTGCATCGCCTGCCATGGCTACCACGAGTCGCCCCACCTGCTGCAGGTCGACCTGCCATGACACGTCACGCCAACGCCATCAACACGGGCTCGGACAAGGGATATGATGATGTCCTTCCGGCCCCCGCAGCGCAGCTCGCACGAGGCCCGGAACACCGGGGAGGACAGATGATGGAAGCGTTCCGCACCGCGCAGGGCCGGTTGCTGGCCCTGGCCGTTTCCGCCGCGCTTGGCCTGGCCGCCTGCAGCGGCGGCAGCAACTCCGGCACTGAGCCACCCGGAACATCCCCGCCGCCGCCGACTGCCAATGACAGCGGCTGCAGCGGCTCCTGCGCCAACGCCGATTCCTTCCTCAGCGTGCAGGACATCGAGAAGATCATCGCCCAGGCGGTGGCCGAGGCGCGCGCCCGCAACCTGCCGGCGACCATCGTCGTCAGCGACCGCGTCGGCAACGTGCTGGCCGCCTACCGTATGGCCGGCGCGCCGCGCACGCAGCGCGTCAGCTCCGAGCGCGGGGTGCTCGGCGGGCTGGAGAATTTCGACATCCCGGCCGAGTTCGGGGCCATCTCCAAGGCCTTGACGTCGGTCTACTTCTCCTCCGAGGGCAACGCCTTTACCTCGCGCACCGCCGGGCAGATCGTGCAGGAGCACTTCAATCCCGGCGACCGCACCGCGCCGTCCGGCCCGCTGTTCGGCGTGCAGATCTCCAACCTGCCCTGCTCCGACATCAACGCGCCGTTCGACGGCATCGGCCCCAGCCCCGGCCCGCATCCGGCCCCGGTTGGCCTGGCTGCCGACCCGGGCGGTATTTCGCTGTACAAGGCCGGCGTGCCGGTCGGTGCCATCGGCGTCGCCGCCGACCCCATCTACGGCCTCGATGCCGACGCCTTCGACCGCGACCTCGACCTCGACGAAGCCATCGCCGTGGCCGGCAGCTACGGCTTCGCCGGCCCCATCGACCGTCGCGCCGACCGCATCACTGCCGGCGGGCTGGCACTTCGCTACGCCAACATCGAGTTCGCCGAACTGGCCCGCGATCCCGCCGCCGCCGCGCCGTTCGCCAGCCTCGGTGCGGGCGACGGCCAACTGATCGCCGTGCCCGGCTACACCACCGCCGAAATCCAGCGCGGCACCGCCTTCGGCCAGCCCGAGTCCGGCATCCGCGCCGCCACCGCCAGCGAGTACCCGAGCGAACTGGACGCCTTCGTCGTCGTCGACCGTGACAACGTCAACCGCTTTCCGCCGCGCGCCGGCACCGAAGCCAGCGGCGCGCTGACCGTCGACGAGGTGCGCACGCTCGCCATCGAGTCGATCAAGGTCGCCAACCGCACCCGCGCCCAGGTGCGTCGCCCGCTCGGCTCGCAGGCCGGCGAAACCGTGGTCATCACCGACTCCAACGGCGTCGTGCTGGCCCTGGTGCGGACCCGCGACGCGCTGGTCGACGCGGTCGACGTGACCACCCAGAAGGCGCGCACCGCCGCCTTCTTCTCCAACCCGCAGGCCGCCGCCGACCTCGCCGCCGCAGCGCCGCAGCGGGTCGGCTACTTCAACGCCGGGCTCGACTTCGGCAACGCCGTCGCCGACCTGTTCGTGGTGGCCGAAAGCCCGCTGGCCAGCAACTACGTCAGTGATTTCCGCGATTTCCTCGGCCTCTCCGGCGCGCTCGCCGATGGCGGCGTGGCCTTTTCCACCCGCGCCGTCGGTCTGCTGGCGCGGCCGCTCTATCCCGATGGCGTGCCCGGCACCCCGCCCGGCCCGCTGGCCCCACCGCTGGAACAATGGAGCCTTTTCAAGACCGGCCTGCAACTGGATCTGATCTACAACCAGCTCGCCCTGTCCATCGCCCGTTATCTCCAGGACGGCGGTTTTCAGATCAACATCGAGGGCACGCCGACGACGATCCCGCCGGCCGCCGGCAACTGCACCGGCATCGACCGCATCGCCAACGGTTTCACCCTGTTCCCCGGCGGCGTGCCGATCTACCGCGGCAACCAGCTGGTCGGCGGCATCGGTGCTTCCGGCGACGGTTCCGATCAAAGCGACCTGGTCGCCTTCCTCGGCCTCTCCAATGCCGGCGCGGCGCTCGGCGGACGCATCGGCCAGGCACCGCCGGCGATCCGCGCCGACCAGCTCAGCCCGCGCGGCGCGCGCCTGCTCTACGTGCAGTGCCCGCAGGCCCCGTTCAACAATTCCAACGAGCAATACGTCTGCGAGGGCCTGTAATGAACACGCGCCGCACCGTCCGTATTCGCCCGCGCCTGCTGGCCGCCGCGCTGGCGATCACGCTGTCGCCACTGGCTGCCGCCGAGTCCGCCGGCCTCGCCGCCGCGCCGGCCCTGTTGCCCGAGCTGGGCGACTGGTTCGCCGCCCTGTTGCCGGCGCAGACCTACAACCCGCGCGAGGCCACCGTGCCACGCCGCCGGCCCGGACATCCGCAGACCGAGTTCCGCGAGTTCGAGGTCATCAACCCCGACCACATCGGCCCGGCACCGATCGACCAGGTCGGCGAGTTCCTGCCGGTGCCGGACCGCTGGCGGATCATGGAATCACTGGGCTTCGACCATCCCTGGTACGACCCCTACAACCAGAACACGCTGAAGGGCGACAAACCCTGGAAAGTGGTCGACGGCAAGAAGCGCTTCCTGATCCTGCTCGGCATCGCCGACACCCTGATCGAGCCGCGCAGCATCCCGACCCCGGTGGCCCCGCAGTCGACCCCGGTTCCCGGCTCCAACGACGTGCTCGGCAGCGTCGACCAGATCATCATGGCGCAGACGTTGATCTTCAGCGCCGACTACTACCAGGGCAACACCACCTTCAAGCCACCCGACTGGGAATGGAAGGCGACCTTCGCCCTGCAATACAACCAGGTCAACACCGACGAGGTCCGCACCACCAACGTCGACCCGACCCGCGGAACCAACCGTACCGACATCCATTTCGGCGTCCAGGAGCTGTTCTACCTGAAGGATTACAACGTCGCCTCGGTGCGTTACGACTTCGACGAGTTTCGCATCGGCATCCAGCCGTTCTCGTCGGACTTCCGTGGCTTCCTGTTCCAGGACAACCAACTCGGCGTGCGCTTCTTCGGCAACCGCGACAACAACAAGTGGCAGTACAACGCCGCCTATTTCCGTCGCCTGGAAAAGGACCTCAACTCCGGCCTCAACGACCTCAGCGAGGGCCTGCGCAAGGACGACGTGCTGATCGCCAACCTGTACCGGCAGGACTTCCCGGTGCTGGGCTTCACCTCGCAGGCCATCCTCGCCCACAACCGCAATCGCGACACCGACTCCTTCTACGACGGCAACGGTTTCATCCAGCGTCCGGCGGCGCTCGGCCTGGAGCGCCCGCGCGAATACGATGTCACCTACATCGGCTACAACGGCGATGGTCATTTCGGTCGGCTCAACCTCACCGTCTCGGCCTATTACGTGAACGGCAGCCAGTCGGTCGGCGTGTTCAACCAGCAAGGCACCGACATCGACGCCGGCTTCTTCGCCGCCGAAGCCTCGATGGACTTCGACTGGTTCCGCGTGCGCGGCTCGCTGGCCTACGCCAGCGGCGACGACGATCCGTTCGACGACAAGTCGACCGGTTACGACGCCATCTTCGAGAACCCGATCTTCGCCGGTGCCGACACCAGCTACTGGGTGCGGCAGAACATCCCGCTGATCGGCGGCGGCGGCGTTGCCCTGGGCACGCGCAACGGCATTCTCGCCAACCTGCGTTCCAGCAAGGAACAGGGCCAGTCCAACTTCGACAACCCCGGCATCCGCCTGCTCGGGATCGGCGCAGACTTCGACCTGACCCCGGAAAGCCGGCTGTCCGCCAACGTCAACGCGCTGTGGTTCGACGAGGTGGCTGTGCTGGAAACGCTGCGCGCCGCCGCACCCATCGACCGCAGCATCGGCACCGATGCCTCGCTGGCGTGGATCTGGCGGCCCTACTTCAGCCAGAACGTCGTGCTGCGCGTTTCCGGCGCCGGGCTGTTCCCCGGCGAAGGCCTGAAAAACCTCTACGGGGACCGCGAACGCGCCTATTACAGCGTGCTCGCCAACCTGATCCTGACCTACTGAGGCCAAGCCCATGCGCCCCCATTGCGGAAGCCGAAACCTCCTCCATGCCACGCTGCGCGCCATCGCGCTGGCGCTGGCATTTTTGCCGCTGGCCATCCTCGCCGCGCCGGAAGCCAAGCCGGTGAAGCGCGAATACACCGCCCATCCGTCGGCACCGGCCACGCAGAGCCAGGCCGAAGCCGATGCCAAGAGCGATGGCTGCGTGAGCTGCCATACCCGCACCGACCGCAAGACCATGCACGCCAGCCCGGCCGTCATGCTCGGCTGCACCGACTGCCACGGCGGCAACGCCAGCGTGCGCGGCCCGGCCGACGCCGCGCTGGCGATGACGCACGACGCCGACGCGCAGATCGGCGAGCGCAGCTACGCGCCGGACTATCAGGACCTAATGGACCGCGCCCACGTCCTGCCCCAGTACCCGGCCATCTGGACTTCCAGCGCCAACCCCAAGCGCACCTACACCGCCCTCAACAAGGAAGCACCGGAGTTCGTCCGCTTCGTCAATCCCGGCGACTACCGCATCGCCCATGAAGCCTGCGGTGCCTGCCACCAGCCGATCATCGAGGCCGCCACGCGCAGCCTGATGGCCAACGCCGCGATGTTCTGGGCCGCCGCCGCCTACAACAACGGCATCCTGCCCAACAAGCACACCATCCTCGGCGAGGCCTACACGCGCGACAGCCTGCCGGCGGCGGTCACCAGCGCGGCCGAAGTCACCCCGCAGATGGAAAAATTCGGCATCGTCCAGCAGATCAGCCCGATGCCGTCCTGGGAAACCACCCCGCCCGGCGACATCTTCCGCATCTTCGAGCGCGGCGGGCGCAACCTGTTCAGCCTGTTCGCCGAGATCGGCAACCCCAGCGAACTGGGCCAGATCCAGCGCCTGGAAGAACCCGGCCGTCCCGACATCCGCCAGTCCAACCGCGGACCCGGCACCGGCCTGCGCGTCTCCATCCCCGTGCTCAACATCCACAAGACCCGCCTCAACGACCCGTTCACCTGGTACATGGGCACCAACGACAACCCGGGCGACTACCGTTCCTCCGGTTGCAGCGCCTGCCACGTCGTCTACGCCAACGACCGCGACCCGCGCCATTCCGCCATCTGGGCCAAGTACGGCAACACCGGCAAGAGCGCGCAGGCCGACCCGACCATCCCGAAGAACGAATCCGGGCATCCGATCCAGCACGCCTTCACCCGCCAGATCCCCACCAGCCAGTGCATGATCTGCCACATGCACCAGCCGAACATGTTCATCAACACCATGCTCGGCTACACCATGTGGGACTACGAGTCCGACGCCGCCGCCATGTGGCCGAAAGAGCAGAAATACCCCAGCGCCGACGAGATGCACGACATCCTCGAACGCAACCCGGAGGAAGCCGCCATCCGTGGCAAATGGGGCGATTACGACTTCCTCAAGGACGTCTCCCTGCTCAACCCGGACCTCAACGACACCCAGTTCGCCGACTACCACGGCCACGGCTGGAATTTCCGCGGCGTCGTCTCGCGTGATCGCAAGGGCAACATGCTCACCAAGGAGCGCGAGATTATCGCCGATGACGACCCGGACAAGTGGGAAAAGACCGTGCACCTGTCCTCGGTCCACGTCGATGTCGGCATGCAGTGCGTCGACTGCCACTTTGCCCAAGACAGCCACGGCGATGGCTGGCTGAAGAACGAAGTGATGGCGGCGGTCGAAATCCAGTGCCAGGACTGCCATGGCACCGCCGACCAGTATCCCGCGCTGAAGACCACCGGCCCGGCCGCGCCGCCCACCGGCACCCTGCTCAGCCTGATCCGCAACGTCGACGGCAAGAAGCGCTTCGAGTGGATCAACGGCGAACTGATCCAGCGTTCGGCGACCACGCCGGGGCTGGAGTGGAAGGTCTCGTTGATGAAGGACATCGCCGACCCCGCCTCGCCGGCCTTCAACGCCAAGGCGGCGCGCTCCCACACCATGTCGCGCAACACCAGCACCCTGGAATGGGGCCTGGACGTGCCGCGCGAGGAGCGCGCCCACGGCGAGGACACCATGCTCTGCTACACCTGCCACAGTTCCTGGACCACCAGTTGCGGCGGCTGCCACCTGCCGATCCAGGCCAACTGGCGCACCGAGCGGCACAAGTACGAGGGCGGCGCGACGCGCAACTTCGCCACCTACAACCCGCAGGTCGCCCGCGACGAGATGTACTTCCTCGGCAAGCACGGCCAGATCAAGGGCGGCAAGATCGCTCCGGTGCGTTCGTCCTCGGCGCTGGTGCTGTCCTCGACCAACATCAACCGCGAGCGCATCTACACCCAGCAGCCGCCGATCTCGGCCGCCGGCTACAGTTCGCAGGCGTTCGCCCCGCACTACCCGCACACCGAGCGGCGCGGCGAGACCAAGCAATGCACGGACTGCCACCTGTCGCGCGACAACGACAACAACGCCTGGCTGGCGCAGACCCTGCTGTACGGCACCAAGTACATCGACTTCGTCGGCTACAACGTCTGGATGGGCGGCGATGGCGAAGTGTCGGCGATCCGCGTCACCGAATGGGACGAGCCGCAGGCGGTGATCGGCTCCTTCCTGCACCGCCATGCTTATCCGGACTGGTTCAAGGCGCACCAGGAGCGCGGCAACGTGCTGGCCGAGGGCCATTCGCACCGTGCCGGCACGGCCAGTTGCATCCAGTTGCGCGGCGAATACGTGTATGTCGCCGAGGGCAGCCGCGGCATGCGCGTGTACGATGCCGCCAGCGTCGGCAACAAGGGCTTCTCGCAGCGCTTCGTCACCGCGCCGGCCTCGCCGCTCGGCCAGGACACC
>JBAYTD010000012.1:0-39303 GCA_041675805.1 Lysobacteraceae bacterium
CGGCCGAGGACACCTTCGCCAGCGACCTGTTGCTGACCGAACTGGAGCGGCCGATCCGGGAACTGGCCGACAAGGCCTGGCGCAGCATCGAACGCGAGCGCGAACGCATCGGCCGCACCGTGGTACTGAAACTCAAGACCGGCGATTTCCGCATCCTGACCCGCAGCCTGACGCCGCCCTGGCCGCCGACCTGCGCCCGGCAACTGGCCGAGCACGCGCTGGCCCTGCGCGCCCGGGTCGACCTGCCGGCCGACACCCGCTATCGGCTGGCCGGCGTCGGCCTGGGAAACTTCGTCGGCCGCGACGATCCGCGCCTGCAGGGCGATCTGTTCACCGACGCCGGGCCGGCCCTCACTTGAGCGACGCAATCGGCTTCAGCTTGCCCTTGAAGCGCTCCTTCTTCGGCTTTCCCGGCAGCGGTGCCAGTTCTATCGGCAGGTCCGGCAGCGGATGGTCGGGGATCACGTCGAGCAGGTGGCGGATCAGGGTCAGCCGGCCGACGCGCTGGTCGTTGAAGTCCACCAGCGTCCACGGCGCGTGCTTGGTGTGGGTGGCCGCCAGCATGGCATCGCGGGCCTTGCCGTATTCCTCGTAGCGCTGCCGGGATTCCAGGTCGGTGGGCGAGAGTTTCCAGCGCTTCAACGGGTCGGCGGCGCGCTCGGCGAAGCGCTCTTCCTGATGTTCCTGATCGACGGTGAGCCAGTACTTGAGCAGGATGATGCCGTCGTCGGTGAGCAGCTTCTCGAACACCGGAACCTGCTTCATGAACGCCTCGTACTCCTCCTGCGTGCAATAGCCCATCACCTTCTCGACGCCGGCGCGGTTGTACCAACTGCGGTCGAACAGGGTCATCTCGCCGGCGCTGGGCAGGTGCGGGACGTAACGCTGGAAATACCACTGGCCGCGCTCGCGGTCGGTCGGCTTGGGCAGGGCGACGACGTGGGTCTGACGCGGGTTCAGCGTCTCCGCGATGGCGTTGATGACGCCGCCCTTGCCGGCGGTGTCGCGGCCTTCCAGCAGCACCAGCATGCGTTTGCCGGTGTGCTTGAGCCAGTGCGATACCTGGTTCAGCTCGACCTGGAGCGGCTCCAGGCGGTCGGCGTACTCCTTTTTCTTCAGCTTGCTCATCACGGGGTCTCGCGCGGTGGATGCAATGCAGTGTAAACCCGCCGGCGCGACGCGGATGACGCGGTCGGCGGGCGCGGATACAGTGCCCGGCATGGACGAGGACATCATCGAGTTGTCGCCGGCGCAGGCGCTGGCGCGGGTGCGCGCCGGGGCGCGGCTGGTCGACGTGCGCGAGGAGGGCGAGCGCGCCGCCGGCATGGTCGAGGGCGCGCTGGGCGTTGCCGGCGCAGCGCTTTGTGCGACGCCGGATGCCTGGCTGCCGCAGCGCGAGCAGTCGATCGGCCTGATCTGCGCCAGCGGTCGGCGCTCACGCGAGGCGGCGCGTCGCCTGGGCGAGCTGGGTTACGGCGAAGTCTGGTCGGTGGCCGGTGGCCTCGCGCGCTGGCGCGAGGAAGGCCTGCCGGTCGGCGAGCCGCTGGAATCGGCGGATTTCCTCGAACGCTATTCGCGCCATCTGCTGTTGCCCGAAGTCGGCCTGGTCGGCCAGCGCCGCCTGCAGGCGTCGCGCGTTGCCCTGCTTGGTGCCGGCGGGCTGGGATCGCCGGTCGCGCTGTACCTGGCCGCCGCCGGCGTCGGTCATCTGACCCTGATCGACGACGACCACGTCGAGCGCAGCAACCTGCAACGCCAGGTGCTGCATGGCGAGGCCGATATCGGCCGCGCCAAGGTCGCCTCGGCCGCCGCCACCCTGCGCGCGCTGAATCCCGAGGTGAACGTGGAGGAACGCCCGCTGCGACTGCGCGCGGACAACGTCGAGGCGCTGCTCGGCGGGCATGATCTGGTGGTCGACGGGGCAGACAATTTCGTCGCCCGCTACCTGGTCAACGATGCCTGCGCGCGGTTGGGTCTGCCGATGGTCTACGGCGCGTTGGAGCGCTTTCGCGGACAGGTGGCGGTGTTCTGGCCGGCGCGCCATGCCGAGGGCGGTTGTTATCGCTGCCTGTTTCCCGAGCCGCCACCGCCGGAGTTTGCCCCCAACTGTTCCGAAGCCGGCGTGCTCGGCGTGCTGCCGGGGCTGATCGGCATGTTGCAGGCCACCGAAGCGCTCAAGCTGCTGCTCGGCATCGGCCGGCCGCTGCTCGGCGAGCTGCTGCGCGTGGATGCGTTGGACATGCGCTTCAGCCGACTCGGCCTGAGCCGCGATCCGGCCTGCACGGCCTGCGGCGATGCGCCGCGTGGCGACGGCTACGAGGACATGGCGACGGTCTGCGCCAGCGATTAGCCGCCGGCGCGATGTCAGTGCAGCCGCGTCGGATCGCCGCAGCACTTCTTGTACTTGCGACCGCTGCCGCACAGGCAGGCATCGTTGCGGCCGGGCGTTTCCGGACGCCGCGCCGGGCCCTGGGCACGGATCGCCTCGCTGCGGCGGACGACGTTGAAGTCGTGCAGCATGTGCGGCAGGTCGAAGGCGATGTCGAGGCGCTCGGTCAGGTTGGGCGGTTCGGCCGGCTCGTCGGCATCCTCGTGATCCTCGTCGGTGCCGGGCGGCGGCAGCAGGCGATAGATGTCGTCGAGGTGGTTGGCGATGTGTTCGTGCTGGTCGGCCCACTCCATCCACTCGTCCTCGCGCAGTTCGAGGCCGAAGTAGAAGCCCAGCGCCCACAGCGAGCCGTAGGGCAGGGGTGAGCCGTCGATTTCCTCCTTCTCCAGTGCCTCGGGCACTTCGCCGGTTTCGATGATCTGCTCCATCGCCTCGTGCAGCGCATCGCTCATCGCGATCGGCGGCGCGGCGGCCTGCGGGTCGTCGTCGGGATCGCCGGCGAGGCGCTCGACGACGTGGTTCCAGTAGCCCTGGACCAGATAGAACGCCTTGGCGCCTTCGTCCACGTTCTCCCACACCGGCGGCGGATCGCCCCAGACGGCAGGCATGTACTCGCTGGGCAGGACCAGTTCGGGGCCGCTGATCAGCGCGCTGAAGAAGCCGTCCAGCATTTCCAGCGACATGCCGCCGCGTGGTACGGCGTGCTCCCAGAGCAGGTTGTCCAGTTCGTCGATCTGGGCGTCGGAAAGTATCGGCGGGGCGTATGTCGACATGGTGGTTCCGTGGGTGGCTCAGACGGCGCGCAGGGCGGCGGCGTGATGGCCGATGTGGTCGCCGATGAAACTGGCGATGAAGTAGTAGCTGTGATCGTAACCCGGCTGCATGCGCAGGGTGAGCGGATGGCCGGCGGCCTCGCAGGCGGCTTGCAATAGCTGCGGCTTGAGCTGACCTTCGAGGAATTCATCGGCATCACCCTGGTCGATCAGCAACGGCAGTTTTTCTTGCGCCGACTTCAGCAGTTCCGCCGTGTCGTACTGCTTCCACGCCTCGCGGTCCTCGCCCAGGTAATGCGTGAACGCTTTCTCGCCCCATGGCACCTGGCTCGGTGCCACGATCGGCGAGAACGCCGACACGCTGCGGTAGCGGCCCGGATTCCTCAGCGCGATGGTCAATGCGCCATGACCGCCCATCGAATGGCCGCTGATCGCACGCACCTCGCTGGCGGCCGGATCGGCCTCCACCCAGGCCGGCAGCTCTTCGACGATGTAGTCGTACATGCGGTAATGCTTCGCCCACGGCTCGCGGGTGGCGTTGAGGTAGAAGCCGGCACCCTGGCCGAGGTCATAGGCCGCGTCGTTGGCCACCTCCTCGCCGCGCGGGCTGGTATCCGGCGCGACCAGGATGATTCCGTGCTCGGCGGCGTAGCGCTGCGCGCCGGCCTTGGTGATGAAGTTCTGCTCGGTGCAGGTCAGCCCGCTGAGCCAGTACAGCACCGGGCACGGACCGTCTTCGTCCGGCGGCGGAAAATACACGCCGACCGTCATGTCGCAGCCCAGCACCTCGGAGCGGTGGCGATAGACATCCTGCCAGCCGCCGAAGCAGGCACGGTGTTCGATGCGAGTGGTCATGGTTGGGGATTCGTTTGTTGGTGATTGGTGATTGGTGATTGGTGGGGAGTCGTCATGCGCCACGCTGCGAATCACGAGTTGCGACTCACGAACAACGGCCGTCAGTATCGGATGACGCTGCGGATCGACTTGCCTTCGTGCATCAGATCGAAGGCGCTGTTGATCTCGTCCAGGCCCATGGTGTGGGTGACGAAGGGAGCGAGGTCGATGTCGCCCTTCATCGCGTCCTCGACCATGCCGGGAAGCTGGCTGCGGCCCTTGACGCCGCCGAACGCGGTGCCCAGCCACTTGCGACCGGTGACGAGCTGGAACGGCCGCGTCGAGATTTCCTGCCCGGCACCGGCGACGCCGATGATCACGCTCTGGCCCCAGCCGCGATGCGCGCATTCCAGCGCGGCGCGCATCACGTTGACGTTGCCGATGCACTCGAAGCTGTGGTCGACGCCCCAGCCGGTCATGTCGATGACGACTTGCTGGATCGGCTTGTCATGATCTTTCGGGTTTATGCAATCGGTGGCGCCAAACTGGCGGGCGAGGTCGAATTTGGACGGGTTGGTGTCGATGGCGATGATGCGCCCGGCCCTGGCCTGGCGCGCGCCCTGGATCACCGCGAGGCCGATGCCGCCGAGGCCGAACACGGCGACCGAATCGCCTTGCTGCACCTTGGCGGTGTTGTGCACCGCGCCGATGCCGGTGGTGACGCCGCAGCCGAGCAGGCAGACGTGCTCGGGGTTGGCCTCCGGGTTGACCTTGGCCAGCGACACTTCGGCGACCACGGTGTATTCACTGAAGGTCGAGCAGCCCATGTAGTGGTACAGCGGCTGGCCGTTGCAGGAAAAGCGTGTGCTGCCATCGGGCATCACGCCCTTGCCCTGGGTGGCGCGTACCGACACGCACAGGTTGGTCTTGCCGCTCTTGCAGAACAGGCACTCGCCGCATTCGGCGGTGTACAGCGGGATCACGTGGTCGCCCGGTTTGACGCTGGTGACGCCTTCGCCCACTTCGACCACGATGCCGGCACCCTCGTGGCCGAGCACCACCGGGAACAGCCCTTCCGGATCATCGCCGGACAGGGTGAAGGCATCGGTGTGGCAGACGCCGGTATGGGTGATGCGGACCAGCACTTCGCCCTTGCGCGGCGGTTCGACATCGATCTCGACGATCTTCAGCGGCTGGCCAGCGGCGAAGGCGACGGCGGCTCGGGATTTCATGACGGATCTCCTGCGGCTATTTCAGATAGGAACGGACCAGGGCGACGGCGGCGTCGATGCCGTCCTCGCGCTGCGCCAGTGAGGCGGCGGGCTGCGCGAACACTTCGCGCAGATGGCTTTCCAGCACTTCCGACATCAGGCCGTTGACCGCGCCGCGCACCGCCGCCAGTTGTTGCAGCACCGGTGCGCAATCGGCACCTTCCTGCAGCGCGCGTTCCAGCGCGTCGAGCTGGCCCCGCAGGCGGCGCACGCGGGTCAGCGCCTTTTTCTTCTCGGCGGGGGAGTGCGGCATGGAAAGGAACGGGCCGGATAGTGGGGGGGAGTATACCCCAGGGCGGCCCGGTCGGCCTTCGTCAGGCTTTCTGGGTGACCCCGGCGTCGTCCAGCGCGCTGGCCCGCGCATGCGCCTCGCGGGCGCGCAGGCGGTTGGCGTAGTCGACGAAGGCAGGGCGTTCGGGCAGGGTGCCGAACTGGATGCCGAACACCACCTGGCTGCCGACATAGACATCGGCGGCGCTGAAGCGCTCGCCGAGCAGCCACGGCGCGCAGTCGCCGACGGCGCGTTCCAGTGTGTCGGTCATCTTCTCGAAAGTGCCGTAGCCGGCCATGGCGGCGCGCTCCGGCGGGGCGAGCAGGTTCAGTGCCTTGGCCGATACTGCCGCCTCGACCGGCCCGGCGGCAAAGAACAGCCAGCGATAGTACGGCCCACGCAGCGGATCGCCCGGCGCGGGTGCCAGGCCGGCGTCGGGAAAGGCGTCGGCCAGATAGGCGCAGATTGCGGCGCTCTCGGTGATGGTCACGCCGCGATGGACGATGGCCGGCACCTTGCCCATCGGGTTGATCGCCAGGTAATCCGGTGCCGACATCGCCGCGCCGTATTCCAGCAGCACGCTGCGATAGGGCTGGCCGACCTCCTCCAGCATCCAGCGCACGATGCGCCCGCGTGACATCGGGTTGGTGTAGAAGACGAGGTCGTCGCTGGGTCGGGTCATGGCGGCTTCGGCGGGATGGGATGATGTTTGCGGGCTGCGGCCGGGGGGGGAGACGGAAAAGACGCGGATCAGCCCATCTGGCGGCGCAGGATCCCTTCGGGATCCATCAGCCGCTCGATGCGGGAGAACACCTCGCCGCGCGAGAACGGTTTCTTCATGAAGTCGTCGGCACCGATGCGCTGCACGTAAAACTGCTCGGTGGCCAGTTCGTTGCCGCTCATCATGATCACCGGCAGGTCGCGGGTGACCGGGTCGCGGCGCAGGTGGCGCAGCGCTTCGAATCCGCTCATGCCGGGCAGGACGATGTCGAGAAAGACCAGCGCCGGCGCCTGGGTGCGGGCGATCTGCAGGCCGCGCTCGGCGTCGGCGGCTTCGAGCACGTCGTACTGGTTCTGCCGCAGCATGCGGCCGAGCATGGCAAGGATGGTGGTGGAGTCGTCGATCACCAGCACGCGGGCACCGCTCTGCGGCGTCCTGCGTTCGTCGCCGCGACGTTCGACCCGCCACGGCTTGGCCGCCTGGGGCTGGGTGCCATTGCTGTCGGTGTTGGAGACGGCTGCGGCATCGCGCAGCGCGCGCCGCTCGTCGATCAGTTGACGCAGTCTGTCGAGAAAGCTCATTCGGGTTCCCGTGCCCGGCGTGTGGGACAGTCTCGCACAATTCCGCCGATCCGGGCGTTGCTCGGCGGGCTGTCCTGTTGCCTGCACCGATGATCGTTGCACAGGCGTTGGAGCGAGGTGAAAAGCGTCGTGGCCGAACCAGCGCCGCGCGGACATCGCCAGCCGTTACCATGTCGGCTCCCGATCCGTGCGATGTGTCGATGCCTTACCGAATTCCCCCGATCACCCAGGCGCTGTTGTGGAGCAATGTGGTGGTGCTGGGCCTGCAATTGCTGCTGGGCGACCGGCTGTTCCTGCCCTTCATGCTCTGGCCGCTGGGCGAGTATCCGCTCGGCTATGTCGATGGCGCGCTGCAAAGCGTCGGTTTCCTGCCCTGGCAACTGGTCACGTACGGCTTCCTGCATGGCGGGTTGGGCCACATGATGTTCAACATGCTGGCGCTGTGGATGTTCGGCGCGCAGATGGAGATGCTCTGGGGCAGCCGTCGCTATGCGCTGTACTACTTCGTCTGCGTGATCGGTGCCGGGTTGGTGCAGGTGGCGGTGGTGACCTGGGGTGTGGCGCAGGGCGCGCAGCCGCATCCTACGGTTGGCGCTTCCGGCGGCGTGTTCGGCCTGTTGCTGGCGTTCGGGATGATGTTCCCCAATCGGCAGGTGATGCTGCTGATTCCACCCATCCCGATGAAGGCGCGCACCCTGGTGATCGCCTACGGCGCGCTGGAACTGTACATGGGCGTGACCGGCAGCCGCAGCGGCATTGCCCATTTCGCCCATTTGGGCGGGATGCTGTTCGGCTTCCTGCTGATCCAGTATTGGCGCGGGCGCTGGCCGTTCGAGCGCCGACGGCGCGAGTGAGCGTCGCCGGGATTGCGTCGGGCGTGCAATGAGTCGAGAATCATTCTCGTCTTTGAGTGACGGGTGCCCGACCATGATTCGATTCCGCCTGCTGTTGCCCTGGCTGCTTGCCGCCCTGTTCAGCGTCGCCGCCGTGGCCGACGAGCCGCGCCGTCCCGACCACTTTCGCGGCGAGCCGGCGGAAACGCTGGAGCAGGCGGTGAAGAACTTCTCCGAGTACAACACGAAGCTGGAAGCGGTGTTGGCGGCGGATTCGCTGGATCTCGTCCGCCTCAACGAAGTCCACCAGTTGACCTACACGCTGGAGAACGCGCTGCAGAAGATGCAGCAGGATCTGGCGCAGCTTGCGCAGACCCTGGAGGCCATCCATGTCGCCTCCGAACACGCCGATTCGGCCACCGTGAAACGCGAGGGTGAACAATACCTGCGCGTCTCGCGCATCCTGGTGGAATAGCGCCGGCGATCAGGCCAGCGCCAGCGGATAGTGCTGGCGCAGCAGGCCGTCCTGGGTGATCAGCGGCCGGCGCAGCAAGGCGGCGTGGGCGACGATGAGGCGGTCGAAGGGATCGCGGGTGAAGCCCAGCGGTAACGCATGGCGGACGACTTCCGCGAAGCGCTCGCTGGCGCAGGGGATGTCCAGTTGTTCGGCAAGGTAGCCGGCCACGGCGGCCGCGCCGTGGCGGGTGCGGCCGATCTCTTGCAGCAGTTCCAGCTCCAGCAGCACGGCGGGCGAGAGCAGCAGCGGCTCGCTGTCGATCATCGCCAGCGCCTGTCGGCTCAGGCCCTGCGTCTTGCCCTGGTACAGCGCCACGGCGATATGGGTGTCCAGCATCGCCATGATCAGGGGTCGCGCGGCTCGGCGTAGCCGGCGTCGGTTTCGGCGACGCGGCGCAGCGGCCACTCTTCACTCCACAGTGCCGGGGACTCATCCGGACGCAATGGCGCACCCTGCACCAGCGCCTGCGGCTTCAGGCGACCGAGCCGCGACAGCGCAGCGGGGGCGTCGTCGCGGATCAGCTTGAGGCGCACGCCGCGGCGTTCGATCAGCAGCGGCTCGCCGGTCTCGGCGACCTGGTCGGCCAACCGGAAAAGATGCTGGCGCAATTCGGTGAGGCTGACGGTCATGGCGGCGTGTCCGGTCAAGTACGTACGTACGTACGTACGTTGTGGCGGATCGAGCGACTTGTCAACCCGCCAGGCGCAGGAAGTCCGGGCTGACCACCAGACGCAGCGCATCCAGACGCGGCTGGGTGTGCGGCAGGACTTCGCGCAGTTGCGCCAGCTCGGCTTCGAGGGCGTCGATTTCCTCCTCGCGCACCGCCGGGTTGACCCGTGCCAGCGCGCGCAGGCGGTCGATCTCGTGGCCGAGCAGGCGCTCTGCGTTGTCGAGCGCGGCATCGATGCGCTCGGCGGCCATCGATGCGGCAAGCTCGGTGGCGCGGCGGGTCAGCGCCGGGGTCAGCTTGGCCAGCGACTTGCGATAGCGCATCAGGTCCACCGTGCGTCCGCCGGCGCGTTCCAGCGCGCGTGCCGACGGGCTGAAATCCGGTTGCGATTGCAGTCGCGTGTCGACCACGCAGCGCAGCGGCTCGAACGGCAGGTAGCGCTGCACCTGCAAGGCGCGCGGGGCGACGCAGTCGAGCGCGAACACCGCTTCCAGCAGGACGCTGCGCGGCGGCAGGCTTTCATCGAGCAGGAAGGCCGCATTGCCGGTTTCGCCGCTGAGCAGCAGTTCCTGTGCCGAGAGGATCAGCGGATGGTCGGCGCGCAGGAACAGCAGATCGTCGCGCGTCAGCGCGATGCGGCGGTCGAAGGTGACCGCGCGCGGGCCGTGCTTGAACTCCTCGAAGGCGTCCAGGGTGAGGTATTCCGGGTCGAGCAGCCAGACGCCATCGGACAGCGCCTCGTTGTGGATGCCGAACTGCTCGAACAGGCGCAGCGGGTAGTCGTCTGCCGGCGCGCAGGCGTCGTCCTCGTTCAGCGCGCGCAGCAGCGCGCCCTGCGCCGCGCCGCGCTGGCTGGCCAGTTCCAGCAGGCGGTCACGGCCACGGCGGATGCTGGCTTCCAGTTCCTGGTGGCGCACGCGGGTGCGGGCGATCAGCTCGGCCAGCGCTTCCGGGCGGCCTGCGTCCAGCGCCAAGGCGGACAACTCGGCACCGAATTCGCGCAGCAGTTCGCGGCCGTCGGCACCGACCTGGCCGAAGGCGTCCAGACCCTCGTCGAACCAGCGCAGCAGGGCCTGCTGCGGACTGCCCTCGACCACGGCGACATGCAGGTTGACGTCGCCCTGCTGGCCGATGCGATCAAGGCGGCCGATGCGCTGTTCGAGCATGTCCGGGTCGAGCGGCAAATCCCACATCGCCAGATGCTGGGCGAACTGGAAGTTGCGGCCCTCGGCACCGATCTCGGAGGCGATCAGCAGGCGGGCACCGGCCGGATCGGCGAAATAGGCGGCGTTGCGGTCGCGCTGCAGGAGGTTCATGTCCTCGTGGAAGCGGGCGACGCCGATGCCCGAGCGCAGCCGCAGCGCATCCTCCAGCGCCTGCACCTTGGCCCGTGAGCGACACAGCACCAGCAGCTTGGCCGGGGCAATGCGTTCGATCAGTTCGAGCAGCCAGTCCATGCGCGGGTCGCGCAGGTAGTCGTGCTCGGGCTCGACGTGGTCGGGCAGGCCGATGTCGGCCTGAAACTCGGCGCGCAGGCGACCGGCCAGATCCGGCATCTCGGCCGGCTCCGGCAGGGCGGCGAGGTGGGCGAGGCGACGCGGAAAGCCGCCGACCGCAGCGCGCCGGTTGCGCAGCATGACGCGGCCGGTCCCATGGCGGTCGATCAGGTCGCCGATCAGCGATTCGCGCAGCGCATGGCGAACCGGCCCCTGCGCGTCGGCGATGGCGTCGAGGCGCGCCGGCAGGTTTTCCGCCTCGTCGCCGAACAGTTCGGCCAGGCTGCGCCGGGCCTCGGCGTCCAGCGCGCGGTCTTCGAGCAGGGCGTCGACCGCTTCGGACACGGCGACGAAGCGTTGCGATTCGGCGAGGAAGCTGTCCAGGTCGCTGTAGCGCGCCGGATCGAGCAGGCGCAGACGGGCGAAGTGGCCGGCGCGGCCGAGTTGTTCGGGCGTCGCGGTAAGCAGGATCACCGCCGGCGTCCGTGCCGCCAGCGCTTCCACCAGGGCGTATTGCGGACTGACCGCTTCCGCCGTCCAGGTCAGATGATGGGCCTCGTCGACCACCAGCACGTCCCAGTCGGCATCGAGCAATTGCCGGCGGCGCTTGGCCGCGCCGGACAGCCAGCGCAGCGGTGCCAGCACCAGTTGTTCGTCCTCGAACGGGTTGCGGTCCGGCTCGCTGGCCTCCAGCGCCTCGCAGCGCTCCTCGTCGTACAGAGCGAAAGCAAGGTTGAAGCGGCGCAGCAGTTCGACGAACCATTGGTGGGCGAGGCTGTCCGGGACGATCACCAGGGCGCGGGCGGCGCGGCCGCTGGCAAGCTGCTGGGCCAGGATCAGGCCGGCTTCGATGGTCTTGCCGAGGCCGACTTCGTCCGCCAGCAACAGGCGCGGTGGGCGACGCGAGGCGGCGATCTCGGCGGCACGCAACTGGTGCGGGATGGCATCGATGCGCGCGCCGAGGATGCCCCAGCCCGGATGCGCCTGGGCGCGGGCGCGCCAGCGCAGGGTTTCGACGCGGAAATCGAACTGCGCGCTGCGGTCGATGCGACCGGATTGCAGCCGCGCGTCGGCCTTGGAGACGGGTTGCTCGGGATCCAGCTCGCCCTCGGCGATGCGGCGCTCGCCGCAGATGTAGCGGACCAGGCCGTCGGCCAGTTCCTCGACCGCGTCGACGGTCAGTTCCTGCCGATCCACGCGGATCTGGTCGCCGCGGCGGAACAGCGCCCGCGCCAGCGGCGCGCCGTCCATGGCGTACTGGCGCAGCGTGCCGCTGCCGGTATAGACGATCTGCACGCTGCGCCCGGCCAGGCGCATCACTGTGCCAAGGCCCAGTTCCGGCTCGGCGCTGGAGAACCAGCGCTGTCCGGGGATGAAGGTGTTCATGGATGCATCACATCGGTTGTTCGGGGGATGGCGCCCGTCATCCCGGCCTGCGTCGGGATGACGGCTCGGGCGCTCGAGCCGGGGCGGTCAGTGGCCCCAGAAGGACAGACGTTGGTCGCCGCCGCGGAACATCGGCTGGCCCGGCTTGCAGGCGAAGGCTTCGCCGAAGGCCGCCATGTTGGACACCGAACCATTGACCCGCGCTGACGGCGGTGCGTGGGGATCGATGGCGACGCGGCGGATCAGTGCCGTTTCGAGGTCGTTGCGACGCCACAATTGGCCCCAGCCGAGGAAGAACCGCTGCGCCGGGCTGTAACCCTGCTGCTGCGGCAGACGGGTGTCGCCGACGCGCTCGGCGAAGGCTGCCCAGGCCAGTTCCAGCCCGGACAGGTCGGCGATGTTTTCGGCTTGGGTCAGGCGGCCGTCGACTTTGATCTCGCCGACCGCCGTGTAGCCGTCGAACTGCGCCTGCAGCGGCGCGGTGCGGGCCTGGAAGGCGTCGCGTTCGGCCTGCGTCCAGCCGTCGTGCAGGCGGCCTTCGGCGTCGTAGAGCTGGCCGCTGAGGTCGAAGCCGTGAGTCAGTTCATGGCCGACCACGGCACCCAGAGCGCCATAGTTGCGCGCCGCGTCGGCTTCGGCGTCGAACACCGGCGCTTGCAGCAGGGCGGCGCTGACGACCAGTTGGTTGCGGTGCGGGGCGTAGAAGGCATTGACGATCTGGGTCGGCACCGGGAACAGGTCGTCCGGGCGCTTGGCGCCGATCGCGCCCATCCGCATGCGGTTGCGGAACAGCGCGGCGGCGAGCACGTTGGCGGTGTAGTTGCCACGGTCGAAGGTCAGCGCGCCGTAGTTGCGCCAGCGCGCCGGACGGGCGATCAGCACGTCGAGGGCGTCAAGCTTGGCCAGCGCGGCGGCGCGACCGGCTTCCTGCAGCCACGGTGCTTGCGCCAGGCGTGCGCGCAATGCCGCGCGCACGTCATCGACCACGGCAGTGGCACCCTGCAGCGTCGCCTCGTCGAGGTAGGTTTCGACATAGCGCTGGCCGATGGCGTCGCCGAGGGCGAGATCGGCGGCAGCGAGCACCCGCGTCAGCCGGTCCGGCGGACGGATCTGGCCGGCCAGCAGACGGCCGTGGAAATCATCGTGCGCGGCGACATAGCCCTGCGGCAGGTAGGGCGCGAAGGCATCAAGCAGTTGCAGTTTCAGATACGGCTTCCAGCGCTCCAGCGGCTGGTTTTTCAGCAGGCTTTCCAGCTCGTCGAAGAAGGTCGTATGGGCGAACGACATCGACTTCAGCTTCGACAGCCCCTGCGCCTTCAGGTAGTCCTTCCAGCGGAACGCGGGATAGCGCCGGGTCAGCGTCGAGACCTCGGTGGGGCGGTAGGAATTGGCCGGGTCGCGCAGTTGCAGCAGGTCCAGCGACTTGGCCGCCAGGCGCATCTCGATGTCCAGCGCCCAGCCGGCGTCGCGCTGCGGGTCCGGGCTGCCGGCCAGGCCGAGCAGGATTTGTGCGTAGCCGCGATATTGGCCGAGCAGGTTGCGCGTCGCTTCGTCCTGGCGCAGGTAGAAGTCGCGGTCGGGCAGGTTGAGCCCGCCCTGGCTGGCATAGGCGATGGTCGTGCCGGGCTGGCGCAGGTCGTCGCCGGCATCGAAGCGCAGCAGCACCGGCAGGCCGCGTGCATGCCAGCGGGCGATCAGGTTGGTGAGGTCACGCGGTCGCTTGATCGCATCGACCTCGGCGAACAGCGGTGCCAGCGGCCCCAGCCCGGCCTTCTCGATGGCCGCCTCGTCGAGACCGGAGGCGACGAAATCGGCGATCAGGCCGTCCACCGGCCCCTGCGGCTGGCGCAGGATGCGCTGGGTCAGCGCTTCCAGGCGCTGTTCGTTGCGGGCGATCAGCGCGTCCATCGCGCTGTGGCTTTCACGGTTGGCCGGCACCGGGGTGGCCCTCAGCCAGCCGCCGTTGGCGTACTGGTAGAAGTTGCTGCAGGCCGCAGTTTTCGGATCGAAGTCGCTGTTTTCAAAGGCTTCGACAGCGCCGCCGGCAAGCAGCAGCGCCGTGGTCAGGCAGGCGAGGGTGCGGTGGCGCATGGCGGCTCCGACGATCAGGGGGGCGGCAGTGTATCCGCTGGGGACGCCCCGTGCCGATGCGGCGGGGCGTCCGCGCGGCGCTTACCAGATTGCCACGCGCTCCTCGTCGCCGCGTGCCATCGGATCGCCCGGCTGGCAGCCGAAGGCTTCGGCAAAGGCCGGCATGTTGGACGGCGCGCCGATGGCGCGGTAGGCACCCGGCGCGTGCGGGCCGACGGTGAGCTGCATCTTCATCGCCTCCTCGGTGAAGGCGATGCGCCAGACCGTGGCCCAGTTCATGAAGAAGCGCTGCGTCTGGCTGTAGCCGTCGATCATCGGATCCTCGAAGGACTCGCCCAGCGAGTTCCGCAGCGCATCCAGCGCCACCGTCAGACCGCCCAGGTCGGCGATGTTCTCGCCCAGCGCCAGACGGCCGTTGACGTGCAGGCCGGGCAGCGGCGAGTAGGCGTCGAACTGCGCCGCCAGCTTGTCGGTGGCGGCGTCGAAGCGGGCGCGGTCCTGGTCGGTCCACCAGTTGACGAAGTTGCCCTCGGCGTCGAACTTGCTGCCCTGGTCGTCGTAGCCGTGCAGCATTTCGTGGCCGATCACCGCGCCGATGCCGCCGTAGTTCAGCGCCGGATCGGCGTCGGGGTCGAAGAACGGCGGTTGCAGGATGGCCGCCGGGAAGACGATCTCGTTGGCGCTGGCGCGATAGTAGGCGTTGACCGTCTGCGGGCTCATGCCCCACTCATTGGGGTCGACCGGCTTGCCGATCTTGTCCAGCATGTAGCGATTGTTGAAGGTTTGCAGGCGCGCCGCGTTGGCGGCGTAGCCGTCGCGGCTGATCTCGGCACCGGACCAGTCGCGCCAGACATCCGGATAGCCGATCTTCGGCGTGAACGAGGCCCATTTCTCCAGCGCCTTGGCGCGGGTTTCCTCGCCCATCCAGTCGAGTTGCTCCAGCCGCTGGCGCAGCGCCTGGCTGAGGTTGCCGACCAGTTCCTGCATCTGTGCCTTGGACTCCGGCGGGAAGGCTTCGGCCACGTAGAGCTGGCCGAGCGCTTCGCCCATGCCGGCGTTGAGCGCGGACAGCACGCGCTTCCAGCGCTCGCCCTGCTCCTGCTGGCCGGCGATGGTCTGGCGATGGAACTGGAAATGCGCCTGCTCGTAGGCGGCGGGCAGGAACGGCGCAGCGTGGTTGATGGCGCGATAGCGCAGCCAGGTCTTCCACTGCTCGACCGGCGTCTCGGCCAGCATGGTGTCGACCTCGCGGAAGAAATCGGTCATCGCCAGCGAAATGGTTCCCGGCTCGGCGACGCCGGCGGACTGGAAGAACGCGCTCCAGGAGAAGTGCGGCGTCAGCGCGTCGGCCTCGGCCAGGCTCATCGGGTTGTAGCGGGCGGCCGGGTCGCGCAGGCTCAGGCGGTCCAGCGATGCGCGGGCGAGCCGGGTCTCGAATTCCATCACCTGTTGCGCCTGCGCCCGGGCCTGATCGGCGTCGGCACCGGCCAGGGTCAGCACGGTGGCGACATAGTCGAGGAAGGCGGCGCGGATGCGGGCGCGGTCCTCGCGCTCGTCGAGGTAATAGCTGCGCTCGGGCAGCGACAGGCCGGCCTGGCCGAGATAGGCGATGTTGCGGCGCGAGTCGCGCTGGTCGGCGGAGGCATGCAGCGAGAACAACGCGCCGTGGCCAAGCGGATAGCTGTCGCGCAAAAAGGCCGGCAGGGCGGCGTTGTCGGCGATGGCGTCGATGGCGTCGAGCAGCGGCTGCAACGGCGCAAGGCCGGCCGCCTCGATGCCGGCCTGGTCCATGCCGGAGGCGAAGAAGTCGCCGACCTTGCGGGTGATGCTGCCGGCCGCCGCGTCGGCCTGCGCGGCGGCGCGGGCGATCTCGTGCTGCACCGCCAGCGAGCGCTCGGCGAGCAGGCTGAAGGAACCCCAGCGGGTCTGGTCGGCAGGGATCGGATTGGCCGCCAGCCAGCGCGCGTTGACGTGGTCGCCGAAGGCCTGGCAGGCGGAGATGGAATCGTCGATGTCGGCCCGGCTCAGCCGCACCGGCTGCGGCAGCGCGGATTCGGCGATGGACAGTTTCTGCGCCGTCTGCCCGGCAGGCGCGCTGGCGGCATCGCCGGAGACATTGGTTTCGGCGGGCGGCTTGCCGCAGGCGGCCAGCGCGATGGCGAAGGCGAGGGGAAGCGGGGCGAGGATTCGGCTCATGGCGTGGCTCCTTCGCCGCGCAGGACGGGCGGCGAATGCGGTCGATGAAAGGGAATCACGCAGTGTCGCCACTGCGCCCCGTCACCGACCGTGCCGGAAGTCACGCCCGATGGCATCGGGGCGTGACGGCGATCCAGGCCGGGTCGGACCAGCTTCCGCTCTGGCCGGCCAGTTCATGGATCGGCTCGCCGGTGACGCCGTGGATCGGCGCGCAGCCGGCAGCCATGGTGCGGGCGATGCGCTGGATCGGAAAACTCTGCGCCTGGCCGTAGGCGCTGTAGTCGAGCTGACCGGCGTTGCAGTCCTCGAAGCGCAGCGAAAGCTGGCCGACGATCTCATATTCCACCGCATCGGGATCGAAATCCGGCCCAAAGCGCCCGCCTTCGGTGGCGAACAATTCCGGAAAGACGATGGACTGGCCGTTTTCCGCATCGACAACGATATGGCCGACGCCGTACAGCCAACGCTGCTCGCCTTCCTCGTCGTAAGTGAACCAGGCAATGACGGCGCGCTGGTCATCGAGGATTTCCAGCACCCAACCCTCGCCATCGCGCTGCGGCGAAAACCACAGTGCGCTGTGGCCGGTTTCGACGATGCCCGGCGGCGGCAAGGGTGGTTCGGACTCGGCCAACGCGCCGCCGGTCAGCGACAGGGCGAGCAGGGCGGCGGGGAGGCGGCGAACACGAAAAATGCTCATGCGTTTTCTCCTCAAGGGCGCGGCGTGAAGGCGTTTGCGCGACGCTGCCCGGATGCTACCCGATCTTTTGTTGCGAAAAAGTTGCGCGCATCCCGCCCACACGCATGACACATGCGCGTAGTCACAAGCCGTTCACGCCGTCTTGCGCGCCGGTGTTGTGGATCGATCCCGCAAAGGCCTTGGGCGCGGGCTGCCGTCCCTGGCGCGCTCGGACGGCGGCACCGCGCGGCTGGCCAGCGGCCTGCGCGGCTTCAGCGCGGCGGATGGAAGTCCGGCGCGCTCATCGGCATCTCGGTCAGCGGGCCGTACTTGGCGACCTGCTCGCGGATCTTCGAGGCATCGCCGATCAGGGTGATGACCAGGTTGGCCGCGCCCGGATAGACCGCCACGGCGCGGGCGATGGCGTCGGCGTCGGCGGCGGCGATGGCTGCGGCATAGCCGTCGACATCCTCGCGGCCGAGGCGATGGAAGATCAGGTCGACCAGCCGCGAGGCAAGCTGGCCGTGGGTTTCCAGCGTCGGCGGAAACTGGCCGAGCACGTAGCGACGCGCCGAGTCCAGCGCCGCCTCGTCGAAGGGCTGGGCGTGCAGTTTCTCCAGTTGCGCGATGGCGAGGTCGATGGCGGCGACGGTGGAGTCGGTCTGGGTGAACGAGGTGATCGCCGCCGAGCCGGGCGTGCTCAGGCGCGACAGCGAGGAGCGAGCGCCGTAGCTCAGGCCCGATTCCACCCGCAGCGCGGTGTTGAGCATGGAGGTGAAGCGGCCGCCGAACAGGGTGTTGACCAGGTTCTGCGCGGCGCGGTTGTCGTGGTTGCGGGCGACGCCGACATTGCCCAGCCAGAAGTAGGTCTGCGTGGCACCGGGCTTGTCGACCAGCAGCACGCGGCGGCCGGTTTGCTTCGGTGCGGCGGCGACTTCCGGCAGCGGTTTGGCGGCGGCGCGCCAGTCGCCGAAGGCGCGATCCAGTTCGCCGCGCATCTCGTCGGCCTTGAAATCGCCGACGGCGACGATGATCAGACGGTCGCCGCCGAGCTGGTCGGCGTAATAGCCCTTCACGTCGTCCAGGGTGATCCGGCCCAGGCTGGCTTCGCTGCCGCTGTCGGGGCGGCCGTAGGGATGCTCGCCGAACAGCCAGGCGGCGGCGTAGGCACCGAGCAGGCCGCTGGGGTCGCCATCCTTGGCGGCGATCAGGCTGCGAATGGTGCGGGTGCGCACCTTGTCGAACTCGGCGGCGTCCAGATGCGGGTGCAGCAGGGCGTCGGCGGCCAGTTCGACCATGCGGGCGCGGTCGCGGGCGAGGAAATCGGCGCTGAGCCTGAGCATTTCGGCATCGGTGCCGATGCCCAGCCGGCCGCCGAGACCGTCGACGGTTTCGGCGAACTGGCGCGCGTCACGTTCGCCCGCGCCCTTGCTCATCAACTCGGCCAGCAGGAAGGCGGTGCCTTCCTTGTCTTGCGGGTCGCCCAGCGGGCCGCCGCGCACGGCGATCATCAGCGAGATCATCGGTACATCGTGTTTTTCCAGCAGCGCCAGTTCGGCACCGTTGGCCAGGGTGACGCGCTGGAACTCGGGCAGGGTGACGCCGGTCGGGGCGGCCTGGGCGGACAGGCTGGCGGCGAACAGCGCCAGGCAGATCAGGACGTTGCGCATGGCGGACCTCACTGGGCGGCGGTCGGCAGAAGGACGCCGACGGTGCGGTTGTCGGAGCGGAACACCTCGGTGGCGACCCGGCGCAGCGTGTCGGCGTCGATGGCGTCGTAGGCACCGGGGGCGTCGAACAGCTTGCGGTAATCGCCGTGGAACACCTCGTAGGTGCCCAGCGCCTGCGCTTTGCCGCTGATCGTCGACTGGCTGCGCCAGAAGCCGGCGAGTTTGTTGTTGCGCGCCTTTTCCAGTTCGGCCGGCGTCACGCCTTGTTCGATGATGCGGGCCAGTTCGGCGTCGATGGCCGCTTCCACCTTGGCCGGATCGGCGTCCGGCGCCAGCACGGCGTACAGATAGGCCGCGCCGGGGTCGAAACCGGCGTGCAGGTAGGCACCGATGTTGACCGCGACCGGATCGTTTTCGACCAGCTTCTGATTGAGGCGGGAGGAATCGCCTTGGGCCAGCACGTCGAGCAGGAGTTCCAGCGCCGGGGTGTCGGCGTGGCCGGCGTCGAAGGCGTGCCAGGCCATCAGCAGCAGCGGCGTCTGGGCGTCTTCCTTGCGCACGCTGAGGCGGCGCTCGCCAAGCTGTTTGGGCTCGACGGTGCGGATCTTCTGCGGCGGCTCCTGGGCCGGAATCTTGCCGATCTTTTCCTTCGCCAGCGCGAACACCGCGTCGGGATCGACATCGCCGACCACGAACATGGTCGCGTTGTTGGGAGCGTAATAGGTGCGATAGAAGGTTTTCAGATCCTCCATCGTCCAGTTTTCGATGTCCGAGGGCCAGCCGATTACCGGGAACTGGTAGGGATGGGCCAGCCAGTGGGTGGCGTTGACCTGCTCGAACAGGGCACCGAAGGTGTCGTTGTCCACGCGCAGGCGGCGCTCGGAATAGACCACCCCGCGCTCGCTCTCCACCACCTTGGGATCGAACGACAGGTTGGCCATGCGGTCGGCCTCCAGGTCGAAGATCAATTCCAGCGTGGAGGCCGGAAACCAGTCCTGATAGACCGTCACGTCGCTGCTGGTATAGGCGTTGTTGGAGCCGCCGTTGGCCTCCATCACGCGGTCGAACTCGCCCGGCGCGCGGGTCGCGGTGCCGTTGAACATCATGTGCTCGAAATAGTGCGCGATGCCGGTGATGCCGGGATATTCGTTGCGCCCGCCGGCGCGGTACCAGACGTACAGGGCGACGTTGGGGATGTCGTGGTCGGGCCAGACCACGACCTTCATGCCATTGTCGAGGGTCTGGCTGCGGATGGCGTCAGCCGGCGAGGCCGGTGCGTCGGCAGCCTGCGCGGCAATGGCACCGAGGCCCAGCGCGATGGCCAAAAGGCGCGCGGCGGCGGAGAAAACGGGTCGGTTCACGGCAAGCTCCGAGCGTGGGATGGCAGCATTACAGGCAAGGCCGGGGAGGGCGGCAAGGGCCGGAAGTCAGGGGCGCGGAAATGAAAAGAGCCGCACCAGGGCGGCCCTTTTCGGTCAACACCGGCGACGCAGCTTACTTCAGCCCGGCATCCGTGCGCAGGGCCTCGGCGCGGTCGGTCTTTTCCCACGAGAAGGCGACGGCCTTCTGCGTCTTGCCGGCGCTGTCGAGGTACTCGATGTCCACCGGCTTGCGGCCGAAGTGGCCGTAGGCGGCGGTCGGCTGGTAGATCGGGTGGGTCAGGTCGAGCATCTGCAGGATGCCGTAGGGGCGCAGGTCGAAATGCTTGCGGATCAGCTTTTCGATCTTCTCGTCGCTGATTTTTCCGGTGCCGAAGGTGGTGACGGAGATGGAAGTCGGCTCGGCGACGCCGATGGCATAGCTGACCTGCACCTCGCAGCGGTCGGCCAGGCCGGCGGCGACGACGTTCTTGGCGACGTAGCGCGCGGCATAGGCGGCGCTGCGGTCGACCTTGGACGGATCCTTGCCGGAAAACGCGCCGCCGCCGTGGCGGGCCCAGCCGCCGTAGGTGTCGACGATGATCTTGCGCCCGGTCAGGCCGCAGTCGCCGACCGGGCCGCCGATGACGAACTTGCCGGTCGGGTTGATGTGGAACTTGGTGCCCTTGTGCAGCCACTTGGCCGGCAGCACCGGCTTGAGGATGTGCTCGCGGACCGCTTCGACCAGATCCTTCTGCTTGACGCCCGGGTCATGCTGGGTGGACAGCACCACGGCGTCGATGGCGACCGCCTTGCCGTTTTCGTAGCGCAGGGTGACCTGGCTCTTGGCGTCCGGACGCAGCCACGGCAGCGGCGACTTCTTCGCCTTGCGCACCTTGGTCTGCTGCTCCACCAGGCGGTGCGAAAGGTGGATCGCCGCCGGCATGTAGTCCTTGGTTTCGTTGGTGGCGTAGCCGAACATCAGACCCTGATCGCCGGCGCCCTGTTCCTCGGGCTTCTTGCGGTCGACGCCCTGATTGATGTCGAGGCTCTGCTTGCCGATCAGGTTGAGCACGCCGCAGGTGGCACCGTCGAAGCCGACTTCGCTGCTGTCGTAGCCGATGTCGACGATCACCTTGCGGGTGAGCGCTTCGAGGTCGACCCAGGCGCTGGTGGTAATCTCGCCGGCGATGATGGCGACGCCCGTCTTCACCAGCGTCTCGCAGGCCACGCGCGCTCGCGGGTCCTGCGCCAGGATGGCGTCGAGCACGGCGTCGGAGATCTGGTCGGCGACCTTGTCCGGATGGCCTTCGCCGACCGACTCGGAGGTGAAGAGGTAGCTGCTCATCAGGCGTTATATCCTTTGATTCGGATGAAGGGATGAAAAAGCGGGTGGCATGATACACGCACGCCGGGCGGGACGCATCGGGCGGACGCCGCCGCACGCAGCGCGGCGCATCGGCATTCAGGCGACGTTGCCGCAGCGACGCAAAGAGGATCGCATGACATGGATTCGTTGACTCAAAGGGCGCTGGGCAGCGCGCTGTGCGCCGCCGTCGGACTGCCAGCCGGGAAGTTTCCTGGCCGTTCGACCGCGGACGACGCAATTCAGCCGATGCGCGAGCGCCAATACCCCGGTTCGCGATGGTTGTGCATAAGCGCAAGGACCAGAACGTGGTCGCGCTCGGCTACGTACAGCACCGAGTACGGAAACACGCGCAGCAGACGGCGACGCACATCCTGTTCGAGGATCGGGTGGCGCAGGGGATGTTCGGCGGCATCGTCAATCGCGGTTTCGATGGCATCGAAGAAGCGTCGCGCCAAGCCCTGCTGTCGCTGTTCGTACCAGACGATAGCGCTTTCGTACTCGTCCTGTGCCTCCGGATGGAGCTCATGCCTCATGGACGCAGCAGTCTTTCGATCCTTGCGCGCGAGGTTTCGGCTGAAACCGTCCTGACCTTGCCGCTACGCACCTCGTCACGGCGACGCAGCGCTTCGGCGGTCCACGCTTCACGCACGCTGTCGTCGTCGCGCGGGTCAAGGCTTTCTACCAGCCGCTCGGCCAGCATTGCCCGCGCCTTGGCCGGCAGCGCGAGCGCTTCTTCGAGCAATTGTTCGGCGGGACGGGTCATTGCGCGATGGTAGGTGTTGCGCCGGCCAGCGGCAATCCTGACGCGACCTGAATCAATGATCCAGCCGATTTGCCGGCGTCCGATTGCCTCTGCGCTGTGCCAGGCCGGGTTGCGCGAGGCCTTGCGGCACGAGGGGCTCGGCACCAAGCCAGTCGGCTATCAATACGCCGCGTTGTGTACCGCCTGCACGGCGCGGCCGCTGGGGTCGACGACGTTTTTCAGCGAGGCGTCCCATTCCAGCGCGGCGGCGGTGGAGCAGGCCACCGAGGGGCCGCCGGGCACGCATTGCGCGGCCCAGGGCTGCGGGTAGTGGCGATGGAACAGGTCGCGGTAGAGATAGGCTTCCCTGGTCTGCGGGGTGTTGTGCGGGAAGCGGAAGCGGGCGCTTTCCATCTGCTGGTCGCTGACCTGCTCCTGCGCGTGGGCCTTCAGCGAGTCGATCCAGTGGTAGCCGACGCCGTCGGAGAACTGCTCCTTCTGCCGCCACAGCACGTTGTCGGGCAGGTAGCCGGCAAAGGCTTCGCGCAGGAACTGCTTTTCGATGCGCCCGCGCTGCTTGCCGGACAGCTTGACCTCTGGGTCGAGTCGCATCGCGGCGTCGATGAAGCGGCGGTCGAGGAAGGGCACGCGGGCCTCCACGCCCCAGGCGGCCATCGACTTGTTCGCGCAGGCAGTCGAACAGATGCAGGGCGTCGAGCTTGCGCACGGTTTCCTCGTGCAGGGCGGCGGCGTCCGGGGCCTTGTGGAAGTACAGATAGCCGCCGAACAGCTCGTCGCTGCCCTCGCCGGAGAGCACCATCTTGATGCCCATGGCACGGATCCGCCGCGCCATCAGGAACATCGGCGTGGAGGCACGCACCGTGGTCACATCGTAGGTTTCCAGGTGGTAGATGACCTCGCTGAGGGCATCGATGCCTTCCTGCACGGTGAAGTGGAACTCGTGATGCACGGTGCCCAGATGGGCCGCCACTTCGCGCGCCGCCTTCAGGTCCGGCGAGTCGATCAGGCCGATGGCGAAGCTGTGCAATTGCGGCCACCAGGCTTCGGTCTGCTCATCTTCGTCGATGCGCCGGGCGGCGTATTTCTTGGCGATGGCGGCGACCAGCGAGGAATCCAGGCCGCCGGACAGCAGTACGCCGTAGGGCACGTCGCTCATCATGTGCGACTTCACCGCCGCCTCGAAAGCCGAGCGCAGGGCGGCGTGGTCGCGGCTGCCGTGGGCGACGTCGGCGTGGTCGCGCCAGTCCGGCCGGTAGTAGGCAATCGGCTCGGCCGCGCCGGAATGCCAGTAGTGGCCGGGCGGGAACTCGCGCGCGTCCACGCACACCGGAGCCAGCGCCTTCAGTTCCGAGGCGACGTACAGCGTGCCGTGCTGGTCGTGGCCGTAATACAGCGGGATGATGCCGATGGGATCGCGGGCGATCAGCCATTGCCGCGCGCCGGCGTTCCACAGCGCGAAGGCGAACATGCCTTCCAGCCGGTTGAGGAAGTCGTCGGCACCGGCAGCGCCGCCGGCCTGGCGGTACAGGGCGAGGATCACCTCGCAGTCGGAATGGGTCTGGTAGGCGTAGGCGGCCTGGGTCTGCGCGCGCAGGGCGCGGTGGTTGTAGATCTCGCCGTTTACCGCCAGCGCCTGGCCGCCGTCCGCACTGAGCAGCGGCTGGGCACCGGAATCCACGCCGACGATGGCCAGTCGCTCGTGGACGAGGATGGCACCGTCATCGGCGTAGACGCCGGACCAGTCCGGGCCGCGATGGCGCATGCGGCGGGACAGGTCGAGCGCCTGCGTGCGCAGGGCGGCGGCGTCGGAACGCAGGTCGAACAGGCCGAGGATCGAGCACATGGCGCGGCGCAGGCAAGGGCGGGAGCGCCGATTCTGTCAGGTTTGCGCCATTCATGCTGCACTGCCGCACGAGCTGGGCGGGAACGCGCTTTCCGCGCACCGACGCGCTCAGGCGATGAAACCGTGCAGCCAGCCCAGCGCTTCGCTGGCGACGCCGGCGAAGCCGATCAGAGTCGCGCTTCCGGCCGCCCAGGCGATCAGCAGCAGCACGCCGTCGCGCTCCAGCAGGGCCAGCGCGTAGAGCAGGATCAACAGGCCGAAGGGGTAGTTGGTCAGCGGGATCGGCAGCGCCAGCAGCAGACCGAGCAGGATCAGCAACAGGCCGGTGACGACGGTGCTGGCCGGATGGGTGAACAGCCAGTCCAGCCGTGGCCGGCTGAGCTGTTCGACCCGCTTCAGCCAGCGCCCGCCCTTTTTCAGGAAGCGCTGCAGCGACTGCCGCGACACCGGCCGCCGGCGCAGCCAGCCCGGGAGCCAGGGCCAGCGCCGGTTGAGCATCAGTTGCAGGCCGAGCAGGCTGACCAGCGGGCCGCACAGTGCGCCGACGCCGAACGGCACCGGCAGAAACACCGGCAGCAGCACCAGCAACAGCAGGATGCCGAACGCACGGCGGCGGAAGTGGCCGAGCAGGGCGTCCATGTCCAGCGGCGGGGTGGAGTCGTCACCATTCGCGATGTCGGCGAGCAGGTCACTGGTGCGGTCGGCGCTGGGCGTCATGGGCGGCAAGTCTAGGGTTTGCGCGGGGACGCTTTCGTGAACGCCGGCAGGGTGTTTTTCCGACGCAACAAAGGTGTTGCATTTTCCCATCGACTGTCTTATTCTAGCCACGCACTCGGAACTGCCGCGCCCAGCGCGCTTCCGGGTGTATGCAGGGCGCATTGTTTGGTATCGTCACTCCGCTTTTAAACCCTCGTCGATTTCGGTGAGGGTTTTTTTTTGCCGCAGGTCGGCGGTGGTGTTGCGTTTTTGCAACAGAAGGTGATGAGCCATGCATAGCCGGGAACAGGCCCGGAACTGGGCGCGGATGCTGGACGAGCACGCCAAGCGCCTGGCCGATACGACGATTCCACAACTGCTGGCCGCCGAGCCGGAGCGGGCGACGACGCAGAGTCTGCGCCACGGACCGATCCTGGTCTCGTTTGCGCGCCAGCGGATCGATGCCGCCGCCTGGCGCATGCTGTTCGACATGGCCGACGAGCTCGGCGTGCCGGCGGCGCTGGGCGATCTGGTCGACGGCGTCGAGGTCAATGTCACCGAGCATCGCCCGGCCCTGCACACCGCCTTGCGTTCAGACCTCGGCCGCGCGCCGGTCGCGCAACGGGCGCGCGAGCAGGCGCTGGCGGCGCAGCGCCAGGCCGAGACGCTGGCGCGGCGTCTGGCCGACGAAGGCGTCACCGACGTGATCAACATCGGTATCGGCGGCTCCGACCTCGGGCCGCGCTTCGTCGTCGATGCGCTGCGCGAACAGGCCGATTCACCGTTCCGCGTGCATTTCCTCAGCAATGTCGATGGCCATGCCGCGACCCGCCTGCTGCGCGAGTTGGACCCGGCACGCAGCGCCGCCGTGCTGGTGTCGAAGAGCTTCACCACGCAGGAAACCCTGCTCAACGGCGCGCTGGTTCGTGACTGGCTGGGCGGACCGCAGTCGCTGGTTGCGGTCAGCGCCGAAGTGGCCCGCGCCGAGGCGTTCGGCATCGCCGCCGAGCGCGTGCTGCCGATGTGGGACTGGGTCGGCGGGCGCTATTCGGTCTGGTCCGCCGCCGGCTTCGCCGCCCGGCTTGCCCTGGGCGAGGACGGCTGGCGGCAATTGCTGGCCGGCGCGGCCGACATCGACGCCCACGTCGCCAAGGCGCCGGTGGCCGGCAATCTTGCCGTTCGCCATGCCCTGGTCGCGGTGTGGAACCGGGTCGCCCTGCGCCTGCCGACGCACGCTGTGCTGCCCTACGACGAGCGGCTGGCGAAGTTGCCGGCCTACCTCCAGCAGTTGTTCATGGAAAGCCTCGGCAAGTCGGTGCGCAGCGACGGCGAGGCGGTGGCGATGCCGACCGGCGCGGTGCTGTGGGGCGCGCCCGGCACCGACAGCCAGCACAGTTTCTTCCAGGCCCTGCATCAGGGCGTGGAGGTGACGCCGACCGAGCTGATCGGCGTCATCCGCCCGCATCATCCGCATTCCGCCTCGCATCAGGCCCTGCTCGCCAACCTGCTGGCGCAGTCGCAGGCCTTCGCCAACGGTGCCGAGCATGGCGATCCGCATCGCCGCCATCCGGGCAACCGGCCGGGCACGGTGTTCCTGCTCGATGCGCTGACGCCGCAGGCCTTGGGCGGCCTGCTTGCCCTGTACGAGCATTCGGTCTACGTGCAATCGGTGATCTGGGGCATCAATGCCTTCGACCAATGGGGCGTTGAACTGGGCAAGCGCATCGCCGGCGACCTGTTGCCGGCGCTGCGCGGCGACAGCGCCGGGCCGGACGATCCGGTCACCCGCGCGCTGCTGGCGGAAGTGCTGCGAGGCGGCTGAGCGCGCAAAAAAACCGGGCCGGTGCCTGGGGTGACAGGCATCCGGCCCGGCGCGGGCGCAATCAGGGATAGTTGTTGCCGCCGATGCGGGCGCTGACGATCTCGCTGGTGCCGCTGCTTGACGTGACCGTGGGCGGGATCGGCACCGGCGCGCCGGTCACGGTGGAACTGGTGACCGAATCGGTGAGCGTGCGCAGCGGGCCGATCGCCGGATGCGCCCACTGGGTCACGTCGGAATCGGTTTCCACGCGCACGTTGAAGCCCGATTGCGCGGTGTTCACTACCGATTGCAACGATGTTTCGAAGCGGCAGGCACCGGGGAAGCTGCCTGCCGGCGTGCTGACTGTTTCGGTCCCGACGCGCTCGAACACTTCGACGAAATCCACCGTGATGCTGACCGCCTGGCCGCTGGCGGTGTAGTTGGAAATGGCCTTGAAATTGCGCGTGCCGACGCTGCCGACCGGCGTGCTGCGCGGTATCCGCACCGGCGGATCGAAGCGCGTCTGGCCGCGCGCCTCGGCGGCCGGAATCCAGCCTTCGGAGCCGTAGTGGATGCGCTCGCTGGCGGTCTGCTCGACGAACTCGATGATGCTGCCGTTGGCATTGCCGTCCGGGGTGTAGCTGATCTTGAACACCGGGCGGCCCTGGAACGGATCGGTGCCGGTGCCGATGACCTCGACATCAGTGTGGCTGACGTTGCCATCGGCATCGGTGTCGCGCAGGCGGTACTTGTCGCCCACCGCCAGCGGCGGAAAGCACTCGTCCGCACCGGGCTGGCCGCCGCCGCCTTCGTCGTCGTCGGTGATCGAGCCGTAGGCGACGACCTCGCAGACGCCGGCCGTGCCACCGAACAGGAAACGCTTGATCGGCTTGGTCTGCGAGACGTTGTCGATGCTGTAGGAGAAGCTGCCGGTCTCGCCGTCGCTGAAACTGAAGGTGACGCTGCCGATCTGCTGCGAGCCCTGCGCGGCCGGCGCGCCGTCGATCTGGTCAAACGGCGTGCCGCCCTGCTGGATCGACAGCGGGCCGCTGAAGCGGCCATCGGGCTGGCGGCTGGCGCTGCCGATGTAGAACACGGCACGACCGTCGAGATCGTAGGTGTACCAGGTGGCGAACAGCGAATCGCCGACGTGGCTGATGTGGATGCCCCAGCCATCGCTGGCCTGGGTACCCCACCACAGATCGCTGAAATTGCTGGCGCCGGCGCGCGAGGGGTTGGCGCTGGCGCGGCAGGCGAGGTCGGAGCCGGCGAAGTTGAAGCGCACCAGATTCTTGCTCTGGGCGACGCCGTCGACGCTGTAGTCGAACTTCAGCCGCGTCCTGCCCTGGAAGGTGAGGGTGGCGGAACCGACCACTTCGCAGGGGTCCGCCGCATTGCCGGCAATCTGCGGATAGGGCACGCCGGTGAAGCGGCAGATCGAGCCGGCATAGCTGCCGTCGGGCTGCGGAAAGGCACCGGGGACGAGGAACCAGGTCGGGTCGCCGTTCTCGTCGTAGGTGAACCAGCCGGGTCCGCTGACGTTGCCCTGGTCGATGGTGAAGATGCCCCAGCCGCTTTCTTCCGGATCCCACCAGGTGGCGGTGTTGAGCAGGGGCGCGTCATCGGCGAGCGCGGACAGTGGCAGCGCGGCAAGCACGCCCAGGGCAAGACGGCGGCGCAGCGGCGACAGAGGATGGGACATGGATCGGTTTCCTCGGGTTGCATGGCGTGCGGCCACGTTAGCGGCCAGCGGATCGTGCCGACGACCCCCCGAATGGGTGGGCGCGGCGGCTTATACTCCGGGCGAAGGCAGCGCCGGCCGCGCGCCGGCGGCGGGCAAGGAGCGCGACATCTGATGGCGTGGGCGAGCGGATTGATCGGACTGTTGGCGGGCGCACTGCTCGCTGCCATCGCTATGGCATGGCAGCGACGCCGGCCGGCAGCGCCGATGAGTGCGGCAACGCCGCCACCGTCCGACCCCGATCCCGAGCGCATCGCCGCCGTCGCCGCCGCGCAGGAGCGCGAGCGCATCTATGCCGACCTGCACGACGATCTCGGCGCGCGCCTGCTGGAACTGATCTACACCGCGCCGGACCAGGCCCAGGCCGACCGCGCCCGCGCCATCCTGCAGGATCTGCGCGACGTGGTCAGCCGCTCGCGCAGCGAGCCCGGCACCTTGCAGGACGTGCTGGCCAGCATTCGCGCCGAGGCCGCGCAGCGCCTTGCCGCCGCCGGTGTCGAACTGTCCTGGCAGGCCGCCGACGACCTGCCCGATCCGCTGTTCGATCAGGCCAGTTCGCTGCATCTGCACCGCATCATGCGCGAGGCGATCAGCAACGCCATCCGCCACGCCGGCGCGCGCCGCCTGCGCGTGCGCATCAAACAGGGTCCACGGCGGACGCTGCTGCTGGAAATCACCGACGAGGGCGGCAGCGAGCCACCGTTGACCGCGCAGCCGGCGAGCGGTGGTGCCGGGCTGTCCAACATGCAGGCGCGGGCGCAGGCGTTGCAGGGCACGATCGACTGGAGCCAGGGCACGCTGGGCGGAACCAAGGTGCTGCTCAGCGCGCCCTTGCCCGGCGAGGACTCGGCATGAGCGCGCCGAGAACCGCCCTGGTGCTGGACGATCTGGCCGCCAGCCGCCGCTGGCTGTGCGCCGCCCTGCGCCAGGCCTATCCGCAGATCGCCATTGTTGAGGCCGGCAGTCTGGCCGAGGCCGGTGCCATGATCGGCGCGCCGGACCTGGCGCTGATCGACCTCGGCCTGCCCGATGGCTCCGGCGTGCGGATGATCGAGAAGCTGAGCGCCGGCCGAACCCTGTGCGTGGTCGCCACCGTGTTCGACGACGATGCCCACCTGTTCCCGGCCCTGCGCGCCGGTGCCCAGGGCTACGTGCTGAAGGACCAGTCGCAGCAGGATCTCGCCGCCATGCTGCTCGGTATCGCCGATGGCCAGCCACCGCTGTCGCCGAGCATCGCCCGCCGTCTGCTGCGCCACTTCGGACCGGTCGGCCCGCCGCCCTCCGCTGACGATTCCGGTGATCTCGACCGCCTGACCAGGCGCGAAAAGGGCGTGCTGCAACTGATCGGCAAGGGCCTCACCGTCGCCGAAGCCGCCGCCGCGCTGGAACTGAGCCGCAACACCTGTGCCGGCTACGTCAAGGACATCTACCGCAAACTGCGCGTCAGCAGCCGCGCCGAAGCCGCGCTGGCGGCGACCCGGCTGGGTCTGGTTGACCGCGATGCGCATTGAGCCGATCTTCCGCTGTCCCAATTGCACAGGCACTGTCCGATGACCCGCAGGCTGATCCAGACCCTGTGTTGGCTCGTTCTCGGCGCGCTGTGGACGATGCCGGCCGGCGCGCAAACGGCGGCAGGCAGCGCCGACTTGCGGCTGACCGCCAACGCATCGCCGGACCCGGCCGTGAAGGGCGGGATGCTGACCTTGCGCGTGGAAGTCGCCAACAATGGACCGGATGCCGCCGTGTCGCCGGTCGTCACGCTGTTCATGCCCGGCTTCCGCGACATCGCGCAGGCCGGTTACCCGATTGACGCGTCCGACTACATCGACGATGCCGCGACCGCCGCTGGCTGGACCTGTCAGCTACTTCCTTCGCCGCCGGTCTGGCCGAGCATGCCGGGCTGGCTCGACTGTCGGGCGCAGAGCCTGGCGGCGGGCGCTTCGGTGGCGATATCCAGTCGCATCCGGGTCCGCGCCAATGTCATCGGGCCGCTGGAATGGCGGGCCACTGCGGGCAGCGACACGCCCGATCCCGATCCCGCCAACAATGACTCCGGCACGCTGCTGACGGCGGCCGTGTCGCCGCCAGCGCTGAGCATTCCCTGGACCTCGGCACCTGCGCTGGCGCTGCTTGCGCTGTGGCTGCTGGTCCTGGGTCGGGTTGCGCTGGCGCGGCGCGCGGGTTGATTCGGCGTCGGCGTGGCCTACTGCCGATACAGCCGCTCCGCCTTGGCCGCGCAGATGAAATCGTTTTCGGTCAGGCCGTCGGCGTCGTGGCTGGAGTAGCGGACGACGCAGCGGTTGTAGTGGACGCCGAGGTCCGGGTGATGGTCTTCGCGATGGGCGACGTGGGCCAGCGCGTTGACGTAGGCCAGGGTGCGGTAATAGTCGTCGAAGCGGAAGGTCTTGCGCAGGGCGCGGCCGTCCTCGACGCGCTCCCAGCCCGTCAGTTGCGCCAGCAGGGCGGTGATCTCGGCGTCGGCGAGCCGGTCCTGGGCTCCTTGCACGGGGCGGCAATGGCGGTCGGCGAGGTCGGTCTGGCTCATCGGATGGCTCATGTTCAAGCGGTACGGGCGAGTATAGCGAACGGCTAGACTGTGCCCTGACAAGGTTTCCGCGGTATTCGACATGATCCAGATTTCCGAGGACGCGCAGTCCTACTTCCGAACCCTGATCGACCAGCAGGATGGCGAGGCCATCGGCATCCGCCTCAGTGCGCTGCGGCCGGGCACGCCATCGGCCGACGCCCGGCTGGAGTTCTGCGACCAGTCCGACCTGGACGGCGACGAATGGGCGCTGGACTGCGATGGCTTCACGCTGTACGTGGACGCGGCCAGCGTGCCGTACTTCGATGGCGCGGAAGTGGGTTTCGAGCGCAGCGCCACCGGCGGCCAGGTGATGATCCGCGCGCCGCGCATCAAGGGCGTCGCGCCCGGTGCCGAGGCCAGCGTGGTGGAGCGCGTGCGCCACGTGCTGGACAGCGAGATCAATCCGCAACTGGCCAGCCACGGCGGCCGGGTGGCGCTGGAGGAGATCACCGCCGAGGGCGATGTGCTGCTGCGTTTCGGCGGTGGCTGCCACGGTTGCGGCATGGTCGACGTGACGCTCAAGCAGGGCGTGGAAAAGACCCTGAAGGCACGGGTGCCCGAGGTGCGCGCCGTGCTCGATGCCACCGATCACGCCAGCGGCACCACGCCGTACTATCAATCAAGGACCGGATGATTGCTGCCTGCGGTGGCCGGCGACCGGCATGACGGGCGCGCCTGCGGCCAGCGGCATGGATCGCCTGCGCATCCTGACTCTGGCCGGGGTGCTGCTGGCGCATGGCGTCGGCCTGTGGCTGCTGCATGATCTGAGCCAGTTGCGGCCGCGACCAAGCGCTGCCGCGCAGGCCCTGCAAGTGGTCGAGATCGTTTTCGTTGCGCCGCCAGCGCCGCCGCTGCCGCCACCGCCGCGTCGCGCGGCACGGCCGGTCGCGACCAGCCCGAGTCCGCCATCGCGGCGGATGCAGGTGGCGGAGGTCGCGCCGCCGCCGATCGAGCCGTCGCAAATCGAGCCGTCGCCCGAATCCGTCGCGCCGCCGGCACCGCGGCTGTTCGCTGGTGATGGCTCGCTGCGCGGCGTCGCCGGCCATGTCGAGGCGCTGCAGCGCGACAGCGCGCTGGAAGGGCGCTTCGACTACGAGATTCCCGGTCTCGCCGGCGCGGGCGATGCGTTCAAGCGTCCGCTGGCGCTGGAATACCGCGCCTCCGCGTTCGACGAATTCATGCATCCGCAGCCGGACATGCTCACCGAAATCCTGGAAAAGGCGGTCGAGGCGACCATGTTGACGGTGCGCATCCCGGTGCCCGGCGCGCCCGGCCATGTGGTGGTCTGTTCGGTGGTGGTGATCGCCGCTGCCGGCGGTTGCGGCATGGAGCGCCCGGAGGTGGTCGTGATGGATGTCGACGACCCCAATACGCTCAGCCCGGAGGAGGCGCGGGCCTGCGAGGTGCTGTGGGAGAAGCTCCGCGCGACGCGGACGCAGGCCGAGGCGCTGCGCCTGCGTCGGGTCTACGAGATGGGTTGCCGGTTGCCGCTGGCCGAATAGACGAGGCGCGGGGTCAGTCGCGGTCGACGCCGTACAGGTCGCGCAGCGGACCCTTCTGCGCCGCGTAGAAGGCGGACAGATCCTCAATGTCGGCATCGGTCAGGGTGGAGGCGAAGCCGCGCATGATGGGGTCTTCGCGGGCACCGGTGCGGTAGTCGCGCAGCGACTTGGCGAGGTAGTCGGCGTACTGGCCGGCCAGACGCGGGTACTGGCCGTCACCGACGCCGTTGCCATCCTTGCCATGGCAGGCCTGGCAGACCTGGGACTTGCTGGCACCGGCCTCGACCGAGCCGGCGGCCAGAACCGGGAACGCTGCGGCCAGCAGGGCGCAGGCGGCGATCAAACGAAGAGTCATGGCGGGAACTCCGGAAACGAGGCGGTTACTTGGCGCTGTCGTCATGCTGGCCGCCGACGCTGGACAGGTAGGCGGCGATGTCCTCGATGTCCTGCGTGGAGAAGCTCTCGGACTGGGCACGCATGGTCGGATGCTTGCGCACACCCTTCTGGTACGCGGTCAGCGCGGTGACCAGGTACTCGCGGTTCTGCCCGCCGATCAGCGGCACGTGGTAGTGCGGGTAGGCATTGCGGTAGCCGGTGACGCCGTGGCAGCCGGTGCAGGTGTAGGCCTTGAGCTTGCCCGCTTCGACATCGCCGGCGGCGAGCAGCGGCGCGGCGGGGATCAGCAGGGCGAGGACGGTGGCGAGGCGCAGGGTCAGCGTCATGATCGATTCCGGAACCGTTCGTATCGGCCGCAGCGTGCGGCGTGGCGTAAGTGGACGAGTATAGCAGGGCGGACAGGCCTCGCATCCCATCGGCGGCCGCGGTGGGCGGCGGGGCAGGTGAGCGGCGGCTGAACATCCCGTCACAATCGCGGCGCTTTGCCATCCGGAATGACTACCAGCACCTGTGCCGGCGGCCGGCGACCCGCATCCTGCCGCCCTCGTCGGCCGTGGTCACGGTCGATCATTCCACTTCAGGCCCTTTCCATGTCCATCGCCGCCTCCGATCCGAGCCCCCGTTTTGCCAAGCGCCGGGCCGTCTGCCTTGCGCTGTTGCTGTCCCTGTTGCTGGCCGGCTGCGGCCAGCCGCCGCCGTCGGCCGATGCCTCCGCCACCACGGACGACAAGGCGCAGCCGGGGCAGAAGAAGAAGCCGCCGGTGCCGGTGGAAGTGGCGACGGTGCAGCGGCGCTCGATGTCGGCCAGTTACAGCGGCACGGCGGCGCTGCAGGCGACCCAGGAGGCGATGGTGGTGGCCAAGACCTCCGGCGTGCTGCTGCGCCTGTCGGCCGAGGAAGGCGACCGCGTGCGCGCCGGCCAGGTGCTGGCGCGGATCGACCCGGAACGGGTGCGGCTGGAAGTGGCGCGCCACGAGGCGACGCTGCGCAAGCTGGAGGCGGAACTGGCACGCTCGAAGGAACTGTTCGCGCGCAAGCTGATCGCCGCCGACGCACACGAGCGCATCCGCTTCGATGTCGCCACGCAGAAGGCCGCCTACGACCTGTCGCGGCTGGAGCTGTCCTACACCGATGTGACTGCGCCGTTCGACGGCGTGATCGCCGAACGGCTGGTGCGCGAGGGCAATCTGATCGCCCTGAACCAGCCGATGTTCCGGCTCGTCGACGGCAGCCAGTTGGAGGCCGTGTTGAACGTCCCCGAGCGCGAATCGGCGACGTTGCGCGACGGCCTGCCGGTGCGGCTGGCGGTCGATGCGCTGCCCGGCGCGCAGTTCGCCGGCGTGATCGACCGGATCAGCCCGGTGATCGACGCCGCGACCGGCACCTTCCGCGTCACCGCGCGTTTCAGCGATGGCGATGGTCGACTCAAGCCCGGCATGTTCGGCCGCATCGCCGTGGTTTATGCCGAGCACGACGATTCGCTGGCGATCCCGCGCCAGGCGCTGCTTGACGAAGGTGCCGATCCGGCGGTGTTCCTGGTCCGCGATGGCGTGGTGGCACGCACGGCGGTGCAACTGGGACATGTAAACGGCGAGTTCGCCGAGGTGCGCGGCGGTCTTGCCGAGGGCGACCAGGTGGTGACTTTGGGCAAGGTTGCGGTGCGCGAGGGCAGCCGGGTGGCGGCGATCAATCGCGATGGCGCGCCGCCACTGGCGACCCCGGACGCGGTGGCCGGCGAACTGCCGTGAGCCTGGCCGAATTCTCCACCCGTCGCCGCGTCAGCGTGGCGATGGCGACGCTGACCCTGGTGCTGTTCGGCCTGATCGCCCTGCGCGATCTGAAGGTCGACCTGCTGCCCGACCTCAGCTATCCGACGCTGACCGTGCGCACCGAATACACCGGTGCCGCGCCGGCCGAGATCGAGAGCCTGGTCACCGAGCCGGTCGAGGAAGCAGTCGGCGTGGTCAAGGGCCTGCGCAAGCTGCGCTCGGTGTCGCGCACCGGGCAGAGCGACGTGGTGCTCGAGTTCGCCTGGGGCAGCGACATGGACAAGGCCGGGCTGGAGGTGCGCGGCAAGCTGGAGGTGCTGAGCCTGCCGCTGGAGGCCGAGCCGCCGCTGCTGCTGCGCTTCAACCCCAGCACCGAGCCGGTGATGCGCATGGTGCTGACCTCGCAGCAGGCCGACGCCGAGGTCGGCGGGGCGGAGCTGATGCGCCTGCGCCGTTACGCCGAGGAAGACCTGAAGAAGCGCCTGGAGCCTGCTCCTGGCGTGGCGGCGGTGAAGGTTTCCGGCGGCCTCGAAGACGAAGTGCAGGTGCTGATCGACGACCGCCGTCTGGCGCAGTTGCGGCTGCCGGTGGAGCGCGTCATCGAGCGTCTGCGGCAGGAGAACGTCAATCTCGCCGGCGGCCGCATCGAGGATGGTTCACAGCGCTATCTGGTGCGCACGGTCAACCAGTTCGTCGACATCGAGGAGATGCGCGCCCTGCTGGTGTCGACGCAGGACGGCGCGTCGATCCGCCTCGGCGACATCGCCGAAGTGTCGATGGGGCACAAGGAGCGCGAGGCGGTGATCCGCGTCGATGGCCGCGAGGCGGTGGAGATCGCCATCTACAAGGAAGGCGACGCCAACACCGTGGCGGTGGCCGAGGGCATCGATGCCGCCGTCGCCCGCCTGCGCGACGAGTTGCCGGCCGGCATGCGCCTGTCGACGGTGGAGAACCAGGCCAGCTTCATCCGCGCCGCGCTGGACGAGGTGCGCAACGAGGCGATCCTCGGCGGCACGCTGGCGGTGCTGCTGATCTTCCTGTTCCTGCGCGATGCCTGGAGCACCTTCGTGATCGGCCTGTCGCTGCCGGTGTCGATCATCGCCACGTTCTTCTTCATGGGTCAGCTCGGGCTGAGTCTCAACATCATGTCGCTGGCCGGCCTGGCGCTGGCCACCGGCATGGTGGTGGATGATTCCATCGTCGTGCTGGAAAGCATCGCCAAGGCGCGCGAGCGCGGCCTGGGGGTGATCGAGGCGGCGATCAGCGGCACCCGCGAAGTCGGCATGGCGGTCACTGCCAGCACGCTGACCACGGTGGCGGTGTTCCTGCCGCTGGTGTTCGTCGAGGGCGTCGCCGGGCAACTGTTCAAGGATCAGGCGCTGACCGTGTCGATCGCGGTGATGATTTCGCTGCTGGTGGCGCTGACCCTGATCCCGATGCTGTGCTCGCTGAAGGCGCGCTCGCCGATGTCCTTCCATGACGGCGGGCAGGTCGATGCGACGCCGGCCTGGCGGCGCAGCCTGGCCTTTGCCCGTGCCCTGCTGCGCTGGCCGCTGGATGCCGACCGCCCCGGCCCGGGCCTGCGTCGGGCGATCTGGCTGCTCGGTCTGCCGCTTCGCCTGCCGCTGTTGGCGCTGACCGCTCTGGTCGCGCTGCTGGCCTGGCTGCTGCCGTGGCTGCTGTTCGGCCTCACCTGGCTGGTCGGTGCGCTGGCCTGGCTGTTCTCGCGCAGCATCGGCCGCGCGCTGTCGGCGCTGGGCGGCCTGATGCTGAAGGGCTACGACGCGCTGGCCCGGCATTACCAGCGCGTCCTGCCGCACGCGCTGGAGCGGTCGGTCTGGGTGCTGGGTGCCGCCGCCCTGGCCTTTTTCGCCTCGCTGTGGCTGGCCACCCGGCTGGGTGCCGACCTGATCCCGCAGTTTGCCCAGGACCGTTTCGAGATGACCGCCAAGCTGGCCCCCGGCACCCAGCTTCGCGACACCGATGCCCTGCTGCGAGCGATCCAGGCGCGTCATGCCGAGGATGCCGACATCCAGGCGCTGTACGGCGTGTCCGGCAGCGGCACGCGGCTGGATGCCAATCCGACCGAGTCCGGCGAGAACATCGCCAAGCTGACCGTGGTGCTGGGCAGCGGCTACAGCCGTGCCACCGAGGAAGCGGTCACCGACCGCCTGCGCGAAACCATGCAGGCCTATCCGGCGGTGGACGTGAAGTTCGGCCGCCCCGAGTTGTTCAGCTTCTCCACGCCGCTGGAAATCGAACTGCTCGGCCAGGATTTGCCGGCGCTGGAACAGGCCGGCCGGCGGCTGTCGGCGCTGCTCGCCGAGCGCCCGGTGTTCGTCGACGTCAAATCGACGGTCGAGCAGGGCTTTCCGGAAATCCAGATCGTCTTCGACCAGGAGCGTGCCGCCGCACTCGGCCTGACCAACCGGCAGATTGCCGACCAGGTGGTGCGCAAGGTGCGCGGCGAGGTGGCGACGCGCTACTCCTTCCGCGACCGCAAGATCGACGTGCTGGTGCGCGCCCGCGAGAGCGACCGCGCCTCGGTAGCCGACATCCGCAACCTGATCGTCAACCCGCAGAGCGAGCGCCCGGTCAACCTGTCGGCGGTGGCGGACGTGGTGGAGACCATCGGCCCGAGCGAGATCCATCGCTCCGATCAGGTCCGCGTCGCCATCGTCTCGGCCAATCTGCGCGGCATCGACCTCGGCGCGGCGGTGGCCGAGGTCGAGCGGCTGGTCGCCGCCAATCCGCTTGGCCCCGGCGTGCGCATGCACATCGGCGGTCAGGGCGAGGAGCTGAAGGCCTCGCTGGATTCGCTGATGTTCGCGCTCGGCCTGGCGATCTTCCTCGTCTATCTGGTGATGGCCTCGCAGTTCGAGTCCCTGCTGCATCCCTTCGTCATCATGTTCAGCATCCCGCTGGCGATGGTCGGCGCGGTGCTGGCGCTGTGGCTGAGCGGCGAGCCGGTGTCGGTGGTGGTGTTCATCGGCCTGATCCTGCTGGTCGGCATCGTGGTGAAGAACGCCATCATGCTGATCGACAAGGTCAACCAGTTGCGCATGGCCGGCGTGCCCAAGCGCCAAGCACTGGCCGAGGGGGGCGGCTCGCGTCTGCGGCCGATCGCCATGACCACCACCACGACCCTGCTGGCCTTTGCACCGCTGGCCTTCCTGGGCGGCGAGGGGGCCGAGGTGAAGGCGCCGATGGCGCTGACCGTGATCGGCGGACTGGCGGTCTCGACGCTGCTGACCCTGGTGGTGATCCCGGTGCTCTACGACCTGCTCGACCGTCGTCCGGATGACTGGTATCGCGAGCGCGGCGAGCGCCTGGCAGCGGCCGGATCGCCGTCATGAGCCTGGCCGAACTGAGCCTGCGGCGGCCGGTCACCGCGGTGATGGTCTACGTTTCGCTGGTGTTGATCGGCCTGATCGCCACCCAGCGCCTGCCGCTGGAACAGTTCCCGGAAGTCAACGTCCCCTTCATCTACGTCAACCTGCCGTATCCGGGCTCGACGCCGGAGGAAGTGGAACGCAACCTGGTCCGTCCGGCCGAGGAAGCGCTGGCGACGCTGCCGTCGATCAAGAGCATGCGCTCGCGGGCCAGTGCCGATGGCGGCGGCGTGTTCGTCGAGTTTTCCGACTGGGACCGCGACATCGAGGTCACCGCCAGCGAGGCGCGTGAGCGCATCGACGCCATTCGCGGCGAGCTGCCGGACGACCTGCAACGCTATTTCGTCTACAAGTTCTCGCCCAGCGACCAGCCGGTGCTGCGCCTGCGCTTTGCCGGCGAGCGCGACATGACCGGCGAATACCTGCTGATCGACCAGACCATGCGGCGGCGCATCGAGCGCCTGCCCGGCGTCGCCCGCGTCGACATCAGCGGCGCACCGCCACCGGAGGTGGAGATCGCCATCCTGCCGTCGCGGCTGGCGGCGCATTCCATCGCCCTCAACGACCTCGCCGCGCGGCTGCAGGCGATCAACTTCTCGCTCTCGGCCGGCGAGATCGACGACGGCGTGCGCCGCCTGCGCGTGCAGCCGGTGGGCGAACTGCGCGATCTGGACGAGTTGCGCAACCTGGTGATCGACCAGCGCGGTCTGCGTCTGTCCGACATCGCCGAAGTGCGCCTGCGTCTGCAGCGGGTCGATTTCGGCCGCCGCCTGGACGGCAAGACGGCGGTCGGCATCGACATCTTCCGCGAGAGCGACGCCAACCTGGTGGCCATTTCCCGCGCCGTGCTGGACGAGGTGGAGCGGATCGCGGCGACGCCGGACTTTGACGGCATCCAGGTCAAGGTAATCGGCGACCAGGCGGCCAGCGTGCAGAGTTCGCTCGACGAGCTGATGAAGGCCGGCCTGATCGGTGCCCTGCTGTCGGTGCTGGTGCTGTTCTATTTCCTCCGCCACTGGCCGTCGACCCTGCTGGTGACCCTGGCCATCCCGATCTGCCTCGTCATCACCCTGGGGGCGATGTATTTCTTCGGGCTGACGCTGAACATCCTGACCATGATGGGCCTGCTGCTCGGCCTCGGCATGCTGGTCGACAACTCGGTGGTGGTGGTGGAGAGCATCTACCAGCAGCGCGAGAAGTATCCGGACGATCCGTGGCGCTGCGCCATCGAGGGAACCCGTGGCGTGCAACTGGCGATCAGCGCCGGCACCCTGACCAGCATCGTCGTGTTTGCCCCCAACCTGTTCGGCGAGCGCAATTTCATCAGCATCTACCTGGGTCAGGTGGCGGTCACCATCACCATCGCCCTGCTCGCCTCCTGGCTGGTGGCGGTGAGCCTGATCCCGATGATTTCCGCCCATGTGCGCACGCCGCCCAGCCTGCCCTCGCAGCACGGCTTCATCCCCTGGCTGACGCGCCGCTACGCCGACCTGTTGCGCTGGTCGCTGGCGCATCGCGGCGTCTCGCTGCTGGTGATCGCGCTGATCGTCGCGGTCAGCCTGATCCCGGCCACGCAAACCCGCTTCGACATGATGAAGGACGACGCCGGCCGCGAGCTGGAGTTCCAGTTGCGCTGGAAGGGTGCCTACCGCCTCGACCAGCTCACCGAGGAAGTGGTGCGGCTGGAGACGTTCTTCGCCGCCAATCGCGA
>JBAYTD010000013.1:0-36722 GCA_041675805.1 Lysobacteraceae bacterium
CGGCAGCAGGCCGGGGGCGAAGGTGGCGACCACGGAGAAGGCGTAGGCCGCCGCCGTGCCGACCGCAACCAGCGAGTTCATGTCCGGTGCCAGCCGCGCCAGCGCCGGGAAGCCGGCCTGGTAGAAACGCCGTCCGGGCAGCACCAGCACCAGGCTGGTGAGGACGAACTGGATGACCCAGCTGGTCTGCATGCCGAGCGTGTGGCCGACCCAGTGATGCATCGCCGGGATCAGGTGCGAGCCCATTTCCAGCACGAACACCGGCGCGGTCAGCACCGCCGCCAGCCACAGGTCGCGATGCAGTGTCCGAAGCTCGGCGTCCTTGCGTGCCAGCGTTTCCTCGTTGTCGGCGCTGGCCGCCGGCGAGACCGGCCGCGCCGCGTAGCCGGCCTTGTCGATGGCCGCCAGCAAGGCCTGCGGGTCGGCCGTGCCCTGCACCGTGGCGCGCTCGGTGGCCAGGTTGACGCTGGCCTCGGCGACGCCCGGCACGGCCTTCAGCGCGCGCTCGACGCGACCGACGCAGGAAGCGCAGGTCATGCCCTCGACCTCCAGTTGCAGCGTCTGCGCCGGCACGCCGTAACCGGCGCGCTCGACCGCCTGCACCAGGGCGGCGCGATCCAGCGGCCCAGCGGCGTGGATGTCGGCGCGCTCGGTGACCAGATTGACCGCCACCTTGTCGACACCGGGGACGCCGGCCAGCGCCTTCTCCACCCGGCCGACGCAGGAGGCGCAACTCATGCCCTTGATCGGCAGACTGAGGCTGACCACGTTGTGTCCGTGCTGATCGGTTGTCATGACCTACTCCCGTGCGTGTCCTCGATGCCGCCACGATAGACCTTGCCACGATGGCAAGGTTAAGCGCCGCGCCGTCCGCCGAGCGTTGGCGCGGCGCAGATCGGCACCCGGGCGGCCGCTGCGCGGCGGCTTTCACGCCGCCTTGATCCTCGATGCCTGCCGCTGAACGGGGAACGCCCGGCGGCGGGCCACGCCGTCCGCCCGGTGCTAGCATCCTTTCTTCGCCATCCAGGCGGCACTGCGCTAAAGGGGCATCACGGCATGAAGACGCATCTGGGACATTACGAAATCGTCGAGGAACTGGGCCGCGGCGGGATGGGCGTGGTCTACAAGGGCTTCGAACCGGCGCTGGGACGCTACGTCGCGATCAAGGAGCTCTCGCCCTCGCTGGCGCACGACCCCAACCTGGTCGAGCGCTTCCTGCGCGAGGCGCGCTCGATGGCGGCGCTGAACGACCCGCACATCATCCAGATCTATTTCATCGGCACCGACGAGTCCACCGGCCAGCCGTTCTTCGCGATGGAGTTCGTCGAGGGCGAGTCGCTGTCCGCCCTGCTCAAGCGCGAGGGCCGGCTGGAGCCCGAGCAGGCGCTGAAGATCATCCGCCAGACCGCACAGGGCCTGTCCACCGCGCATGCCAAGGGCGTGATCCACCGCGACCTGAAGCCGGGCAACCTGATGATCACTCCGCGCGGCAACGTCAAGATCGCCGACTTCGGCATCGCCCTGGCCACCCAGGACTTCTCCAAGAAGCTCACTTCCACCGGCGAGTTCGTCGGCACGCCGGGCTACCTGTCGCCCGAGGTCTGCATCGGCAAGACGGTGGACCAGCGCTCGGACATCTTCTCGCTCGGCATCGTGCTGTTCGAGATGCTCAGCGGCCGCGTGCCGTTCACCGACGAGAGCCCACTCGGCCTGATGCTGGAAGTGGTCAAGGCGGAGTTCCCGGACATCCGCCAGCTCAATGGCGAGGTCGACGCCCAGGCCGCCACCATCCTCGGCCGGATGATCGCCAAGGAGCCGGAGGAGCGCTTCCAGAGCTGCGAGGAACTGGTCGCCGCGCTCAGCGAGCATCCGCTGGCAATGCGCGATGGCGGCACCCTGCGCATGACCGCGGTGCCGACCGGCAACATGGCCACTGTGGTCGGCGCGCCGACGCCGGCCTCGCAGAAGCAGCGCGTGGCGACGCCGCCGCCGGTGGTGCGCACCGCGTCCGGTGCCGCCGCGCCGGCGGTGGAGCCGCCGGCGCAGCCCGCCAGCCAGGCCGCCGCCTCGCGGCCCTCGGTGCTCGAGCGCCAGGCACCCCACAAGTCCGGGCTCGGCCTGCCGCTGGCCATCGCCGCCGCCGTCGTGCTGCTGCTCGGCGGCGCGGCGTTCGCCATGCGCGGCACCCTGATGGACTACGCGCGCGGCTTCAAGGACGGCTTCGCCGGGGCCAGCAGCGCCTATGAGGACGGCGTCGCCGCCGGCAAGGCGAGCAATCCGATCCCGCTCAGCCAGGCCAGCGAACTGCCCGCCGACGCCGACCGCGCCGCATCCGCCAACGCTGCGTCCGACGCGCCGACACCGGCCGAAGGCGTAACGGCGTCGCTGGCCGACTGGGTCGAGATCGCCGCCGCCACGCCGGCGAACGAGGCCAGCCAGGCTGCCGACGCGCCCGCCGCAACGACGACCGCCGGCGCGCCGGCATCGGAATCCCTCGCGCCGGCCGCGGTGACGCAGCCCGCACAAGCCCCCGCGACCATCGCCCGCGCCGAGCCGGTGCGCCGGCCGGCCCCGCCGCCGCGCATAGCCGTGGTGGCGATGGGCGATACGGCGATCACCGGCCCGGCCCGCCAGCGCATCGAAGAGCGCCTGCAGCGCGCCGGCTTCGAGTTGGCCGACGCCGACCTGCTGCCCAGCCGCAACGATGTCGCCGGCCTGCTCGACGCCCTGCAACGGCATGCCGTCGCCGTGGTCGTGGTGCGCGCCGAAGCGGTCGGCTCGCAGGAGTTGCAGTACTACGGCCGCAGTTCGACCCTGTACACCGCCAACCTCAACGTGCGCGCCTACCTGGTGCCGGAAAAGCGCCCGCTCGGTGCCGGCTTCCGGGCCAAGGTCAACTTCACCAACATCAATGCCGACACCGAGGCGGAGAGCGCCGTGCAGCCGCATCTGGACGGGCTGGTCGACACCTTGACGCCGTACCGCTCGCGCAGGGGCTGATCGCGCTCAAGGGCGAAGCCGCGCTGCAGCGGCACCCGATCGGCAAAAGAAAACCCGCTCCAGTTGCCTGGAGCGGGTTTCTTCCCTCCCCTCATTGCACCAGCCCCGCAGGGCCAGTGAGGCGATCCTAAGCGCAAGCGATGGCGGATTGCATGCTGCGCTGCATCGTAGTGCAGCGCTGCGCCGGGCGATCAGCGCGCATGCTGCCAGGGCAGCCGGTCGAGATCGACATTGCCGCCGGACAGGATCACCCCGACCCGGCGGCCGGCGAAATGCTGCGGATGACGCAGGATCGCCGCCAACGGCACGGCCGATGACGGCTCGACGACCAGTTTCAGCCGCTCCCAGATCAGCCGCATGGCGGCGATCACTTCGGCGTCGCTGACCAGCAGGATGTCAGTCAGGCGCTGGCGCAGGATGGCGAAGGTCAGCGGTGCCAGTTCGGCGCGCAGGCCATCGCAGATCGTGTCCACCGGCCGGCCGCGCAGGATTTCGCCGGCGCGCAGCGAATCATGGGCGTCGCAGGCACCTTCCGGCTCGGCACCGAACGCCTCGATGTCGGCCCGCAGCGACTGTGCGGCGATCGCCGTGCCGGATAGCAGGCCGCCGCCGGACACCGGGGCGATCACGCAGTCCAGCGTCGGCTGCTGCTCCAGCAGTTCCAGCGCCGCCGTGCCCTGGCCGGCGATCACCCGTGGGTCGTTGAAGGGATGGATGTAGCTGGCCTGGCGCTCGGCCAGCAGTTCGGCGACCACGCGGTCGCGATCCTGCTGGCTGGTCTCGCAATGGACGATCTCCGCGCCGTGGCCGGCGATGGCGTCCAGCTTGATGCGCGGGGCACCGCGCGGCACCACCACGGTGGCAGGGATGCCGCGCAGGCGGCAGGCCAGGGCGATGGCGGCACCGTGATTGCCCGAGCTTTGCGTCAGCACGCCGCGTGCCGCCTGCGCCGCGTCCAGCGAGAACACCGCATTGCAGGCACCGCGAAACTTGAACGCGCCGCCGCGTTGCAGGTTTTCGCACTTGAAATGCAGGGCGCAGCCGGCCAACCGGTCCAGCGCCTCGTCGTGCAGCACCGGCGTGCGCCGAGCGTGCGGGGCGATTCGCCGCGCTGCCGCGCGCAGGTCATCGAGCGTCGGTGCGGCGTCCATTCAGGCCGTCGCGCGGCGACCGCGCAGCAGCCACCAGGCGAAGCAGCCGGCGCTGAGGTACATGATCACCGAGTACACCGCCGGGGCGATGGAGGCACCGGCGCGTTGCAGCACTTCCAGGGCGATGAAGATGGCCAGCGTGCCGTTGTGGATGCCGATCTCGAAGGCGATGGCGGTGGCCTGCGGCCGGCCCAGCCGGGCCACCCGCGACAGGCTGTAGCCGGCACCGAGGCTGATCAGGTTGAAGGCCAGGCAGGCCAGCCCGACCACCGGTGCATAGGTCACCAGCATGTCCCATTCGGAGACGATGGCGAGGCCGATCAACAGCGCCAGCACCACGCTGGACAACAGCCGCACCGGCCGCTCGGCGGCGTCGGCCAGGGCCGGCCGCCAGGCGCGCAGGCCCATGCCGAGCAGAACCGGCACGATCACCAGCACCGCCACTTCGACGATCTTGCGCGTCGGCGGCGGCACCGCGCCTTCGGCGCCGAGGAACACCTGCATCGCCAGCGCCGTCCACAGCGGCAGGGTAACGAGGGCAAGCAGGCTGTTCACCGCCGTCAGCGACACGTTCAGCGCCACGTCGCCGCGCGCCAGATGGCTGAACAGGTTGGCGGTGACGCCGCCGGGCGAGGCGGCGAGCAGGATCAGGCCCAGCGCCAGTTCGCCCGGCAGGCCGGTGACCCAGGCCAGGGCGAAGGCGACCGGCGGCAACAGCAGCAGTTGCACCGCCAGCGCCAGCACGGTGGCGCGCGGCGTCGCCGCCACCCGGCGGAAGTCGGCCACGGTCAGGTGCAGACCCAGGCCCGCCATCACCACCGCCAGCGCAATCGGCAGGAATGCCGTGACCAAGATGTTGTCGCCCACGATGGCCGCCTCCCCGGAACCGACGCGCATCTTATTATGGCGCGGCGTCGGATGCGGCGCGTGCCCGCGCCCCGGGCCCGACACGGACCACTTCATGCGATCACTCTGCCTGCTGCTGACCGCCCTGTTCGCCTTCGCCTGCCCGGCGCTGGCCGAGCCCGTCGCCGTGCCCGACCACGTGCGGCCGCGAGTCGGCCTGGTGCTGGGCGGCGGCGGCGCGCGCGGCGCGGCGCACATCGGCGTGCTGCAGGTGCTCGAACGCGAGCGCATTCCCGTCCACGCCATCGCCGGCACCAGCATGGGTGCCATCGTCGGCGGTCTGTACGCCACCGGCTACGACGCCGAGGCCATCGCCCGCATCCTCGCCGGCATCGACTGGGCCGACGCCCTGCGCGACGAACCGCCACGGCTGATGCGGCCGATGCGCGCCAAGGAGGAGGACCTGCGCCTGCTGCTGAACACGCGGATCGGCTTCCGCGACGGCCGCATCGCCTTCCCGCAGGGCTTCATCCAGGGCCAGCGGCTGATGCAGTTGCTGCGCCGGCTGCTGCTGCCGGCCTGGAACGTCGAGCATTTCGACCAGCTCGCCGTGCCGTTCCGCTGCGTCAGCACCGACATCGCCAGCGGCGAGGCGGTGGTGTTCGACCACGGCGACCTGGCGCTGGCGGTGCGCGCCAGCATGTCGGTGCCGGGCGCGTTCTCGCCGGTCCACATCGACGGCCGGCTGCTGGTCGACGGCGGCCTCGCCGACAACATTCCGACCGCCATCGCCCGCGACATGGGTGCCCAGCGGCTGATCGTGGTCGACGTCGGCTCACCGCTGGCAGACGCCGATTCGCTGACCTCGCCGTTCGCCATTTCGATGCAGATGATCGATGTGATGATGCGCCGACGCAGCGAGGAAACCCTGGCCGCGCTCGACCCCGGCGACATCCTGCTGCGACCGGATCTGGGCGACATCGGCAGCGTCAGCTTCCAGCGCGCGGTGGAGGGCATCGAGGCCGGCCGGCTGGCCGCCGAGGCGGCGTTGCCGCGCCTGCGCGAACTGGCGCTGAGCGCAGAGGACTGGCAGGCGCATCTCGCCGCGCGTCCGCAACCGACCTTCGACGAGGCGCTGATCGCCTTCGTCGAGGTGCTCGACGCCGATACCCGCAGCGGCCACTACGTCGAGAACCGGCTCGGCACCCTGGTCGGCCGGCCGGTCGAGCCGGCGCGCATCGACGACGCCGTCAATGCGGTCTACGGCGGTGGCGGCTTCGAGACCATCGACTGGCGGCTGCGCCCCGGCATCGACGGCCCCGGCGTCGCCATCCACCCGGTCGACAAGCGCTGGGGGCCGAATTTCCTCCGTCTCGGCCTGCGCCTGTCGGACGATTTCGAGGGCCGCAACGGCTACCAGTTGATCGTCGAGTCCACCGCCACCGGACTCAACGACGCCGGCGCGGAATGGCGCAACACGCTGTCGCTGGGCGCGGCCGCCGGCCTGCGCAGCGAGTGGTACCAGCCGACCGGCGCGCTCAGCGAGTTCTACGTCCAGCCCTACATCGATTACCGCGCGCATGAACTGCCGCTGCGGGTCGGTGAGGAGATCCTGGCCGACTACCGGCTGCGACGCGCCCGGCTGGGCGTCGAGGGTGGCTGGAATATTTCCCCCATCGCCCGCCTCAGCGCCGGCGTCGAGCGTGGCTACAGTCAGCTCAACGCCCGCGTCGGCAGCGATCTGTTCGCCGACTCGCGACGCGGCGGCTACGGCGCGGTCAACCTCGGCTATGTCCGCGACACCCTCGACGAGGTCGGCTTCCCGTCCACCGGCAGCCGCTTCGACGCCCGCGGCATGCTGTTCACCCCCGCACTGGGCAGCGCCGCCGACGCCCAGTTGCTGCGCCTGTCCTACGACCGCGCCTGGCACGCCGACAAGCATCGCTGGCTGCTCGGCGCGCGCGGCCAGGTCGCCTGGGGACGGCCCGACCTGTCCGCCGCGCTGGCCGAACTGGGCGGCTTCCTCAACGTCTCCGGCTATGGCGAGCGCGAACTGCTCGGCCTGCACAGCGCCCTGCTGCGCGGCGTCTACTACCGCCGGCTGGGCGGACGCGGCAGCCTGTTCAGCATTCCCGCCTACATCGGTGCCAGCCTGGAGGCCGGCAACGTCTGGTCGGATCGCAACGCCATCTCGGCCGGCGACCTGCGCGGTGCCGGCAGCCTGTTCATCGGCGTCAGCTCGCCGTTCGGACCGATCTTCCTCGGCTACGGCCTGAGCGAAGGCGGCACCGACGCCTTCTACCTGCATTTCGGCTCGCTGCTGCGCCCGGCGGTGCAGTGATCGGGGCCATGCCGTGATCAGGGCCATGCGGTGATCAGGGCCATGCGGTGATCAGGCATTTACAAATCCATGATCCAGCGCACATCATCGCCAGGTCCGATGCAGGCCCGGTGCCGCCAGCGCCGGGGTCGCGCCGCGACTGCCCATCAACCTGTCCCTGGGGATCATCCATGTACCGTTCGCTCCTGGTCGCCGCGCTCGCCTTCGCCGCCACCCCGGCCTCTGCCGCCTCGCTTTCCGCCACGCTGACCGCCGCCAGCGACTACCTCTACGACGGCGTCAGCCAGACCGAAGACAACGCCGCCGCCCAGGGCAGCCTGGACCTCAGCTTCGAGAACGGCTTCTACATCGGCGCCTGGGCCTCCAACGTCGATTTCGGTGCCGACGACAACACCAGCGCCGAGATCGACTACTACGCCGGCTTCGCCCGCGAACTGGAAAGCGGCTGGGGCTACGACCTCGGCATCTCCCAAATCACCTATGTCGGCGGCCCGTCCGAGTACGACTACACCGAGGTCTACGCCGGCCTGACCTTTCCCACCGGCACCGGTGCCCAGGTCTGGTTTGCCGATGACGACGAGGTGTTCGGCGGCAGCACCTGGCGCGCCAAGCTGACGCATTCCTTTGAACTGACCGAGACCGTGAGCCTCGACGTGGAAGCTACCCGCACCCACTACAGCGACAGCTCGGCGGAAAACTTCAACCACTTCCAGTTCGGTTTCTCGAAGACGTTGAACGAGGTGTTCAGCGCCTATCTGGGCTATTCCGACACCAGTCTGGACGACGAGCCGCGCGCCGATGGCCGCGTGCTGTTCAACATCACCGCCTCGTTCGACATCTTCTGATCGCCGCGCCGCCGTGGCCGGCGACGGTCGCGGCGACGCCTTTGCCGGCCGCCATCGCGACGGCCGGCCCCATCCGACTGCAACGGTGCGCCGCGTGTTCCGATTGCCGTTGACGATGCTGGCCCTGGTCGCCCTGCTCGCCGGCCCGGGCAGCGCCGGGGCCGATGCCGCGGCGCAGTCCGGCGCGCCTCCCGTCATCCACCTCGCCAGCCTGGAATGGCCGCCCTATTCCAGTGCCGACCTGCCCGGGCAGGGTGCCAGCATCGCCGTCGTCCGTGCCGCACTGGCGACGCAGGACCATCGACTGGAAGTGGAGTTCCTGTCCTGGACCGAGGCGGTCGCCCAGGGACTGGACGGCAGCGGCCGCTTCCACGGCTACCTGCCGGCCTACCCGGCACCGCACGTCAAACAGGCGCACCTGCTTACCCAGGCCATCGGCGAGAGCCCGCTCGGCTTCGTCGAACGGCGCTCGGCCCCGCTGACCTGGACGCGCCTGGAGGACCTGCGCGGCCAGCGCATCGGCGTCGTCCGCGGCTATGCCAACGGCGTCGCCTTCGATCAGGCGGTCGCCCGTGGTCTGCTCGACGTCGCCCCGACGGACAGCGACGCCCGCAACATCCGCCTGGTCACCCGTGGCGAACTGCCGCTGGCGGTGATCGACCGCCGCGTGCTGGGGCATCTGATATCCGCCAGCCGCCGCCTTGGCGACGCCCGCCACGTGGTGCAGTTCAACGCCCGTCCGCTGGATACCCTGACCCTGCACGTCGTCCTGCGCCGCACCGACGAGGGCGAGCGCATCCGCCGCCTGATCGACCGCGGCCTGCGCCGGATCGACATCGAGGCGATCCAGGCCGCGCATTTCGCCAAGCCCTAAGCACTACCACAGCGCATCACGCAACTTGAACCAGGCCATCGCGGCGACCAGCAGCGGGGTACGCAGCAGGCGGCCGCCGGGAAACGGGCGATGGCGGATGCGGGCGAAGGCGTCGAGGCGCTCGCTCTGGCCGCGAATGGCTTCGGCGATCACCTTGCCGGCCAGTGCGGTGGTATTGATGCCGTGGCCGGAGAATCCCTGGGCGAAATAGACGTTGGGCCCGATCCGGCCCCAGTGCGGGGCGCGGTTGCGGCTGATGTCGACGTAGCCGCCCCAGACGTATTCCAGTCCGACCTCGGGCAACTGCGGGAACACCGCGCGCAGGCGGCGCAGCATGACGCCGCGCAGGTTGGGCGGCTCCAGCGTGGAGTAACTGGCGCGGCCGCCGAACAGCAGGCGGTGGTCGGCACTGAGGCGGAAGTAATCCAGCGCCCAGTTGACATCGGCGACGGCGATGTCGCGGCGGATCAGGCTGCGCGCCAGCGCTTCGCCGAGCGGCGCGGTGGCACCGATGTAGGTGCCGACCGGCATGATGCGGCGATCCAGTTGCGTGGCGATGCCGTGGACGTAGGCGTTGCCGGCCAGCACGGCGGCATCGCAATCGACATGGCCGGCGGCAGTGCGCAGGCGCGGACGCGGGCCGTGGACGATGTCCAGCACTGCGGACTGCTCGACGATACGCACGCCCAGCGCCTGCGCCGCGCGCGCCAGACCCAGGGTGTATTTGAGCGGATGCAGGTGTCCGCTGCGCGGGTCGAACAGGGCCCCGAGATAGCGCTCGCTGGCGATCTCCTCGCGCTGGCGCTCGCGCTCCCACCATTGCAGCGGGTAGCCGTACTGCTCGGCGCATTCGGCCTGCAGGGCGCGCAGCTCGCGCACCTGACGCGGCTTGATCGGCACGTGGGCGTGGCCGTCGCGCCAGTCGCAGTCGATGCCGTAACGGGCGCAGCGGGCGCGGCTCAGGTCGATGCCCTCGATGGAGGCATCGAACAGCCGCCGCGACCACTCCGCGCCAAGCTGGGCGCTGATGACCGATTGATCGCAGCCGTAGCCGAAGATCGCCTGCCCGCCGCTGCGGCCGGAAGCGCCCCAGCCGATGCGCCGCGCTTCCAGCACGATCACCGAGTAGCCGGCCTCGGCCAGCTCGATCGCGGTGGACAGGCCGGTGAGGCCGGCACCGAGGATGCAGACATCGGCCGACAGCGCGCCCGACAGTGGCGCGGACGGCGGCGGCGACTCGACGCTGGCGGCGTACCAGGAGGGCGCGTGGGCGGGCACGCCCTCAGACATGCCGCAGGTACCAGTCGCATTCCAGCGTGGTCACCTCGCGGTGGAAGCTGCGCAATTCCTTCAGCTTCTGCTGGCCGTAGATGTGGCGGAAGCGCTGGCCGAAATGGCGGGCGATGAAGTCGCTGCGCTGGAAGTCGGCCAGCGCGTCGCGCCAGAACAGCTCGCGCAGTTCGGTCTGTGCATAAGCGTTGCCGACGATGGGCGGGGTCGGCTCGTGGCCCTGCTCCAGCCCGTCGAGGATGCCGGCCAGCACCGCGGCGGTGGCGAGGTAGACATTGGCATCGGCCCCGGCGATGCGGTGCTCGATGCGGGTGTTGGTGGGATCGCTGTAGGGAATGCGCAGTGCCACGGTGCGGTTGTTGAAACCCCAGCAATCGTTCAGCGGCACGAAGGCGTTGGCGACGAAGCGGCGATAGCTGTTGGCGTGCGGGGCGAACATCAGCATGGCCTCGCCGGCACTGTGCTGAAGCCCGGCGATGGCGTGGCGCAGGGCCGGCGACGGCGCGTCCGGCGTACAGGCGAAGACGTTGCGGCCGGCCTCGTCGAGCAGACTGACGTGGACGTGCAGCCCGCTGCCGGCCTGATCGACGAACGGCTTGGCCATGAAACTGGCCATCATGCCCTGCTGCGCGGCGACCGCCTTGATGGCGCGCTTGAGGTAGATCGCATCGTCGCAGGCGGCCACGGCGTCGGCGCGATGCCTGAGGTTGATCTCGAACTGCCCGGGCGCGTACTCGGCCACGGCGGTGTCGGCGGGAATCCGCTGCACCGCGCAGGCGGCGGCCACGGCGTCGGTGAAGGCGCGGTAGTCGTCCAGTTCCTGCAGGTAGTAGACTTGGGTCGCCTCGTTGCGGCGGCCGGTGACGGGATTGCCGGCGACCTGCGGGCGGCCTTCCGCCGTGGTCTGCGCGTCGAGCAGGTAGAACTCCAGTTCGATGGCGACCACCGGCGTCAGGCCGCGCTCGGCGAAGCGCGCCAGCGTGCGCCGCAACAGCTCGCGCGGATTGGCCTCGAACGGCACGCCGGCGGCGTCCTCCATGCTGAGCAGCCATTGCGCCATCGGCCGCGGCTGCCACGGCGTCGGCCGCAGGCTGCCGGCGACCGGCCGGCAGATGCGGTCCTCATCGCCGATGTCGTAGCCGAGCCCGGTTTCCTCGACGGTATTGCCGGTGATGTCGGTGGCGATCAGCGACATCGGCAGGCAGACGCCGCTGTCGCGAACCGTTTCCAGGGCGCTGCGGGCGATGCGCTTGCCGCGCAGCAGGCCGTTCATGTCCGGCAGGATCAGGTCGATGGCCTCGAGGTCGGGCATCGCCGCGAGGACCGCGGCATCCTCCGCGCTGAGGGCATCGGCTGTCATGGGCTGCGCTCGCTGGAATCCGGGCGCCGATGGTAGCAGAGCGCCTGAAGCGGCCGTCAAAAATAATCATCGCCCGTCGGCGTGGTGACGGCGAAGCGGGCGGCACAGGCCGCGCCGGGCCGCCGATGCGGCGGCGCAGCGTTGATAAAATCAAACGCCCGGAGTAACGTCGACCAGGCATGACGCCGCCCTCCACGCCGCCGCTGCCCTGGGTTGGACTACCCACCGACACCACGCAGATTGGCGCGCATCCCTTTCAGGCGGTGGGCGAAAAATACCTGCGCGCCGCCACCGATGTCGCCGGCGTCGGCGCACTCGCCATCCCGTCGATCCTGCCTGCGGGGCACTGGCCGGACCTGCTCGACCGCCTCGACGGCCTGCTGCTGACCGGCTCGCGCAGCAACATCGAGCCGCGTCATTACGGCCCCGAGCCCAGCTACCAAGGCAACCTGCACGACACCACCCGCGACGCCAGCACGCTGGGGCTGATCCCCATGGCGATCCAGCGCCGATTGCCGATATTGGCGATCTGTCGCGGCCTACAGGAAGTCAACGTCGCGCTCGGCGGCAGCCTGCATCAGAAGGTGCAGGAGGTGCCGGGCCTGGCCGATCACCGCGAGCGCCTGGACGACCCCATCGAAGTCCAGTACGGCCCGGCGCACGACATCGAACTGGTCGCCGGCGGCCTGCTGTCGCGTCTGTCCGGCCAGCCGCGAGCGCGCGTCAACTCCCTGCACGGACAGGGCATCCGCCGACTGGCGGCGGGCCTGGTCGCGGAGGCGCATGCGCCCGATGGCCTGATCGAAGCCTTCCATCTGGCCGACGCCGAGGGCGTCTTCCTCCTCGCCGTGCAGTGGCACCCGGAATGGCGCGCCGCCGAGTCGCCGTTGCAGACCGCCATTTTCCGCTGGTTTGGCGATCTGTGCCGCCAGCGCGCCGCTGAACGCACGTCCTCAGGCACGTCTCCAGGCACATCCTCACGCAAGCATTGATGTCATGGCCAAGCGCAAACTCGCCAGCAAGCCCGCCGCCAGAGCGGTCGCCAAACAGACCGCCCGGGCCAGCCGGGGGGAGCAGGCGCAAAGCTCGCTCAAGCGCTGGCTGAAGGAGCGCCGCATCACCGAGGTCGAATGCCTGGTGCCGGACATCACCGGCAACGCGCGCGGCAAGATCGTGCCGGAAACCAAGTATTCGCACGATTTCGGCACCCGCCTGCCGGAAGGCATCTTCGTCACCACCGTGACCGGCGACTTCCCGGACAACTACGACGAACTGGTCAGCCCGTCCGATTCCGACATGTACCTGCGCCCCGACCCGGACACCGTGCGCATCGTGCCCTGGGCCAAGGATCCGACCGCGCAGATCATCCACGACTGCTACACCCGCGACGGCCGCCCGCACGAACTGGCCCCGCGCAACGTGCTGCGCCGCGTGCTGGCGCTGTACGAAGAGCTGGGCATCGCGCCCATCGTCGCCCCGGAGGTGGAGTTCTTCCTGGTGCAGAGGAACACCGATCCCGACTTCCCGCTGCAACCACCGGCCGGCCGCTCCGGACGGCCGGAAACGGCGCGCCAGTCGTACTCCATCGACGCCGTCAACGAGTTCGATCCGATCCTCGACGACATGTACGACTTCGCCGAGGCGATGGAGCTCGACGTCGACACGCTGATCCACGAATCCGGCGCGGCGCAACTGGAGGTCAACTTCCAGCACGCCGACCCGCTCTCGCGCGCCGACCAGGTATTCCTGTTCAAGCGCAGCATGCGCGAAGCGGCGATGCGCCACGGCGTCTACGCCACCTTCCTCGCCCTGCCGATGTCCAACGAGCCGGGCAGCGCCATGCACATCCACCAGAGCCTGGTCGATGCCGAGGACGGCAACAACCTGTTCGCCGGCGACGAGCCCGGCAGCCAGAGCGAGTTGTTCAAGCACTACCTGGGCGGCCTGCAGAAATACGTGCCGATGGCGATGCCGTTCTTCGCCCCCAACATCAACTCCTACCGCCGCCTGGTGATCGGCGAGGTATCGCCGGTCAACACCGAGTGGGGCTACGACAACCGCACCTGCGGCCTGCGCGTGCCGATGGACACAGCGGAAAACACCCGCGTGGAAAGCCGCTTCGCCGGCTCCGATGTCAACCCCTACCTCGCCATCGCCGCCACCCTGGCCTGCGGCTACCTCGGCATCAAGGAAAAACTGCTGCCGACCGAGCCGCTGGCCGGCGACGCCCACCACAAGGGCTTCCAGTTGCCGCGCTCGCTGGAGGAATCGCTGGAAAACCTGCGCCACTGCCCGGAACTGACCGAACTGCTCGGCCAGCGCTTCGTCGCTGCCTACGTCGCGGTCAAACAGAAGGAATACGAAACCTATTTCCGCGTCATCAGCTCCTGGGAGCGCGAGTTTTTGTTGTTGAATGTTTGAACAGCAGTTCTGGAAGCCAGTTCCAGAAGCCGGAAAGCCAAGCGCTCCTCTGGAACTGGAACCGGCACTGGAACCGGCACCCGCATCCGAGCCTCGCCCCGCCCCCTTCCCTCTCCATCACGGTCAACCATGCCCAACCTCGACACCCTCGCCCTGCAGCGCCTCGACGCCGCCCACCACCTGCATCCGTTCAATGACAACGCCGCGCTGGCGAAGAAGGGCACGCGCCTGTTGACCCGCGGCGAGGGCTGTTACGTCTGGGATGCGCAGGGCAACAAGCTGCTCGACGCCTTTGCCGGGCTGTGGTGCGTCAATGTCGGTTACGGACGGCGCGAACTGGGCGAGGTGGCGGCGCGGCAGATGACCGAACTGGCCTACTACAACAGCTTCTTCCAATGCACCACCGAGCCGACGGTGCGCCTCGCCGCCAAACTGGCCGAGCTGACGCCGGGCGACCTCAACCACTGCTTCTTCACCAACTCCGGCTCGGAAGCCAACGACACCATCATCCGTCTGGTGCGGCATTTCTGGGCGGTACAGGGGCAGCCGGACAAGCGCATCTTCATCGGCCGCCACGACGGTTACCACGGATCGACGATGGCCGGGGCCAGCCTCGGCGGCATGAAGGGCATGCACCGCCAGGGCGGCCTGCCGATCCCCGACATCCACCACATCGACCCGCCCTATCCGTTCGGCGATGGCGGCGATCTCGACGAGGAAAGTTACGGTCGGCTGTGCGCCAAACGGCTGGAGGACAAGATCCTCGAACTGGGCGCGGACAACGTCGCCGCCTTCATCGGCGAGCCGGTGATGGGTGCCATCGGCGTCTACATCCCGCCGCGCAACTACTGGAAGGAAGTGGAGGCAGTCTGCCGCCGCCACGACGTGCTGCTGGTGGCCGACGAGGTGATCTGCGGCTTCGGCCGCACCGGCGAGTGGTTCGCCGCGCAGACCTTCGGCTTCCAGCCCGACATCATGACCTTGGCCAAGGGCATCACCTCCGGCTACATCCCGCTCGGCGCGGTGATGTTCAACGACCGCGTCGCCGACGTGCTCAAGCATCGCGGCGGCGAACTGGCCCACGGCTACACCTATTCCGGCCATCCGGTGTGCGCCGCGGTGGCGCTGGAGAACCTCCGCATCCTGCAGGACGAAGGCATCATCGATGCCTGCCGCGCGGACACCGGCCCCTATCTGGCCGAGCGCTGGAAGGCGCTGGGCGAGCATCCGCTGGTCGGCGAGGCGCGCATCCTCGGCATGGTCGGCGCACTGGAACTGGTGCCGGACAAGCCCTCGCGGGCGTATTTCCCCGACCGTGGCCGGGTCGGCGCGCTGTGCCGCGACATCGCGCTCGGCAACGGCCTGATCCTGCGCGCCACCAACGACGCCATGCTGCTGTCGCCGCCGCTGATCATCAGCCGCGAACAGATCGACGAACTGGTCGACAAGACCTGGAAATCGCTGGACATGACCGCCGCCGCGCTGACCTGACCGCAAACCGAACCCGCCCCGCGCCCGCCATCGGAAGCGGGCGTCCGGATCAGGGGCCAACGAGGCTGGAAGCCTGCGGCAAGCAGTGTCATTCTCACCCCCGACGACCCGCTGGAGAGCCCCGATGATCCGTACCGCCCTTGCCGCCGCCCTCGCCACCTTCCTGCTCGGTGCCTGCGGCGGCGCACCGCCGCCGAGTGCCGCCGATGGCACGTCCGCCCCTGTCGACGCGGCCAGCGAAGCCAGGACCCTGCGCATCTACAACTGGTCCGACTACATCGCCGAGGACACCATCGAGAAGTTCGAGGCGGAGACCGGCATCAAGGTCATCTACGACGTGTTCGACAGCAACGACGTGCTGGAGGCCAAGCTGCTGTCCGGCGACACCGGCTACGACATCGTGGTGCCGACGCTGAACTTTCTCGCCCGCCAGATCAAGGCCGGCGTGTTCCTCGAACTGGATCGCGGCAAGCTCTCCAACCACGCCAACCTCGACCCGGAAATGATGCAGCGCATCGCCGTGCTCGACCCCGGCAACACCTACAGCGTCCCGTATCTCTGGGGTACCACCGGCATCGGCTACAACGTCGAGAAGGTGCGCGAGGCGCTGGGCGAGGACGCCCCGGTCGACAGTTGGGACCTGGTGTTCAAGCCGGAAAACGTCGCCAAACTGGCCGCCTGCGGGGTCAGCTTCCTCGACGCCGCCTCGGAGATGATCCCGATCGCCCTGCATTACCTCGGCGAGGATCCGAACAGCTTCGACGAGGCGGTGATCGGCAAGTCGCTGACGCTGATGCAGTCGGTGCGCCCGCACCTGCGCTACTTCCACTCCTCGCAGTACATCAACGACCTCGCCAACGGCGACATCTGCGTCGCCGTTGGCTGGTCCGGCGACATCATCCAGGCGGCGACCCGCGCCGAGGAGGCCGGCAAGGGCGTCGAGGTCGCCTACGTCATTCCCAAGGAGGGTGCGCCGCTGTGGTTCGACATGCTGGCGATCCCGAAATCCGCCAAACATCCGGACAACGCCCACGCCTTCCTGAACTACCTGCTGCGCCCGGAAGTGATCGCCGGCATTTCCGACTACGTCGCCTACGCCAACCCCAACCCGGCCTCCACCGACCTGGTCAGCGCCGAGGTCACCGGCGATCCGACCATCTACCCGCCGGCGGAAACCATGGCCAAACTGTACCCGCTGGCGGTGCTGCCGCCGGAAGTGGACCGCTTCTACACGCGCCTCTGGACGACGCTCAAGAGCGGACGCTGAACGGCGCCGCCGTCGCTGGTTTCCCCGTGCCGATCCGGCCGGGGAAAACCGCTCCCGGCCGGCCCGCCATCGCCGTCGCCCCATCCATCGCCAACGATCCGGAGATTCCCTGACATGGCCGTCCCCGCTTCCGCTCCGCCCGCCGCCGACGCCGGCAATCCGAACTACCTGCGCATCGGCTCCCTGCGCAAGGAATTCGACGGTTTCGTCGCGGTGGACGATGTCGACCTCGACATCCGCCAGGGCGAGATTTTCGCCCTGCTCGGCGGCTCCGGCTGCGGCAAGTCGACCCTGCTGCGCATGCTGGCCGGCTTCGAGAAACCGACCGCCGGGCAGATCGCGCTCGATGGCCAGGACATCGGCCACCTGCCGGCCTATCAGCGGCCGGTCAACATGATGTTCCAGAGCTACGCGCTGTTCCCGCACATGAGCGTGTACGACAACGTCGCCTTCGGCCTGCGCCGCGAAGGCCGGGCCAAGGCCGAGGTCGCCCGCGTGGTCGACGAGATGCTGACCCTGGTGCAGATGACCCGCTTCGGCAAACGCAAGCCGCACCAGCTTTCCGGCGGCCAGCAGCAGCGCGTCGCGCTGGCCCGCTCGCTGGCCAAGGGGCCGAAACTGCTGCTGCTCGACGAACCGATGGGCGCGCTGGACAAGAAGCTGCGCTCGCAGATGCAACTTGAACTGGTCAACATCATCGAGCGCCTCGGCGTCACCTGCGTGATGGTCACCCACGACCAGGAGGAAGCGATGACGATGGCGCATCGCATCGCCGTGATGGACACCGGTCGGATCCGCCAGATCGGCACCCCGGACGAGATCTACGAGCAGCCCAACTCGCGCTTCACCGCCGGCTTCATCGGCTCGGTCAACCTGATCGAGGGCCGCATCGAGGACGACGAGAAGGACTACGTCACCATCCGCAGCAATGCCCTGGCACACGCCATCTACATCGGCCACGGCATCAGCGGTTTCGAGGGCCAGGAAGTCGCCTTCGCCCTGCGGCCGGAAAAGCTCGCCATTTCCAAGGAAGAACCGGAAGGCCAGTACAACAAGGCGCAGGGGATCGTCGAGGACATCGCCTACTTCGGCAGCCATTCGGTCTACCACGTGCGCCTGTCCGGCGGGCAGAAGCTGATGGCCAACTACCTCAACAGCCGGCGCTGGGCCTCCGAGCAGTTCACCTGGAACGATCAGGTATGGCTGAGCTGGGGCGAGAACGCCGGCGTGGTGCTCAGCTCATGAACGCCGCCCGCTTGCGGCGCTTTCTGCCCGGCTCGCAGTGGCTGGTGATCCTGCCGCCGTATCTGTGGATGCTGCTGTTCTTCGCGGTGCCCTTCGCCATCGTGCTGAAGATTTCCTTCGCCAAGACGCAGATCGCCATGCCGCCCTACACCGACCTGCTGGTGTGGAGCGACAACCTGCTGCAGATCGTGCTGAACCTCGACAACTACATGTACCTGCTGCGCGACAGCCTGTACTTCAACACCTACCTCAGCTCGCTGAAGATCGCCGTCGTTTCCACTTTCTTCTGCCTGCTGGTCGGCTACCCGCTGGCCTACGCCATCGCGCGCAGCAACCCGGCCGTGCGCAACGTGCTGATCATGCTGGTGGTGCTGCCGTCGTGGACCTCGTTCCTGATCCGCGTCTACGCCTGGATCGGCATCCTCAAGAACAACGGCCTGTTGAACAACTTCCTGATGTGGATCGGCCTGATCGACGAGCCGCTGGTGATCCTGCACACCGATGTCGCGGTGTACCTGGGCATCGTCTATGCCTACCTGCCGTTCATGGTGCTGCCGCTGTACGCCAACCTGGTCAAGCACGACCTGCGCCTGCTGGAGGCCGCCCACGACCTCGGCGCACGGCCCTGGGAAGCCTTCCTCAAGATCACCCTGCCGCTGTCCAAGGCCGGCATCATCGCCGGCGCCATGCTGGTGATGATTCCGGTGGTCGGCGAGTTCGTCATCCCCGAACTGCTGGGCGCGCCGGACACGCTGATGATCGGCCGCGTGCTCTGGCAGGAATTCTTCAACAACCGCGACTGGCCGGTCGCCTCGGCCGTGGCCATCGTCATGCTGATCCTGCTGGTGGTGCCGATCACCCTGTTCCACCACTACCAGTCCAAGGAACTGGAGTCGAAACTGACATGAGCCGACTGCGCCCGCCCTCGCTGTCCTCGGTCTACCTGGCCCTGGGCTTCCTGTTCCTGTACGCGCCGATCGTCAGCCTGATGGTCTACTCCTTCAACGAGTCGCGCCTGGTCACCGTGTGGTCGGGCTTCTCGGTGAAGTGGTACGGCGAGTTGTTCCGCGACAAGCAGATGATGGATGCGGTCTGGGTCAGCCTGCGCGTCGCCTTCTACGCCGCCAGCACCGCCGTGGTCATCGGCACCATGGCGGCGATGCTGCTGACCCGTTTCCGCCGCTTCCCCGGCAAGACCCTGTTCGGCGGCCTGATCACCGCCCCGCTGGTCATGCCCGAGGTCATCACCGGCCTGTCGCTGCTGCTGCTGTTCGTCACCCTGTCGGACTGGTTCGGCATCTTCGGCAACCGCGGCATGGTCACCATCTGGATCGCCCACGTCACCTTCAGCGTCGCCTTCGTCACCATCGTCGTCTCTTCGCGGCTGTCGGAACTGGACAAGAGCATCGAGGAAGCGGCCATGGATCTTGGTGCGAACCGGCTCAAGGTGTTCTTCCTCATCACCCTGCCGATGATCGCCCCGGCCCTGATGGCCGGCTGGCTGCTCGCCTTCACCCTGTCGCTGGATGACCTCGTCATCGCCAGCTTCGTCTCCGGCCCGGCCTCCACCACCCTGCCGATGAAGGTGTTCTCCTCCGTGCGCATGGGCGTCAGCCCGAAGATCAACGCCCTCGCCACCCTGATGATCGGCGCGGTGATGATTGCCGCCTTCATCGGCTGGCTACTGATGGTGCGCGACGAGAAACGCAGGCGGCGCGACATGCAGATGGCGGCGCAGAAGGGTTGAGGCGTGCGCGCCATGCCCATCATGGCGGCGCATGGAAGCGCCGATGGGGGTGGAAATTGAATTCGATGCAGGAACCCAGTTTGAACCGTGGGCGGTTGCATGCTCCTCTCCAGGCCCGAGTCCTGGCGTCACTGATGGTCCTGTCAATTCCGGCAGGATTTTTCATTGCCGGGGGCTTTGAAACAAACAGCCGGGGTCCGGCTCTCGCCAGATCGCCCATTGCCGCCGAGGACGCCGAAAGCACACCCTCGGTCATGCCGCAAACCGCTCGCCGTCCTCGCGTTGATCCAGCAGCTCCCACGGCTGGCATCCAGCCCATCCGTGGCAGATCGAGGCACGGGCCAGGACGTTGAGCGAGGCGCTGGGAACCCTGCTTGCCAATGCCAGAAATGGCGATTACGCCAGCCTCAGCGCACTGCAACGCCTGGCAATCCGCTGTGCCGCCCATGAGAAGCGGCCATCCGCACCCGAAGGCACTGCAACCTTTGCCGCGCAACAGGCACAGATCGCGCTGGACGAGGCGTACTGCGACGGGTCGGCAACGGGGCTGAACTACGCGCAGTTGCAACAGGAGCTCGTTGCGCTGCGCAGGCACATGGTGTGGCAAGGCGACACGCCGGCGATCATGGCGCAGACCGCACTGCCAGCCATGGCGCGTGATGCAGTGCTGTCCGATGAAACGATCTATCCAACGCAGGACGAGTTGACCTCGCTGGCCTGGGACTTTGCAAAGTCGACACAGTCTCCGGAAATACTGGCCACCGCCCTGGCCCTGCTGCTGAAACGCCCGGACGACAGTCCTTCTGGAGTCACCGCGCTGGACAACGTGCGTCAGGCGCTTCAAACCGATGGACGCTACGCCGCGCTGGATAACACGCGAAAACAACTGATCCAGGAAAGCGCGGTCGAATGGATGGCATGCGAGCAAGGGGCCGCCTGCGGGCCACATGGCATGCGGCAGTCAATTTTCTGCCGGTATGACGGCAATTGCGCAGCGCATCTGGACTATCGGTCATTCCTCCGTGAGCGCGTATTGACACCAACGGAGTTCGAGTTGCTGCAAACCTACATGGCCGAATTGCGTGAAGCGATGGGCCGAAACGGCTGAGCAAGAGTTCCGCGACAAGCATGATGGGTGCGATAACCGCGCGTGGAGGCGTCGCCAGCGAGCACTTTGGTTTCAGTGCACGCTGCGGTATCCCTGAAGGCTGGTGACCAGATGAATCGCTGCCGCGCGAAGGGCGGTGGCGATCTCGGTACATCAGTCGCGCGACAGGCCGGCCTGCTCCAGCGCGGCGAGGTAGGCCGGCCAGCGCTCGGCCTGCTCGCGGCCGAGCTGGTACAACAGCCGCCAACTGTAGATGCCGGTCTGGTGGCCGTCGTCGAAGCGCAGCAGGATGGCGTACTGGCCGACCGGGTCGATGGCGCGGATGCCGACCGCGCGCTTGCCGGCGACCAGTTTGCGCTGGCTGGGATGGTGGCCCTGCACCTCGGCGGAGGGCGACTCCACGCGCAGGTATTCGCAGGGCAGGCGGAACGTCTCGCCGGTGTCGAAGCCGACCTCCAGCACGCGCGAGGCCTGATGCAGGACGATGGAAGTCGGCAGCGGACCGCTCATGCGTGCGTGCTCAGAGGATGTAGCGCGACAGGTCCTGGTCCTCGACCAGGTTGCCGAGCTGGGCATCGACGAAGGCGGCATCGACCACCATGCGCTCGCCGCTGCGATCGGGCGCATCGTAGGAAATGCCGTCGAGCAGGCGTTCCATCACCGTGTGCAGACGGCGCGCGCCGATGTTTTCGGTGCGTTCGTTGACCTCGAAGGCGATCTCGGCGAGGCGGTCGATGGCGTCGTCGGTGAAGCTCAGGTCGACGCCTTCGGTCGCCATCAGCGCCGGGTACTGGCGGGTCAGCGCGTTGCGCGGCTCGCCGAGGATGCGGCGGAAGTCCTCGCGCGACAGCGCCTGCAATTCGACGCGGATCGGGAAGCGGCCCTGCATTTCGGGAATCAGGTCGGACGGCCTGGCCAGATGGAAGGCACCGGAGGCGATGAACAGGATGTGGTCGGTGCGCACGATGCCGTACTTGGTGCTGACCGCCGAGCCTTCCACCAGCGGCAGCAGGTCGCGCTGCACGCCCTCGCGGGAGACGTCCGCGCCGTAGCCTTCCGAGCGCCGGGCGACCTTGTCGATCTCGTCGATGAAGACGATGCCGGTCTGCTCGCAGGCGTCGATGGCGTGCTGGCGCACCTCGTCCTCGTTGACCAGCTTGCCGGCCTCTTCCTCGACCAGCAGCGGCCGCGCGGCGCGGATGCTCAGGCTGCGCTTCTGGCTCTTCTGCCCGCCAAGCTGGGAGAACATCTGCTTGAGTTGCTGGCCCATTTCCTCCATGCCCGGCGGGGCCATGATGTCGACGCCGATGCTCAGATGGGTTTCGATCTCGATCTCGCGCTCGTCCAGTTCGCCGGCGCGCAGCTGCCGGCGCAGCTTGTTGCGGGTGTCGGAGTCGCCGCCGCTGACTTCGCCGCTGCCGGCGTCGAGGCCGCCGAAGCCGGGGCTGCGGCGGCGCGGCAACAGGGCGTCGAGGATGCGCTCCTCGGCGCGCTCCTCGGCCTGGCTGGCGACGCGCGCCTTGGCCTGTTCGCGGAAAAGTTTCACCGAGACGTCGGCGAGATCGCGGATGATCTGCTCGACATCCTTGCCGACGTAGCCGACCTCGGTGAAACGGGTCGCTTCGACCTTGACGAAGGGCGCGTTGGCGAGCGCGGCGAGGCGGCGGGCGATCTCGGTCTTGCCGACGCCGGTCGGGCCGATCATCAGGATGTTCTTCGGCACCACCTCGGCGCGCATCGACGGATCGAGCTGCATGCGCCGCCAGCGGTTGCGCAGGGCGATGGCCACGGCGCGCTTGGCGGCGTTCTGGCCGACGATGAACTTGTCCAGTTCCTGGACGATCTCGCGCGGAGTCATGTCGGACATGGGCTCAGAGTTCCTCGATGGTGCGATGATGGTTGGTGTAGATGCAGATGTCGCCGGCAATGCTCAGCGCGCGCTCCACCACCTCGCGCGGCGGCAGCTCGGTGGCGGCCAGCAGGGCCTTGGCGGCGGCCAGGGCGAAGGGACCGCCGGAGCCGATGGCGATCAGGCCGTCCTCGGGCTCCAGCACGTCGCCATTGCCGGAGATCAGCAACGAGGTTTCGCGGTCGGCCACCGCCAGCATCGCCTCCAGCCGGCCCAGACGGCGGTCGGTGCGCCAGTCCTTGGCCATTTCCACCGCCGCGCGCACCAGTTGGCCGTGCTTCTCCAGCTTGGCCTCGAACAGTTCGAACAGGGTGAAGGCGTCGGCGGTGGCACCGGCGAAACCGGCCAGCACCTTGCCACCGGCGAGCCGGCGCACCTTGCGCGCATTGGCCTTCATCACGGTGTTGCCGAGGGTGACCTGGCCATCGCCGCCGATGGTGACGCGGTCACCACGACGGACGCTGACGATGGTGGTGGCATGAAAGCTGTCTTTGCTCACGGGCTGTCGTTCCGGGTCGCGAGACAGCCAGATATGGGGTGGCGCGGCAGACATTCAACCCGCCGCACGGCCACGGAAAGACGCCTTGCCCGTGGGCGGTGCTCAGGTCGCCAGATTGATCCAGGTGGCCTTGATTTCGCTGTACTTGTCGAAGGCGTGCAGGGATTTGTCGCGGCCGTTGCCGCTTTGCTTGTAGCCGCCGAACGGCGCGGTCATGTCGCCGCCGTCCCAGTAGTTGACCCAGACGCTGCCGGCGCGCAGGCGGCGGGCGACGCGGTGGGCGCGGCCGATGTCGCGGCTCCAGACTGCGGCGGCGAGGCCGTAGTCGCTGTCGTTGGCGATCTTCAGCGCCTGCGCCTCGTCGTCGAAGGCAATCGCCGCCAGCACCGGGCCGAAGATTTCCTCGCGGGCGATGGTCATGTCGGGGCTGACGTTCTCGAACACGGTCGGCTCGATGTAATAGCCGCCGCTTTCGGCGTCGATGCGCTGACCACCCAGCGACAGCTCGGCACCTTCGGCGCGGCCGCGCTCGATGTAGCCGAGCACGCGCTCCATCTGCACCGCGTCGACGATAGCTCCCATCGGCGCATCCGGCTGCAGCGGATGGCGCGGGCGCATCTTGGCGCCGGCCGCGCGTACCCGGGCCATGAATTCGCGCTCGATACCGCGCTCCACCAGCAGCCGCGAGGCAGCGGTGCAGACCTCGCCCTGGTTGTAGAAGATGCCCGACGCGGCGGCCTCGGCGGCTGCGTCGAGGTCGGGGGCGTCGGCGAACACGATGTTCGGGCTCTTGCCGCCGCATTCCATGTAGGCGCGTTTCATGTTGGAGCGGCCGGCGCATTGCAGCAGGTGCTTGCCGACCGCCGTGGAGCCAGTGAACACCAGACCGTCGACATCCATGTGCATGGCCAGCGCCTCGCCGACCTCGTTGCCGAAGCCGGGCAGCACATTGAACACGCCCGGCGGCAGACCGGCCTCGATGGCCAGTTCGGCGATGCGCAGGGCGGTCAGCGGGGATTTTTCCGACGGTTTGAGGATCACCGAGTTGCCGGCGGTCAGCGCCGGGGCGATCTTCCAGCAGGCCATCAGCAGCGGGAAGTTCCACGGCACGATGGCGGCGACCACGCCGAGCGGCTCGCGGGTGATCAGGCCCAGTTCGTGGCGCGAGGTCGGCGCGACCTCGCCGTAGACCTTGTCGATGGCCTCGGCGGTCCAGCGCAGGCAGCGCACGCTGGCGGCCATGTCGACCTTCAGGCTGTCGCTGATCGGCTTGCCCATGTCGAGGGTTTCCAGCAGCGCCAGTTCCTCGGCGTGCGCTTCGACCAGGTCGGCGAAGCGCAGCATGGTGCGCTTGCGCTGCGCCGGCGAGGCGTCCGACCAGGCACCGTCCTCGAAGCTGTGCCGGGCAGCGCGCACGGCGCGTTCGGCGTCCAGCGCGTCGCAGCGCGCGACGCGCGCCAGCAGGCGGCCGTCGATCGGGCTGATGCAGTCGAACTCGCGGCCGTCGATGGCGTCGACGTGGCGGCCGTCGATGAAGGCGCGGCTGCGCAGTTGCAGGGCCTGGGCGCGCTGCTCCCAGTCGGCGCGGCTAAGCGGTGTGGTCATGATGTGTGCTCGGGTGGATGGGCGGTGGCCCGTTCAGAAAGTGGCCGGCGTGTTGGCGCTGACGATGATCGCCTCTTCCTCGCCGACATTGCGGAAGCGGTGCGGCACGGGGCTGTCGAAGTAATAGCCCTCGCCGGGGCCGAGGACGCGGACCTGATCGCCGATGCTGACCTCGACCCGGCCCTGCACGACCACGCCGCCTTCCTCGCCGGCATGGCTGAGCCGGTCTTCGCCGGTATCGCTGCCCGGCGGCATCACCTCGCGCAGCACGCACATCTGCCGTGCCCGGTGGCGGCTGCCGACGAGGAAATAGTGGATGGCCTGGTTGCCGAGATCGGGCTGCGACTCGCAGGCGTAGAACGGGCCGGCGTCGTCTGCGGCCGGCAGGTCGGCGGTGAAGAACTCGCCGAGCGAGATCGGGATGCCGTCGAGCACCTTCTTCAGCGAGCCGATCGACGGGCTGACCTTGTTCTGCTCGATCAGCGAGATCGTGCTGTTGGTCACGCCTACCCGCTTGGCCAGTTCGCGCTGGGACAGGCCGCGTGCCTTGCGGATGGTTTGCAGCCGCGCGCCCACGTCCATGGCGGGTAGCCGTCTCCTCGTTGGCGAGTGATGCCAGATATTGAACGTCTGGCGGAAACCTGGTCGAAGAATGCGGTAGTGCGGCGCAGATTGTAAAGTTTATTCAACGCTGATAGCGTCGCCGGGACGACCCGCGACAGCCCGGCGGCCATCATGTCGATTCCCCCAAACCGCGTTGAAACCGCTGCTGACGCGGCGACCGGCCAGGCCGCCTACTGGATGCCGTTCACCGCCAACCGGCAGTTCCAGCGCCGGCCACGGATGCTGGTGTCGGCGCACGGCATGCACTATCGCAGCGACGACGGCCGCGAGCTGCTGGACGGCACCGCCGGGCTGTGGTGCTGCAACGCCGGCCACGCCCGCGCGCCGATCATCGAGGCCATCGCCCGGCAAGCCGCCACGCTTGATTACGCGCCCAATTTCCAGGTCGGCCATCCGCTCGCCTTTGAACTCGCCGGCCGCCTCGCCGAGCTTGCGCCGGAGCCGCTCAAGCACGTGTTCTTCGGCAACTCCGGCTCGGAGGCGGTCGACACCGCGCTGAAGATCGCGCTGGCCTATCACCGCCTGCGCGGCGAAGGCCAGCGGACCCGCTTCATCGGCCGCGAGAAGGGCTATCACGGGGTCGGCTTCGGCGGCATCTCGGTGGGCGGGCTGGCCAACAACCGCAAATGGTTCGGCCCGCTGCTGCCCGCCGACCACCTGCGCCACACGCTGGACATCGAACGCAACGCCTTCCGCCGTGGCCTGCCGGCGCACGGGGCGGAACTGGCCGACGATCTGGAACGCCTGATCGCCCTGCACGACGCCTCCACCATCGCCGCCGTCATCGTCGAGCCGGTGGCCGGATCGGCCGGGGTGATCCTGCCGCCGGTCGGCTACCTGGAGCGGCTGCGGCAGATCTGCGACCGCCACGGCATCCTGCTGATCTTCGACGAGGTCATCACCGGTTTCGGCCGTGTCGGCAAGGCCTTCGCCAGCCAGCGTCTGGGCGTGGTGCCGGACATGATGACCACCGCCAAGGGCCTGACCAACGGCTGCGTGCCGATGGGCGCGACCTTTGTTTCGCGCGCCATCCACGAGGCCTTCATGGACGGCCCGGAGGCGGCCATCGAGCTGTTCCACGGCTACACCTATTCCGGCCATCCGCTGGCCGCCGCCGCCGGCCTCGCGGCGCTCGATGTCTATCTCGACGAGGGCCTGTTCGAGCGCGCCATCGCGCTGGAGGAGCACTGGACGCAGGCGCTGCACGCCGGCCTGCGCGGGCTGGCAAACGTCATCGACATCCGTACCATCGGCCTGGTGGCCGGCATCGAGCTGGCCGCGCGCGGGGGCGCGCCGGGTGCGCGCGCCTTCGAGACGTTCCAGCGCTGCTTCCACGACCATGACCTGCTGATCCGCGTCACCGGTGACATCATCGCGCTGTCGCCGCCGCTGATCATCGAGCCCGACCACATCGAACAGATCGTCGCCCGGCTGGCCGAAGCCATCCGCCGCACGCCCTGACCATCCGCCACTTTCGCCAGGATCCAAGCCATGCTCATCGGCGTACCGAAGGAAATCAAGAACCACGAATACCGCATCGGGCTGACGCCGGGCGGCGCGCGCGAACTGGTGCAGAACGGCCATCAGGTGATCGTGCAGAAGGACGGCGGCAAGGCCATCGGCCTGACCGACGAGATGTACGTCAAGGCCGGGGCCGAGATCGTCGACACGGCGCAGGAAATCTTTGCCCGCGCCGAGATGATCATCAAGGTGAAGGAGCCGCAGCCGGTCGAGTGCGCGATGCTGCGCCCCGGCCAGACGCTGTACACCTACCTGCACCTGGCACCCGATCCGCCGCAGACCGCCGCGCTGGTGAAGTCCGGCTGCACCGCCATCGCCTACGAGACGGTGACCGACCACAAGGGCGGCCTGCCGCTGCTGGCACCGATGAGCGAGGTCGCCGGGCGGATGTCGATCCAGGCCGGCGCGCACGCGCTGCAGAAGGCGCAGGGCGGCTCCGGCGTGCTGCTCGGCGGCGTGCCGGGGGTCAAGCCAGGCCAAGTGCTGGTGCTCGGCGGCGGCGTGGTCGGCCTCAACGCGGCGCGCATGGCGATGGGCCTGAACGCCCGCGTCACCATCCTCGACCGCTCGCTGGACCGGCTCAAGTACATCGACGAAATCTACGGCGACCGCCTGACCACGCTGTACTCCACCACCGACACCATCGAAGAACTGCTGCCCAACACCGACCTGGTGATCGGCGCGGTGCTGATCCCCGGCGCGGCCGCGCCGAAGCTGGTCAACCGGCGGCAGTTGTCCCTGCTCAAGCCCGGCTCGGTGCTGGTCGACGTCGCCATCGACCAGGGCGGCTGCTTCGAGACTTCCAGGGCGACCACGCACCAGGACCCGACCTACGAGGTCGACGGCATCATCCATTACTGCGTCGCCAACATGCCCGGCGGCGTCGCCCGCACCTCGACCTTCGCCCTGACCAACGCCACCTTGCCGTTCGCCCTGCAACTGGCCAACAAGGGCCCGCGCAAGGCGCTGCTGGACGATCCGCACCTGCTCAACGGCCTCAACGTCCACGCCGGCAAGGTCACCTACGAGGCGGTGGCGCGCACGCTCGGCTACGACTACACCCCGGCGGCGCTGGCGCTGAGCTGACCAGCGTGTTCCGTGCGGCCCGCGCCCGACACGGGCGCAGCCGCCAACCGGACCCGGATCAAGGTTCGCGCCGGCCGGCAATGCCATAATCGGCCGATGAACGAATCCGACCCGTCCACCGCCGATTTCGGCTTCCGAGAGGTTCCCCGCGCCGACAAGCAGAAGCTGGTCGGCCGCGTGTTCAGTTCCGTCGCCGGCAAGTACGACCTGATGAACGACCTGATGAGCGTCGGCCTGCATCGGGTCTGGAAGCGCCATTTCGTCGCCACCAGCGGCGTCGCCCGTGGCGACCGCGTGCTCGACCTGGCCGGCGGCACCGGCGACATCGCCGCCCTGCTGCTGCCCCGGGTCGGCACGGACGGCGAGGTGGTGGTCGGCGACATCAACCACGAGATGCTGGCCGTCGGCCGCGACCGGCTGACCGACCGCGGCATGGTCGACGGCCTGCGCTGGACCCGCCTCAACGCCGAGGCGCTGCCCTTCCCCGATGCCAGCTTCGACCTCGTCACCATCGCCTTCGGCCTGCGCAACGTCACCGACAAGGCGCAGGCGCTGCGCGAGATGCGGCGCGTGCTGAAGGTCGGCGGTCGGGCGCTGGTGCTGGAGTTCTCGCAGGTACGGCCGCCGTGGTTCCGCCCGCTTTACGACTTCCACGGCTTCCAGGTGCTGCCACGGCTGGGCAACCTGTTCGCCGGCGATGCCGACAGCTATCGCTATCTGGCCGAGTCGATCCGCAAGCATCCGCCGCAGGAAGCGCTGCAGGCGATGATGGCCGAGGCCGGCTTCGCGCGCTGCGCGCATCGCAACCTGTCCGCGGGGATCGTCGCCATCCACTCCGGCCATCGGGTGTAGGCGTGGTCGCGGGAAGCTGCACGGCTCGTGCCTGGCGTCGCTGCGGGGTGCGGTCGCGCGCCATGATCTGCCATCATCCCACCCATCCCATCGTCCCCCGTCCGTAACGAGATGACCGACATCACGCTGCTGAACGAGCTTCGGGTACTGGCAATGCGCCGCCTGACGCCCGTGCTCGGCCAGGTGCTGGAGAAGACGGACGACGCCCTGTTCGATGTCTGGCAGCAGGGCCACAGCGGCCAGCAGATGCTGTTCGACGTGCTGCGCGAGTTGCGCCGGCAGCGCGCCAATGTGGAAGCGGCGGTGGCCAGCCGCGTCGGCGAGGCGTTCGCCGCGCTGGGACGGCCCAAGCAACTGCCGCCGCAGAACGACGCCGAGGTGCTGCCCGAGGCGATGGAATTCAGCCTGATCGACGCCGATGTGCTGGAAGAGCAGCTCACCTGCGAGCGCCTGGCCAGCGCCATCGAGCGCCGCCACGGCGAGCAGCTGGAACGGCTCGGCCGCGCCCTGGCCAAGGTCGCCGGCATCGCCGAGCTGCCGATCAAGGAGCACCCGCTTTCGCCGCTGCTGATCGCCGTCGCCTGGCGCGACGCGCTGGAGCCGATCCTCGACGCCATCGAATGGCGGCTGGTCGCCTTCAAGCACCTGGAGCGCGGACTGGCGACGGACTTGGGCAAGGTCATCGAGGACCTGCAACGCCTGCTGCAGGCGCGCGGCGTGGCAGTGCAGGCGCAGCCGCTGCGCGTGCGGCGCCAGGCAGCGGCGGCACGCCCGCCGGCCGCCGAGCCGGCCGAGAACAACCTCGGCTGGGAAACCGTCGAACCGCTGGCAGCGCCGTCGCTGGATGCCGGCATGATCGACCCGGCAGCGATGCCCGGCGGCTGGGCACCGGCACCCAGCGACGGCCCGGACCCGATCTACCTCGCCATGCGCGAGATGTTTGCCAGTTACCTCGAAGGCAAGCGCACGCACGAGGGCGGCACCCACGCCCACCCGCACGCACCGGCGCAGCCGAGCGGCACGCCGGAACCACCGGCGCTGGATTCGGCCACCGCCCTCGTCGTCCTCAGCCGCCTGCAACGCCAGCCAACACCGACCCTGATGGCCGCCGTCGACGACCGTCACGCCGAGTTCGGCGAACTGCTGCGCACCGAGCTTTTGCGCACCGCCGTCTCGCTGGGCCGGGCCAAGCCGGGCATGCGGCTGGAGCCACACGACGACCAGGCGCTGACCATGGTCGGCATGCTGTTCGACACCCTGCTCGACCAGGGCCACTTCAGCCGCGAAGTGCGTGAGCGCCTGGTGCGTCTGTACGTGCCCTACGCCAAGATCGCCATGCTCGACCGGCGCATGTTCGCGCACAAGCAGCACCCGGCGCGGCGACTGCTGAACCAGTTTGCCGAGGCCTGCGACGGCAACGCCGGCGACGCGCCGGCCGAGCGCGAACTCCTGACCAAGGTGTTCGAGGTCAGCGAGCAGTTGATCGACAGCTTCGACGACGACACCACGGTATTCACCAACGCCGAGGCGGAATTTTCCGACTTCCTCGAACGCCACAAGCGCCGCGTGGCGCTGGCCGAACAACGCACCGCCGATGCGCAGCGCGGCCGCGAGCGGCTGGAGGAAGCCCGGCTGGAAGCCACGCTGGAACTCGACAGCCTGGTCGGCCGGCGCGCCGTGCCCAAGCCCATCGGCGAGTTCCTGCGCCGCGACTGGACCCACCACCTGACCATGATCGCCCTGCGCGAAGGCGTGGATTCCGAGGCCTTCCGCGAGGCCCGCTCGCCCGGCGTCAAACTGTGGCTGGCGCTGCTGGCCTGCGAAGCCGGCAGCGAGCCGCCGCGCGGCCTGAGCGAGGAACTGCTGCCGGCGATGCGCAGCGCCGGCCAGCCCGAGGATGCCGCGCGACTGGCGCTGACCGAAATCATCGGTGCCCTGCACGCGGTGCGCCCGCGTCCGCCCGCCGCCGAACCGGCAGCGCCAAAACCGAAACCGAAGCCAACCCCGGCAACGCCCGCTCCCGCCGCCCGACCCGCATCGCCCGCCGCGCAAAGCGCGACGTCGCCTGCCGCCGCCACAACCCCGGACAAACCGCCGCAAGCCCCCGAGCCGGTCGCCGAACCGGTCGAAGAGGAAGACCCGCCGGTACTGGAATTGATCACCCTGGCCACCGAACCGGAGCCGGAACCGCCGGCCAGCAAGGCGGTCGACGGCGACCTGAAACTGGACGTCGACACCCGCCACGCCCTGCCCGAGCTGATCGAGCAGGTCAAGCAGCTCAAGGTCGGTGCCTGGGTCGAGTTCGTCGAAGCCGACGGCTCCACCCAGCCGGCCAAACTGAGCTGGATCAGCCCGATCTCCTCGCGGATGCTGTTCGTCAACCGCCGTGGCCTGCGCATGTGCACGGTGTCGGCGGAAGAACTGGCCGCCCTGATGGCGGAGGGCAAACTCAGCCTGCGCGAAGTCGACGCCGCCTTCGACCGCGCCATGAGCCAGGTGCTGGACCGCCTGAAGACCGGCGCAGTGGCGCGGGAAAGCTAATCCCACGTCGATTTTCACGGAACGCGGCCACCCATGGCAGCGACGTTCTGCCCGACGTTCGTCGCGACTCCGGCCAGCCTTCAGCTTTTGCCACCAACCCTGGCGCGAATCTGGTCGATGCTCAACGCCTCGCTTTCGTGCGGTGACGGCAGGCCGACCCGGCGACAGAACTCGATCAGCCGTGGATCATCACGCCAGCGCAGGATGATCGGGTCGGTCAACAGGAACAGCAGATCGGCGGTCGAAGCGCGCTCCAGCCACTCCATCGTCTGGTCGGCATCGGCGCGCAAGGCATGGGCCTGCGCAATCTGATACGCACGGGTGTGATTGAACGCCTTTGGCGGCCAGGCGTCGTCGGCACCGGCCTTCGCCAGCACCGCATCCGCCGCCGTGCGGTCCGGCCCGACCTGCGCCGCCAGCAGCAGGTATTGATCGCGGCTGGCAACGGGCATCCGCGTGGCGATTTCCAGTGCCGCCTCGTCATCACCACGCAACAGCGCGATCATCATGTGTCCGTATGGATACGGATTCGACAAGCCCTCGGCGATGCGAAGGTATTTTTCCGCCTCGTCCAGCCGTCCGGCCGCCATCAACAATTCCGCGTAATTGAAGTCGTTGACGAGGTGCAGCGGCTCGATGGAAAGCAGGCGCTCGCGCAGCCGGATTGCCTCGCCCAGTTTTCCGATGCCGGCCAGGGTATGACCACAGCCATTCAGGACGGTGCCATCGGTGGGTGCCTGCTGCACCGCGCGGCGGCACTCGGCCAAAGCGCCCTGATGATCAAAACCGTAGAACTGCAGGTAAGCGCGGGCCGCATGCGCCGGACCCAAGGCGGGTGCCAGTTGCAGCGCCCGGTCCGCTGCCTCGCGCGCCTCGCGCATCTGCTCGCGGGCCAGCTCGGGCGACTCGTTGGAGAACGTGGCGACCGTACTGCGCGCCCCGGACAACTGCGCCCAGGCGATGGCATAGTCGGGGTCGAGTTGCACCGCCTGGGTCAGGAACTCGGCCGCCTCGGTGAACTCGTTCTCGTGCCAATGCTTCGAGCCCTGCAAATAGGCCTTGTAGGCGTCGAGATTGCCGCTGGGCGGCCGGTCGGCCTGTTTCGCCAGTTCGGCGGGCGAAAGCAGCTTCGTATGCAGGGCACCGGCAACGGCCTGCGTGATGTCGTCCTGCAGGGCGAACAGGTCTTTGTACGGCCGGTCGTAGCGCTGCGACCACACCGTGCTGCCGTCAGCCGCGCGGATGAGCTGGACACTGATGCGCACCATGTCGGCGGCGCGCTGCACGCTGCCTTCGAGCAGGTGCGCCACGCCCAGCTTGCGACCGATGGTGGCGCTGTCGTCCTTGCTGTCGCGGAACTGGAACGCGGAGTTGCGGCCGATCACCTTCAACCCGTCGAACTGCGACAGCGCCATGATCAGCGCTTCCGACAGCCCATCGGAGAAATACTGCTGATCGGCATCGCCGCCGGCAATGACCAGCGGCAACACGGCAATGCTTTGTCCGACCGTCACCGGCGCTGCCGACACATCGTTCTGCCCCGTCGCCGCACCGGGCGGAACCGCCACGGACGCCGGCAGGCGCTTGCTCACGACATACCCGCCGATGCTGCCCAAGGCGATCACCAACCCCGCCGCCAACACCCAGCGTTTGCCCCTTGCCGGCGCGGCCGCATCCATCGCCTGGGTGACGGCCGCCATGCCCGGATTGGTCTGGATCGCCTCGATCCGCTGCGCCAGCTCCGCACCCGTGGCCGGACGTTGCGCCGGCGACTTGGCCATCAAGGTGTCGATCAACACCTGATAGCGACCCAGCCCCTCGGGCAGGCGCGGCACCGGTGCATGCACGTGCTGCATGCCGACCGGCACATCATCGGTACCGCGATAGGGCAACCGGCCGGTGAGCAACTGGTACAGCACCACGCCCAGCGAATACAGGTCCGAGCGCCCATCCAGCGGCCGCGCCTGCAACTGCTCGGGACTCATGTAGTACGGCGTGCCGACCGTCGTGCCCTCGCGCGTCAGCGCCGGATCGCTGTCGTCGTCGACGCGCAACGCACAGGCGATGCCGAAATCGGCCAGCGCAAAGGAACCATCCTTGCGGCGCAGGATGTTCTCCGGCTTCAGGTCGCGATGGATCACGTTTTCCCTGTGCGCATGATCCAGCGCCAGGGCGATTTCACGCACGATTTCCAGCGCCGCAGAGGGCGCAAGCGGTTCGCCGACGGCGACCGCACCGCCGGCCATGTACTCCATCGCCAGATACGGCTGCCCGTCATGGACGCCCACATCATGGACGCTGACGATGTGGCGACCCGCCAACCGGGCCGCGATGCGACCCTCGCGCAAGAACCTCTCACAGGCCACCGCATCGGCGACCAGTTGCGGCATCAGCAGCTTGAGCGCGACTTCACGGCCCAGCGACTCCTGCACGGCCAGGAACACCGTGCCCATCCCGCCGCGACCGATCTCGCGCACGATCCGATAACCCGGAATTTTCACTGGCACCGGCATGGGACGCAGTGTACTGCCTCAACCTGTCTGTCAAGCACTCTGGCGCAAGGCTCCCCGCAAGGCCGTGGCCCTCACAGCGGGCGGCAGTGGCGCAGCGTTGAGGCAGGTCGGGGAGTCGGTTTCATGCTGACAGCACGATCATCGGGCTGTGCCTGAACCGCGCGCAGCGGCGGTCAATGACAACGTCACCCGATGCATTTATAGCGAGCCATGCCCAGCGCTTCGGACATGCCTGCGAGATCTGCTTCCCAGAGTTAACGCAGAACAGCCCACCCGGTGCTGCCGGTGCTGCGCCCGGGAGACGACGGATTCGTCGCAGCCGATCCGTCCCCGGCCTACACTGTCTTTTTCCCGACCTTGGCGCTGCCCACCATGCGATTGCCGTTGACCCGTCTGTTGACCTGCCTGTCCATCCTGTTGCCGCTTGCCGTGCACGCCGAGCGGCGGGCGGACGAGCATTCCTGGGCCGAGCCGGACAAGGTCGTCATCCGCGATCTTGGGCTTGATCTGGTGGTCGACTTCAAGACCAGGACCCTGCGCGGTACGGCCGATCTGGCGCTGACCTGGAAAGACCCGGCGCATCGCACGCTGGTGCTGGACACGCGCGATCTGGAGATCGAGAAGGTGCTCGGCAAGACGGCCGATGGCGGCTGGCGGACGTTGCGCTGGAGCCTGGCCGAGCGCGATCCGATCTTCGGCAGCCGGCTGGAAATCCTGATGCGCCGGCAGTACGACTCGGTGCGGGTGCGCTATCGCACTTCGCCGCAGGCGTCCGGGCTGCAATGGCTGACGCCGGAGATGACCGCCGGCAAGACCCATCCCTTCCTGTTCAGCCAGTCGCAGGCGATCCATGCGCGCTCCTGGGCACCGCTGCAGGACACGCCCGGCGTGCGCTACACCTACAGCGCCAGCGTGCGCACCGATCCGGCGCTGCGCGTGCTGATGAGCGCCGACAACGCGCCGGACGAGCCGCGCGATGGCAAGTACGTGTTCCGCATGCGCCAGCCGATCCCCTCCTATCTGATGGCGATTGCCGCCGGCGATCTGGTGTTCAAGCCGATTTCCGAGCGCGCCGGCATCTGGGCGGAACCGGCCGTCATCGACGCCGCGCTGGCCGAGTTCGACGATACCGAGCGCATGATCGCGGCCACGGAAGCGCTGTACGGCCCCTATCGCTGGGAGCGTTACGACCTGCTGATCCTGCCGCCGTCCTTCCCCTTCGGCGGCATGGAGAATCCGCGTCTGTCCTTCATCACGCCGACGGTCATCGCCGGCGACAAGTCGCTGGTGTCGCTGGTCGCCCACGAGCTGGCGCATTCCTGGTCCGGCAATCTGGTCACCAATGCAAGCTGGAAGGACATGTGGCTCAACGAGGGCTTCACCACCTATGTCGAGAACCGCATCGTCGAGGCCGTCTACGGCGTCGAGCAGGCGCAGATGGAGCGCCTGTTGAACGAGAACGAACTGCGCGCGGAGCTGGCCGACATGGCCCCGGCGCGGCAGAAGCTGGCGCTGGACGCCATGCCCGGCGTCGATCCCGACGAGGCGTTGACCGGCGTGCCGTACGCCAAGGGTCAATGGTTCCTGTATTTCCTCGAAACCCGCTTCGGCCGCGAGGCGTTCGATCCGTTCCTGCGCAAGTGGTTCGACAGCCATGCCTTCGGCGTCGTCAGCACCGATGACTTCCTCGCCTTCCTGCGCGCCGAACTGATGGCGCAGGCACCGGAGGCTGTCAGCGAGGCCGACATCGAGGCTTGGCTGCATGAACCGGGCGTGCCCGATTCCGCGCCAATCACGCAGTCGGAGCGGCTGGCCAAGGTCGATGCCGTGCGCCGGCAATGGCTGGATGACGACCTGGTCGCGGCGGACATCGACACGCGCGGCTGGATCAGCCAGGAGTGGATCCATTTCCTCGACGGCATGCCGCCCACCCTGCCCGGCGAGCGGCTGGTGGAACTGGACGCCGTGTTCCGCTTCACCGGCACCGGCAACGGCGAGATCGCCATGCGCTGGTATCCGCTGGCCGAGCGCAGCGGCTATTTCGAGGCGCGCCCGGCGATTGCCGACTTCCTCAAGCGGATCGGCCGACGCAAGCTGATCATGCCGATCTATGCCGCGCTGGCCGACAGCGAACAAGGCATGGATTTCGCCCGCCGCGTGTTCGAGCAGGCGCGGCCGGGCTACCACCCGTTGACCACGCAGTCGGTGCAGGCCCTGCTGGAGGCCAAGTCCGCCGCCGGATCGGCAGCCAGCGACACGCAATCGCCATGAGCCGCCGACGCCGCCTGGGCATCCTCGCGCTGGCGGCACTGGCCGGCCTGCTGCTGGCCTACCTCGCCATCGGCTGGTGCCGGCCGCAATGGCTGCTGGAAGCCGAGTTCGCCCGTCAGCGCTGGCAGGCCGGGGCCAGCGAATCCAGCCTCGTCGCCGCCGGCCATCGCTGGTCGCTGCTGGGCGTCGAAGCGCGCGCCCGCCCGGCAGCGGATGCGCCGCTGACCGTGCTGATCCACGGCTTCACCGGCAGCAAGGAAAACTGGCTGCCGATCCTGCCCGCACTGGCCGCGCACGGCGAGATCGTCGCCCCCG